>NZ_CP016757.1:3087500-3427500 GCF_001701045.1 Cloacibacillus porcorum
GCGAAGAGGTCGAAATCCTGATTCTGTCTGTTTCCCTGCTCAAGCTCCTCGATAATGTATTCGCGCACCACTCCCTCGCAGCAGGGCATCATCCTGTCGGGCGTCGGGTAATGGCCGCCCAGAATGCCGTCGCAGAGCTCAAAGGCCCACTCGTCGGCGTCGAAGCCGAGGATGTTGAGGCCATACTGGAAGGAACGCCGCAGGAAGTCGGCGCCCGGCAACATGGAGTTGACACCGAGCCAATTGGCGAAGCGCGCGCCGATCCCCTCCTTCTCCGGCAGTCCAGCGAGGATGCCGTCGTCCCAAACGCGGCGGCTCTCGGTCATCGCGAAGCGGCCAAGGGTGAAAAAGGCCTCGCGCGCATCCGTCGCAATCCAGTTCGGATTGCCGCGCCCCGCGTTGAGCATCGCGGAAGATGTCGCGCGGGCATGCTTTGACGCCATATCGATAAGGACGTTTTTCACTTCAAAGGGACTTAGTTTTTCATAGGCTTTTTCCTGTTTTCTTGTCGGCATATCCATATAGGAGCCACTCCTTTAGATTCGGTATTTTCTTTATTAATTTTAAGTAAAAGCGGAACTCTAACTATAATCTTATTCTTTTTTTACAATTTATACATGTTTAATTACGTACAGCCATTACATGCTTTTTGCCTAGCGGACATTCGGCAAAAACTATTTTTTGCGAAATAGGGCTTCGAACTATACTCGGTGCATACGGTACGGAAAGACGAAAAACAAAATTTCGGTACGTATCATTAGTTACATTTGTGTCAGACGACATTTAACAGGAGGGATTTTTAAAATGTCACTTTACCAGAAGGAATATGAACACAGAGCCATTGACCCGACATTCGGCTCAGCGGCAATGAGCAGCCTGCTGCCCAAGGACGCGTTCCCAGAGGCGGAGATGAATCCGCAGGATGCCTATCAGGCGATCCATAACGAACTCGTACTCGACGGCAACGCTTCACAGAACCTTGCCACATTCTGCCAGACCTGGCTCGACGACGAGACCCATAAGCTCATGGACGAATGTATCGACAAGAACATGATCGACAAGGACGAATATCCTCAGACGGCCGAACTTGAGGCGCGCTGCGTCCGTATGCTCGGCAACCTTTGGAATTCACCGGAAGAGGCCAACACCATCGGCACCTCGACGACCGGATCATCCGAGGCGGCAATGCTCGGCGGACTCGCGGCGCTCTGGCGCTGGCGCAAGAAGCGCAAGGCGCAGGGAAAACCCACGGACAAGCCGAACATCGTCACCGGCGCGGTACAGATCTGCTGGGATAAGTTCGCCCGCTACTGGGATATCGAACAGCGCCAGATCCCAATGAAGCCCGGCAAATACTGCATGACGCCGGAAGAGGTAGTCAAGTATGTCGACGAAAACACCATCTGCGTCGTCCCCACGCTCGGACTGACCTTCACGCTCCAGTACGAACCGGTCAAACAGATAGCGGCGGCTCTCGACAAGCTCCAGCAGGAGACCGGACTTGATATCCCCATCCACGTTGACGGCGCGAGCGGCGGCTTCATCGCCCCCTTCATCCACCGCGACCTGGTCTGGGACTTCCGCATTGAGCGTGTAAAATCGATCAACGCCTCCGGACACAAATTTGGTCTGTCGCCCCTCGGTGTGGGCTGGGTAATGTGGAGAGAGGTGTCCGACCTCCCCGAAGAGCTCATCTTCTATGTCAACTACCTTGGCGGCAACATGCCGACCTTCGCCCTCAACTTCTCACGCCCCGCGGGACAGATCGTCAGCCAGTATTACAACTTCATCCGCCTCGGCAAAGAGGGCTACACGAAGATTCAGCAGGAATGCGCCGAGACCGGCCAGTATCTCGCGAACGAGATCATGAAGTTCGGCATCTTCGAGATGGTCTATGACGGAGAGGGCGGCGTTCCCGGCTGTACTTGGAAATTCCGCGACGACGTGAAACCCGGATTCTCGCTCTACGACCTCGCCGACAAGCTCCGCTCAAGGGGCTGGCAGGTTCCCGCCTATTCGCTCCCAGCGGACGCGCAGAACATCGTCGTTCAGCGTATCCTCGTCAGGAAGGGCTTCAACATCGATATGGCCTCGCTCCTCGTCGAAGATATGAAGAGGGCGCTTGAATATTTCAAGGCTCATCCCGTCGCAAAACCTCTTACGGAAGCTGAGACCGGAAACTTTAAACACTCATAAACAGGAAATAACGGCAAACAAACACAATACTTTTCCGAAAAGGCCGGTCAATCCGGCTTTTTCGGAATATTTATCAGAAAAATTTTTGAAAGGAGAAGGTCATAATGAGTACTGAAAATAAACCGTCATCCGGCTCAAAGAGCGGAACGATCGGTGTCTTTACGCTGGCGATGATGAACGTGGCCGCGATAGTCAGTCTGCGCGGTCTCCCGGCAGAGGCGGAATACGGCCTTTCGTCCGTATTCTACTATATATTCGCGGCGGTATTTTTCCTAATCCCCGTAGCGCTCGCCGCGGCGGAGATGGCGACCGCGTGGCCGCAGAAGGGCGGCGTGTTCAGATGGGTCGGAGAGGCATTTGGCGGCAGGTTCGGCTTTGTTGCTATTTTCCTCCAGTGGATGCAGAATACAATATGGTTCCCGACCGTCTTAACATTTGCCGCGGTCTCCGTGGCATACATCGGAATGGACCCCAGCAGCGACTCGGCCCTAGCGGCAAATAAAATGTACACCCTGGCGATCGTCCTTGTCTTCTACTGGGGCTCGACGCTGATGAATTTCAGGGGGATGTCACTCTCGGGAGCGATAAGCAAATGGGGGACCCTCATCGGCACCGTCATTCCGGCGGCGATCCTCATCATTCTCGGCATACTCTACTACGTGACGGGACATACGATCTATATGCCGCTGCATGCCAGCGACCTGATTCCCGATTTGGGAAACTTCAGCAATCTCTCTCTCGCGGTGAGCATATTCCTCTTTTACGCGGGAATGGAGGTCTCGGCGGTCCATGTCAACGAAGTTGACAACCCCGAGAAAAACTACCCTCTCGCGATACTCATCTCCGCGGGCATCACGGTAGCCATATTCGTCTTCGGAACGCTGGCGATCGGTTTTGTCATCCCGCAGAAGGATATCAACCTCACGCAGAGCCTGCTTGTCGCTTACCGCAACCTCTTCCAGGCCTTCGGCCTCGAGTGGCTCTCGCCGGTCGTCTCGATCTGCCTCGCCCTCGGAGTCTTCGCGGGAGTCAATACCTGGATCGCGGGACCAAGCAAAGGTATCCTCGCCGTCGGTAAAGCGGGATATCTGCCGCCCATCCTTCAGAGGACCAACAAGCACGGAGTGCAGGTGAACATTCTCTATTTCCAGTCGGCGATCGTCACCATACTCTCCGTCATCTTCGTGCTGCTCCCCTCGGTGCAGGCGGCCTATCAGATACTTTCGGCCCTTACCGTCACGATGTACCTTATCATGTACATGCTGATGTTCGCGGCCTTCATTAAGCTGCGCATCAAAGAGCCGAACACCCCCCGCCCCTTCAAGGTGCCCGGCGGTGAGCTCGGTATGTGGCTCGTCGGCGGCGTAGGGCTCATCAGCGCCTTCGCGGCCTTCCTCGTCGGCTTCATACCGCCCGGACAGATTCCTGTCGGCAGCCCGACGGAATGGGTAGGCCTGCTCGTAATCGGCAACCTTCTCGCGGTCGGCGTGCCCCTTCTCATCTATCACTCCCGCAAAGAGAGCTGGAAGACAGCCGAGGGCTCGGACTCCTTTGAGCCATTCAGCTGGCAGAAAGAAACCTATGCTCCCGCTGAGACGTCAAAGAAATAAATCCATCGGTCAGGCGTCAAAACAACATACGGCACGGCGGCAGGGATGAGATAGCCCCGACCGCCGCCGTTTTTATTTGCATCGCGCCGGACGTTCTCCGCGAAAGCCAACGGAATTCGTCACCGATACGGGTTTTTAGGGGGTTGCCAAAAATCATTGGCGTGCTATAATATCCCCTGTCGAGTTTTCGACCTGATATTCCTCGATGGCGCAATCGGCAGCGCGGGTGGCTGTTAACCACTAGGTTCGAGGTTCGAGTCCTCGTCGAGGAGCCAGCCGATAGTATGGCATTCTGTACCGCAGGGTACGGGATGCCATTTTTTATAAGCCTGTATTCCATTTACGAACGGCTTTCTGCCCGGCATTTCAAACAAACGGCGGAGACGAGCCTCTTTTGTGAAGAGGGCGCGCCTCCGCCAATAACTTATTTTCACCGCCTGCGGTGCCGCCGCGGGCGACTATTCTCTATTCCCGCTCCCTGAGGCTCACGCCGTTGAGTTTTTCATAGTAGAGGCCCAGCGCGCCGTGGTCCAGGGTGTCGTTTCCCTCGCCGGCCAGCGCGATCATCATCTCGGCAACCTGCGCCGATAGGGGGGCGGAGCTGCCGATGGAGCGGCTTGTCTCCAGCACGTTCCAGTAATCCTTGATGTGCAGAGCGATGCGGAAGCCGGGGTCGTAGCGCCCCTCAAACATTCTCGGGGCCTTATCCTCCAGACACTGGCTCCCCGCGAGTCCCTTGCGGATCGCCTCGAAGACCCGGCGGGGCTCGACGCCGCATCTCTTGGCGAGGCTCATACCCTCGGCGACGGCGGCGATATTTATTCCAACGATCATCTGGTTAACAAGCTTTGTGATCTGCCCCGCGCCGAGCTCACCGACAAGCGAGACACTGGCCCCCATTTTGGAGAGGATATCTTTAACACGCTCGAAGACCTCGCTTTTGCCGCCGACCATGATCGCCAGGGTGCCCTTTTCGGCCTTTTCCTGCCCGCCGCTGACCGGCGCGTCAAGCATCTCCACCCCGCGTTCAGCGAGGGCGCCGCCCAGCGAACGGCTGACAAGCGGCGCGATCGAACTCATGTCGACCACAACCTGTCCCCCGCGGCAGCCGTGGATGATGCCGTTATCCCCCAGCACGACCTCGCTCACCTGCGGCGAGTTGGGCAGCATGGTGATGATGACCTCTCCCGCCTTCGCGGCGACATCCGCCGGCGAACAGCCGCGCTCCGCTCCCGCCGATACGAGTTTTTCGACCGAGGCCTCCGCAATATCGTAGACGACCAGGGAGTAACCCGCGGCAATCAGGTTTTTTGCCATCGGCACCCCCATGATTCCCAGTCCGATGAAGCCAATTTTGCTCATTTACATCCCTCCAGAATTAATGACGGTTTTTGTTCCGCTGCGCGGCTGACGCCCCGCGCACTAAAATTCCTTTTTGATATCGACGATGTTTTTCAGCGGACGACCGGCCAGCTCATTGCGCACGTTTTCGATTGTGAGGTCTAAGGTGAGCGGCATGTAGTTTATCACGTCATCGGACGAGACATGCGGCGTAATGGTCAGGTTCGGCGTCTTCCAGAGGATGGAATCGGCGGGCAGCGGCTCCGGCTCGAAGACGTCGAGGATCGCGCAGCAGAGTTCGCCGTTCCGCAGTTTGCGGTCGAGCGCGTCGTGGTCGAGAAGCGCGCCGCGCGAGATGTTCATCAGCCCCGCGTGCTTCGGCAGCCAGCCCAGCACCTCTTCGTTGAAGAATCCGCGCGTCTCCTCCGTCGCCGGCGCGGCGATGGCCAGGAAATCGGCGTCGGCCAGCTCTTCTTTCAGCCTGTCGATTCCGTATACCGCCTCACAGCAGGGATGTTCCTTCACATAGGGGTCGATCGCGATCACGCGGAGGCCCATTCTGTGCGCCTGTCTGGCGATTTCGCCGCCCTGGCTGCCAGCGCCGAAGATGACGAGTTTTTTCCCCTTGATCACCGAGGTGAAGATGCGGTCCCACTTGCCGTTGCGCTGCGCAGTAGCCAGGCAGGGCATCTGCGCGTTGAGCATCGCCAGGAACATCGCGAAGGATTCTCCCGATTTCGGCAGATGCACGCCCCTGTTGTTTATGATGGTCACGCCCTCCGGCACCCAGTCAAACGGGGTTGCGTGCTCAATACCGGCGCTGATGAAGTGTATCCAGCGCAGGTTTGGAGCGTAGGAGGCCATGTCTTTCGTCGGGAAACAGAAGCCAACCATTATATCCGCCGTCTTCATATAGTCGTAATATTCTTTGAGATCTTCTTCCGTCCACTGCTCCACCGGGTCCACGACGCTGCTGCCGAGGGTTATATGAATCTTGTCCACTATATCGGCGTTCTTCTTCAGAAGAGCCTTTACATGCCCCTCTGTGGCGATAAATATCGGAGACGAACTGCGGCTGTTTTCGATGTGAATATGGATCTTTCCTTCGTACATTGTAAAGACCTCCCTGTTTTTGTTTCGCCCGGCAAAGCGGGCGCTTTTGTCTGTCTGTAATTTATATTCGCTGAACGCGGGTATGGAGCCATCTGCCGCGGCGCTCACTATTGCGCCGCGTATACCTGCCCTCTCGGACGGCCCGTATGACGGAGACGCCGCTCAGCGTCCCCTTAATTCCTCGGCGGCCAAATCCTGCAGCTGACAGAGCGCCAGTATGTAAACCTTAAGCGCCTCTTTGAGAGAGGGGATATATGAGGCTTCGTTCGGCGCGTGGTCCGAGGCGACGAATGAGGGGCGCGGAGTGTAATCATCTCCGGGGCCGAATCCCACGGCGTTTTTGAAGCGTCTGGCATATGTGCCGCCGAACATGGTATAGGCCTCGGCCGGATGTCCCGTTATCTCCGTGTAGGCTGAGAGCAGCACCTTTATCGCGGGCGAATCCGGCGAGATATAGAATGGCTCCAGGATCTCTCCTCCGCCAAACTGTGCGTTGTGGGCGGCGGCCACCTTGGAGAGGGCTTTTTTGAGCTCTTCGCCGCTGACGCACTCAGGATAACGGATGTTCATATCCTGGCGCACGACGCCGCCCTCCTGCGAGATGATGCCGCCGATGCTGGTCAGCTGCCCCAGCAGTTTGCCGGTGCAGGCGATCCCCAGCCCCTCGCCGTAGGCGTTGGAATGGATTTTATGCAGCAGCTCTAAGAACTGTCTCTCGTCGGCGTCGCCGATGCCGTTGTCGAGCAGGAAATCGGTCAGGATGCCAATAGCGTTATGTTTGCCGTCCGGGTGCGCCGCATGGCCGCCGATACCCTGGGCCTCTACTAAAAACAAACCGTCCTCTTTGGGGGTAACGGTGATTCCCTTCGTCTCCTTGAAGCTCTTTCCGGGAGCGTGGACCACGCAGGAGGCCCGGCCCGGGATGGAATTGCTCGCGTTGCCGGCCGCGAAGGATGAAATGCTGGTAAAGACCGGCGCGGAGGAGAATACGCCGCCGGCATACATGCCCTTTTCACCGATGCTGACGGGAAAGTCCACATCGGGGGTGAAGCAGAAGATCGGCTCCGGGTTGCGCTCGAGATAGTAGGGGACGTCGTGCATGCCGCACTCTTCGTCGCAGCCCATCATTACGCGGATTCCATAGTTGAGGGGTCTGCCGGAACGCGCGAGGAACGCCGCCGCGTAGAGCGAGAGTATCACCGCACCCTTGTTGTCGCTGATACCGCGCCCGATCAGCCAGCCATCTTTCTCAGTCAAAACATAGGGATCGGAGCTCCAGCCCTCGCCCTCGGGAACGACGTCGACGTGGGCGATAACGCCTATGTGTTCTTCATGCTTTCCCGGAAGGTCGGCCCAGCCCACATAACCGTCGCCGTCGTTGACCGCGAAACCGAGGCGTTCGGCAATCGCCATGGCGGAATCGAGGGCGTTTCTCGGACCGCGGCCAAAGGGAGCGCCCTCTTCCGCCGGTCCCTTTACGCTGCGCTTCGATACCAGCTCGGCCATATCGTTTAAGATGTCTTTTTCATTTTTCTCAACGAAAGCCTCGATTTCCTGGAGCAGTTGCTTTTTTTCCATCATGGTCCCCTCTTTCTTTTGATAACCCGCTCGAATATCCGAACAGTTTTGATCTATCCCAGAAATACCGCCATAAACCGCGCGGAGACGCTATTCATCCTCTGCCAGCTGCTGAATGCCCAAATATTCCTGCTGTATGGACGGGTCATTGAGAAGCGCCGCGCCGGTACCCTCGCGGGTAATGCTGCCGGTCTTAATGACATAGGCGCGGTTGGCCACCTCAAGGGCCAAAAAGGCGTTTTGTTCGACGATCATGATCGTCTGCCCCCTCTCCCTGTTCAGCTGCAGTATCTTTTCAAAGAGTTCATCGACGATGATCGGCGCGAGCCCCAAAGAGGGTTCGTCCATACAAAGCAGCTTCGGATGGGCCATAAGCGCGCGCCCTACGGCAAGCATCTGCTGCTCGCCGCCGGAGAGGGTGCCGCCCCTCTGTTTCAGGCGCTCCCTGAGCCGCGGGAACAGCGCCAGCACCTCTTCAAAGTCTCTCTCTATCGACTCTTTAGGGTCCTTACGGCTGAAGGTGCTCACAATAAGGTTTTCTTTGACCGTCAGATTGGGGAAGATACGCCGCCCCTCGGGAACGAGCGAAATACCCTTAGCCATCGTCTCGTAGGCGGTATGGGGGAGACGCTCCCCACAGAATGTAACTGTTCCCGACTTTATCGCCTTATCTCCGGCGATGGCCCGTAAGAGCGTGGACTTACCCGCGCCGTTGGCGCCGACCACGGAGACGATCTCCCCCTCATCAATATAGAGAGAGACGTCCTGCAGGGCGTGAATGCCGCCGTAGTATACGTTTAGCGAATCGACCTCTAAGAACTTGCTCACGCTTTACGCCTCCGTTCTCCCAAATAGGCCTTGATGACCTGGGGATCTGTCTGGATCTGCTTCGGCGTTCCCTCCGCCAGGACCTTGCCCAGGTTCAGTACATAGATCCGCGAACATAGCTTCATCACGATGTCTATATGGTGTTCAATCATCACGACGGTCAGGTTGAAGGTCTTGTAAATGCCGCGCAGAAGCTCTATCAGCTCGTTGCACTCGTCGTTATTCATCCCCGCCGCCGGCTCGTCGAGCAAAAGCAGCTTCGGAGAGGCCGCCAGAGCGCGCGCGATCTCAAGGCGGCGCTGCAGGCCGTAGGGCAGCGTGCCCGCCTGGCGGTCCTTATGTTCCACGAGCCCCATTATCGAAAGAAATTCCAACGCGCGCTTCTCGGTATCGATCTGAACTCGTTTTACCGACGGAAGGCCCAGCATCGCCGCCCACACAGAATACTTCGGCGTGCTGTGCATCGGGATGGAAACATTATCAAGTACGGTCATCTTGGGAAAGAGGCGGATATTCTGAAAGGTCCTGCTGATGCCGTAGTTAGCGATCTTAGAGGGCGGCTTGCGCACCAGATTTTCCCCGTTAAAGAGGATCTTGCCCTCCGAAGGCCTTATATAGCCGGTGATAGAGTTAAAGAAGGTCGTCTTTCCCGCGCCGTTCGGCCCGATAAGCCCCACAAACTCATTTTCGTTTACCTGTACGCTGACATCCTCTAACGCGCGCAGTCCGCCAAAGGCGATACTCATATGGCTGACGTCAAGTATCGGCGTCTGACTAGTCATTCGTCTTCACCCCTGTCCTTTTAAACAGATCTTCCAGCCATTTAAAGGAGATCTCCCGATATCCCATAAGGCCTTCGGGCTTGAACTGCATGATGATAACGAAGGCCGCGCCGTAGAAGACAAGGCGCCAGAGCACCAGGAAGCGCAGGACCTCAGGAAGAATAACGAGAAAGACCGTCGCCAGTATCGGCCCGGAGAGGCTGCACATACCGCCCAGAACAACCGCGGCCAGCAGATCGTCGGATTTTGCCTCCGCAAAGGTGGTGGGGGCGATATAGGTCGCGAAGAATGAAAAGAGCCCGCCGGAGATACCTCCGTAAAAGGCGCTTATCATCAGAGCGATCAGCTTCGCCTTAACGGTGTCGACCCCTACCATTTCAGCGGCCAGCTCCTGCTGGTTGATGGCGATACAGTTTTTTCCATAGTGAGATTTCAAAAAATTTCTCATGAGCCAGACCATTATCACAGTTATGGGAAGCACGGTCCATATCGTGGTCAGCCGCGGTATATCGGAGATGCCGTGGGCCCCCTCAAAAAACGGGTATATATTGGAAATGGTGATGCGGACTACCGCGACGAAGCCCAGCATGACGATGGCAAAGGCGTCGCCAGCCATCTTATTCCGCAGGGCCGGGTAACCAATAATCACGCTCACGATCACCGCGCAGATTCCCCCGCAGAGAAGGGCGGGCAGGAAGGGAACGCCGAAATGCTTGAACAGTATGACGGCCGCATATCCCCCAACCGCCAGAAACCCGGCGTGCCCGATGGAAAAGATGCCGGTATATCCGGTGAGCAGGACCAGTCCGGCGACGGCGATTATGTTTACGCAGGCGAAGATCATGAGGGAAGAAATATACATGCTCTACTCACCTTCCTTACAGTTTGTCACTGGTGTCGGTCCCGAGAATTCCGTTCGGGAGGAAGACCAGCACGACAATCAAGATTCCAAACGAGAAGAGGTCGCGGTACGCGGAAGAGATATATCCGGAGATTATCGTCTCCAGTACGCCGAGAATGAAACCGCCCAGCACCGCTCCCGGCAGGCTGCCCAGCCCGCCGATGACGCTCGAAATAAACGCTTTGCTGGAAATGGCGCCCAGCGTGGGATAGACCGCGTACTTCATCCCTGTAAAGGTACCGGCGATCGCGGCGGTGATTCCCGAAATCGCGAACACTATCAGCGAGACCTTATTTACGTTGATGCCCATAAGTCCGGCCGTATCGGTATCGTGCGCGCTCGCCCTGATCGCGATCCCGTATTTCGTCCTCTCAATAAAGATCCACAATACGGCAAGCGCGGCCAGAGAGACCAACAGCGACAGGATATCGATTGAGCCGATCTTGATTTTTCCAACGGCCAGGACTCTGAATGGCAGCGAGATGTTCAGACTCCTCAAATTTGCGCTCATCCATATCGTCATCAGGTTTTGGAGCAATATATTGACGCCCATCGCGGAGATCATCAGAAAAAGACGCGAGGCCTTCAGCCTGCGCAGCGAGCGATAGGCTACCAGCTCAGTAATTATAGAGATAATAATACCTATTATGATGGCGCCGCAGAGGCCGGCGGCGAGAGAGGTCATCCCCAGATTCTTGACGACAAAATACGCGCCGTATGCGGAACACATCATAATCGCGCCGAAGGCAAAGTTGGTAAACTTAAAAATACTGTATATCAGCGCATAACCGACCGCGAGAAGCGCGTAGATAGCGCCGATGGAAAATCCCGTTACAAGCTGTTGTATAAAAAGCGTCGACATTATTTTATTCAACTCCGTTTGTAGGATAAAGCGGGGAGGATCTTCATCCGCCCCCGCTTACCACAGAATTTCTGCAGACTCCGGGACAGCGCGGGCCGCCCTTATTCCGACAGCTTCAAGTTTTGAAACGGCGACATTTATTTGGTGGGCTTAAACGTCTTAAGGTGATGATACTTGCTGTCTTTTATCTGAAGAATCGTGACGCTCTTATTCAGAGGATTGTGGGTCTTGGGATCGATGGTGAACGACTCAGTGAACAGAGGAACGTTCTTTGCGCTCTCAAGAGCTTTTTTGAGTACCTCACCGTCGAAGCTCTTTGTCTTTTTCACAGCCCACTCGAGGAGCATAATGCCGTCCATGCCGTAGTAGGCGTAGATATTGGCCTTATATCCGGTCTTTTTATGTCTCGCGTCAAAGGCCTTTTTATAGTCCGCATATTCAGGGGCGTCGTCGGTCATCGGCGTGGAAAGATAGGCGCCCTCAACCTGGGGACCGGCGGTCTCCATCAGCTCCGGCGCGTAGACGCCGTCCGGGAAGAGATAGGTGAACTCAAGTCCCAGCTGCTCCGCCTGCTTGGCGATCAGCGTGGCATATTTATATTCGCACGCCGGGGAATAAAGCACCTTGGCGCCGCTGTTGTCGATCGCCGAAAGCTGCGCGCGGAACTCCACGTCGCTTGTCTGATAAGACTGCGCGTTGACAATCTTGCCGCCCAGCCGCTTAAATTCATCGGTGAAATACTTCAGGATGCCCTGCGCATAAAGGTCGTCTACGCCGGCGATCGTCGCCACCTCTTTGATTCCAAGTTCCTTAAAGGCAAAGTTAGCCATCGCGCTCCCCTGGTAGGAGTCGGCGAATGAGACTCTGAACATATAGGGATGGACGGCGCCGGTGTCCTCGTTCACCGTGACTTTGGCGTTCGTCGCCCCTATCGTGATGCAGGGGGTCTTCGATTCGTTGCAGAGCTGTACGATAGGTATCGCATAACGGCTGCCGGTGGGACCGACGATGGCGATGACCTTGTCCTGCTGGATCATCTTGTTGACGGCCGTCACCGATTCCGTCAGCGCGTCGCGTCCGGCGTCATAGGAGATAAGCTCCAGCTTCTTGCCAAGCCAGCCGCCCTTCGCGTTGACCTCTTTGATGTAGTCCTCTATCGCCAGCTTTGGCGGAATATCCGTGTACGCTCCCGAACCGGTAAGGTTGGCCAGATAGCCGATCTTGATCGTATCCCCGCTCCATCTGTCGGACATCGCCGCCTCGGCAGAGCTGAGACCGCCAAGCATCGTTACGGCCAGCATGATGATCATTAACGCAAAAAATCTCTTCTTCATTACAGTACCTCCTTAAAAATACGCACACTAGAGAGCGACTAACTGCTTCGGCTCACTACAACAACAGTACGAGGCTCTAAAAAGAGCTTCGTCTTAGCGTTCTGAGGCAACAAAACATCTGCCTCATGCCTTTTAGGCATGACGTTCATCCCTTCATGCAGTTACTATTTGGGCATCCACCCTCCTCTTGTGTTAAGTGCGGCGCTCGTTATACGCAGCGCGCCAGATGCTTTTCGGAGTAAAACGACGCCTTTGTAGGATTCCTTTCTTTGATAGCGTTTAAAATAAACCTATGAGCCTCCACCGTCTTCTCAAGAAGCCGGAGGTCCTCCTTATAGCGCCGCCACATATGGACGTCCGCCCTCTTCAGGAGGTCGTTGCTTATGGATATCAGCGTTTCGTTGTTAGTCGCCTCCGCCACCGCGATATGAAAATCCCGGTCGATGTCAAGAAAGAGCTTGACGTCATGCTCCTCCAGGGCGACACCGGAGGACTCCAGCAGCGTCTCCATTCTCTCGATCTGTTCCGGCTCGGCTCTGCGGGCCGCCATGGCGGTAACGGAGGGCTCGATCGCCATTCTTGCCTCAAGGGCTTCAAATGAGCCGCCAACCTTTTCCGTGTCTTCAAGGAATTTTTCGAGGATGTTCTTCGGGGGATATTTACCCGCAGAGGCGCGTTCACTGATATACGTACCCTCGCCAGGAACGCGCTTGATCATGCCCATGATCTCAAGGGCAGACAACGCCTCGCGCACGGAGGCGCGGCTAATGTCCGATTGTCTGACGATCTCCAATTCGTTGGGCAGCTTCTCCCCGGGCATCAGTTCACCGTCTTCAATCAGGTCAAGAATCCTGCGGACGATAATCGCGGGCTTTTTGGTAGAGTCCTGTTTGGAAAATATATCCTTCACAGACGATCGTCCTTTCATTATTGGAATAAATTGCCTATTCAAATAATACGGTATAAGCTAAAAATTTGCACATAAAAACGCCTGCAATAACGTTAAAAAGACAGCAAACCGATTATTTTCTTCAGCATGATGATAACTCGCGGTTTTTTCGGATAACAGACAGGAGAGAAACATAAACCATAAGTTGGGCTAAACGTAAGAAACATAACCGCGGACGCGCCGTCAATATAACAATCCAAAGGGGATTGCGCTCCTTCAAACTCAAAAGACGGCCAAATACCGGAATTATCGATTTACCATATTATTTTTTCATAGTAGATATCGATGTTTCTTGTGTCTGATTTCAGTTAATACATAATATGTATTTACATCATATGTCTGACTTGATAATCTCATTATAGTTAATAATAGAACATTGTCAAGCAAAATAGGGTCAATTCCCTTATAAACTTGTAAGTTTTTTAGAAAAACTGGTATATTGTCAACAAAGTGATAAATATAGGCATGCTTAGACAAATATTCCCTAAAATATAAAGTGAAACAGGGAATTAACCGCAAAATAGATGTATATATGAACATATAGGAGTATTTACGGCTTTTTACTGCCCCAAAATAGATGCTCCAAGATATAATCTGTAAATGTTCGCTCTCCGAGTGGATAATATCGCGTTGTCAAAGCTAATCGGACTGGGTAGAATAATACCTGTTTACAAGTCTCCGAAGATAAGAAAGGAAAGATCAGGAAATGAACATAAACCTCGAAGGACTTCCGGCAATATTGGAAAAGGTGACGCTCGCCTCGCTGCTGCCGGCGCTGCTCTATCTCCTGGGCGGAATGGCCGTCGTCAAGATCGTCATGAGAGCGCTGACAAAGGCGCTGGAAAAATCCAGCATCGAAAAGACTCTGCACAAGTTCATTCTCACGCTGATAAGGCTCACCCTCTACTTCATCGTCTTCATGACCGTCGCGGGAGCTCTGGGGATACAGATAACCTCCTTCGTCGCCATCCTGAGCGTCGCTGGCTTGGCCATCTCCCTCTCACTGCAGGGCGTGCTTTCAAACCTCTCCAGCGGCGTCATGCTGCTCTCCGTCAAACCCTTCAAAGCAGGCGACTACGTCGAAGTTGGCGGCGTCGGCGGTACCGTGCGCGAGATCGGCTTCATACATACCAAGATATCCACCCCCGACAACAAGATAATCTACATTCCCAACAGCGAAGTATCCTCCTCAAAGATCGTGAACTATACCAACGAGGGGAAACGCCGCATCGACCTCGTCTTTTCCGCCGGCTACAACTGCCCCATAGAGACGGTCAAACTCGCGATACGGGAGGCCGTGGAAAAATTCCCCAAAGTTTACGCCGATCCCGCTCCCTTTGTACGCGCCAGCGCCTATAAGGACTCCGTCATCGAATATACAGTCCGCGTTTGGTGCGGTACCGATGATTATTGGGACCTGTACTACGATATAATAGAGGCGGTCTCTGAGTCATACGCCAGGCACGGCGTCAAAATGAGTTATCCGCACGTTAACGTGCACATGGTCAAAGATTAAAATAATTTACTTACGGGAGTGGTAACATGTCGGATAAAAAAATCCTCGGTTTCATCGGCACGGGCGTAATGGGAGCCAGCATGGCCGGACATCTGCTTGAGGCAGGCCATGAGGTGCATGTCTATAACCGCACCAAAGAGAGGGCTTTGCCTCTGGTCGAAAGAGGCGCCGTCTGGGAGGATACCCCCGCCGACATCGCCGCGAAATGCGACGTCGTCTTCACCATCGTCGGCTTTCCCAGGGACGTTGAAGAGGTTTACCTCAGCAAAAGAGGACTCGTGGAAAACGCCAGGAGCGGGGCGGTACTCGTAGATATGACCACCTCCAGCCCAAAGCTCGCGAGAAAGATCTACGCGGCGGGCAAGAAGCGCGGCATCGGCATCCTCGACGCCCCCGTCACAGGCGGCGACAGGGGGGCGCGCGAAGCGACCCTCACCATCTTCGCCGGCGGAGATAAAGAGGACTTTGAAAAGGTCCTGCCATATTTTGAGATAATGGGACGTACCATCAAACACATGGGCGGCGCGGGCGACGGGCAGAACGCGAAGCTCGGCAACCAGATCGTCATCGCGGGAACCATGACCGGCATGTGCGAGGCCCTCGCCTTCGCCAAATCCTGCGGCCTCGACCTGAACGAATTTATCGAAGCCGTCGGCGGCGGCTCCGCGGCCACCTGGAGCCTCAAGAATTACGGTCCGCGCATCCTAAAAGGAGACTTCGCCCCCGGTTTCTTCGTCAAGCACTACATAAAGGATATGAAGCTCGCCGAAGAGGCGGCGAACGAAATGGAGCTTGATCTCCCGGCCCTCACCGTCACCCGTGAGCTTTACGAAGAGCTTGCCGAGGGCGGATACGAAGACAGCGGCACCCAGGCGCTCTACTGCCTCTACGATCCGGAAGAGGAATAAAAAATAAGAGATAAAAGGTCACAAGCCCCGCCTAGGCGCGGGGCTTTGTCATGTAAAAAACTTTTGTCCGGCATGAAAAAATAGGCGATTACGGGCTTTATCGCACCACCACTTCCAGTATCTTCAAAACCTGAGTCAGCATCACAATGACCTCCGACTGCGATCTCCTGCCCCTATATTTTCTAAAAAACGTTTGCTCAAAACATTTACATTAGCCGTACTCAGTCATACTCTGAGTATAGCTACATGGCAGATAATCAGCTCTATAACTGCTATTAAACATTATTGTTGCAGTTGGAAATAACCTTTCGGTTTGTTATAATTTTTAATAAAGTATACGTACCTATCAGCTTGCTGAATACATTTTATCAATTTAAACAGATAAATATATGATAAACTACGCGAACTGAGTTGATGGCAGAAAATGGATAAAAATATCGCGGCACGGCATGCGGATATAAACACGGCGGTCACCTGTGGGACATACTATGCTCTATATATGTTTGTATTCCTCCTATCCGAGCTTATATGCCAGAGTAAGGGCGCTATCGCTATAGGAGTGGAGAAGGTCGTCTCTGTCTACACTGTAGGATTGATATTTACCGCCGTTGGATACCTTCTCCTGCCGTTCAGCCGCGCTCTCATCCACGGAGAAAGGGCACGGGGCTTCATATTGCTCGCGGCCGGCGCGATGGCCCTGCTTTCGTTTGGAGCTATCATATTCAATGGGCCGCCCTTTTTCTTCATGCTACTCGTAGCCATCTACATGACCGCCGTAGGATACATAGGCGCGTTCGTCCACTATGCCATGGCAATGGAAATGAGGAGCAGTCCCTACGGCGGCATCACCATAGGCTGCGCCATATGCGCCTCAATCATCATACAGTATATAGTGCAAAATTTCACTACCACGGATTTCTCGCTGTTCGCGGCCATCACAGCCGCCTTTACAGTGATGTTCCTGATACTGCGCGGAAGAGAGGCAAAACTGGCTTCCTGCGCGACGGCCGACAGCAAAATGTGCCGAACTCTGTCCTGTGTGAAAGAGTGCCGTGTACTTATCGCCATCACTGCCATTATGTCTATCGTTATGGGAATAAGCGACGGAATACTAACGTCCCTCCACGCCAGCGGCGAAGTGGTCCTCTCTGCATACCCGCGGCTATTCTACGCCGTATCGCTGGTCATGGCGGGATATATCGCCGATATCAAAAAACGGTTCTACATGCCTGTCGCGACGACCTGTATCCTGCTCCTTTCGGTGGTGATCACGTCCTTCTTCGAGGGCTCCTACGGCTATGTGATAAGCCTCTCCACACTGTATTTCCTTGGCGGCTTCGCGGTGGTCTATTTCACGACAGCTTTCATGGATATAGCGCCCGATACTGATAACCCCGCCCTCTGGGCCGGCATGGGACGCATCGTGCGTTCCCTCACCATCGGATTCATCGCCATTCCCGGCACAATGCTATTCCGCTGCGCCAGCCACCATCTGCTCACATTGATAAGCCTCACCCTCTCGCTTGCGGTTCTGGTAATCTTTTACATCAACGGAAAATTAGACTGTTCGCGCGCCAAAGTCCCGTCGGAAAAGCTGGACGACGCCTCCTTCGCTGAGAGATTTGGCCTCACTGAGAGAGAAAGTGAACTCGCCAAAATCATAATAATGAGCAGCGAAAATATCAAAGAGCTCGCCGTACAGATGTCCATATCTGAGAGGGCGCTTCAACGCTCCATTAAGGTGATATACGACAAGACGGGAGCAGACTCGCGTCTTGCGCTCATTCGTATCTACTACGAAAACAGGGGCGACAGCAAAGAATAGCTCGCTGCCCGTCACACTCCGGCTCCCGATCATAGCACAGACATATATATTATATTAATATCGGCAAAATATCTGACTGTATGGTTTTGGCGGTCAGACGTCATTTTTTGACGGCTGACCGACAGCTATTGACGGCCAGACGGCCTATACAAAAACACTCTGAGCCTTTAATAATTTAGACAGGTTGGCGCGGCGGCAGGCTGCGGCACCGAATCTGAAGAAGGAGAGTGAAAGCGATGAAAACAAAAGGTTTTATCCGCGCGGTCATCTTGGCAATGGCTCTGACGATGCTCTTCACGACATCAGTGCTGGCGGCGCCAAGCACTGATAACTATCAGGAGGTACCTGGCACCGTCTATTATAACGGGACAGAACTCTCTGGCTCTGGACCATTATCAAAGAATGACAGCGGCGAGAACGAATCAATTACGGATTATATCAACGGAAACGAATATATGGACGGCGCCTCTTTCAGAACCGCAATAGGCGATAACGCCGACGTATATTCTGCATGGAATGGCTATGGTATTACAGCCGGAACATCAATCAGTCTTTTCGAAATAAAAGCAGCCGGAGCAATTCCAGACTCCATAAAAAACGGTACCTTTATCGCTTACATAGTAAAAGACCGCTATGATACCGCTACCAATAAGGCGTTCTTCACCAAAGCGGCGACAAGCAAGAAAACCGCTATCGATGGGCAAACGATAAAGCTGGAGCTGGAAACCCCGATGACTTGGGAAGCCGATGCTTCACAATATGTCATAGTCCTAGTCAAAGGTGGTTCCAGCCCCACGCCTCCCGACCCAGTGAAGCCCGTCGTCATCAGTAAAGACTATTATGAGTATCCCGTCGCCTCTATCGACGTCAACGTTGACGAACCGCTGCCTGCGGGCATTACCACGGCGAGTATAACTCCCCGCGAACTTGGCAGATGGAGCAACATGATCAAAAGATACATCAGCACCAACGACACACTTGATTCGATAGACTGGCCGCAAGGGTTTAAGAAGGACGAACTCGTCTCACTATCGGTCCTCACCGCCGTCGGCATCACTATCGAGTACGATGGAAATACCGCCGCAGACGGAGATATAACCTTCCATCTCAGGATAGAGGGCTTTAAGGGAACCTTCGCCGATAGCCCCTATGTATTTATCGTCAATGGAGAGACAGCTCCGAACCACCGTCTGACGGCCTTCCCCGCGCGGTATGACGCGGAGACAGGGGCCCTCGCCTTCACCGTCACCGGCTATAAGAAATATTTCAGCTATGCTATCCCCATCATAGGGGACGTGAAGCAAAAGAGCGCGCCCACGCCCGAATCCGGCGGCAGCTCCGGCGGCTGCAGCGCGGCCCCATGGAGCCTCCTCGCCATAGGCGCGGCATACCTCTGCCTCAGACGGCGCAAAAAATAATCCGCGGCGTATAAAGCTAAAGGGGCCTCTCCCGGCCCTTTTCTTATTCTTAATATGACGAAAGGGTGGTAGAAAATGAGAAAAGGAGATTTTCTCTTTAACGATATAATCAAAGGCCTCCACTTGCCCCTGGCGTGCGCGATGCTCCTGCTCGTCTTTTGCCTCCCCTCAGCGGCCTGGGAGGGCGCCGCCGACACAAAATGGTATGACGATGCCCCCACTGCCGCAAGCTACGCAATATCCACAGCGGAAGAGTTCGCGGGACTCGCCGCGCTCGTAAACGCCGCCTCCTGCGACTTCGAAGGCAAGACCATAACCCTATCCGGCGACATCGACCTGAGCGGCCGCCAGTGGAGGCCGATTGGAGATTTCAGCACAACGCCTGTAAAGGCCTTTGAGGGAACCCTTGACGGCGGCGGCAATACCATAAAGAATCTGACGATCTCGGGAACGGGAACTTCCGCCGCCCTCTTCGGATACATCGGCGTGTCGGGCGTTGTGAAGAACATTACAGTCACCGGCTCGATTGCGATTGCGGGAGATTACGTATATCTGGCCGGCGTCGCCGATATCAACCGCGGCGTTATCGAAAGATGTGAGAACCGCGCCGCCGTGACCGGCACTCTCATAATGGAATCTGTCGGTGAAAATAGCTACTGCGCCGGCATCGCCGCAAGAAACTACGGGCGCATATCCTCCTGCCTCAACAACGCGCGCGTAGAGGGAGGAGCGGCCGCCGGCATCAGCTGCGAAAATGGCGGCTACTTCCCCGACGGCTTATATCAGGCCGAAAAAGCTGTCATCGAAGGCTGCGAAAACAGCGGCGAAATTATAGGAAAAGTAAAAGGCAGAGCGACGGCGGGAGGCATCGCCGTAACGGCCAATAGCTATACGTTAAAAAATTGCATAAACCGCGGCCCCGTAAAAGGCAGAGGCAACAGCGCAGTAGGCGGCATTGCCGCTGAGACCGACAGCAGGACGGATGCAACCTCATCCATTGACGGCTGCGTAAACAGCGGCAGCGTCACTTTGGAGGGCGACGGCTCCGGTTCAGGCGTAGGCGGCATCGTGGGCGGCACCGACGGCATCACTAAAATACTCAATTGCCGCAATACGGGAAACATAAGCGGCCCCAACGCCCCCGTAGGCGGCATCACAGGACGGCTCGGCGGTGACTATGGAACCGTGATTTCCAATTGCGTCAACAGCGGCACGATAACCTCATCGTACATCGACAACGAAAGTTACGCTGGCGGCATCGCGGCCATAAACTTCCTGTTGATAGAGGACTGCGCGAACTTTGGAGATATCTTCCTGTCCGGCTCCGGCGACAGTCAAAACTGGATAGCGGCGGGAGGCGTCGCCGGCGCCAACCGCGGAAACAGCGGCACGATAAGAAGATGCACATCGGCCGGAAATGTGGAATCATTCAGCACATACATGGGCGGTATAACCGGATATAATAAAGCTCATGATCCACAGGATGACGAGGGAAACATTACAGAATGCGCCTGGCTGGACACCTCTGCGCAGCGCGCCGCGGGCGACGCGGAGACTACAGCCGGAGCGCGTTCCTTCACCTCCGAACAGCAGCAAAGAATCGTCACCGCCTGCCTGCTCACCCCCGCCTCGGCGACAGTGGCGCAAAACGGCACGACCGACTTCACGCTTGAGCTGTTCCCCGGCACAGGCGCGCCATTCGGTTCGCACGTCATGGAACTCTCCGCCGCCGTCACGCCTGACAATATCGCGGCTGCCGCGATCAAAAGCGCCGTCGTCGCCGTGAGCGGGAAATCCCTCGGCAGCGCCGAAATGTCCGTCAGGGTAAAATTCTGCCCCAGCAATCTCTCCGATCCTGAATTCGGCCCTTCGGAGACACCGCATGAAATCGTGTTCTCTGCGGGGATAAATGTCGTCGAAAGGATACCCGCCGCCGGCATCACGCTAGACAAGAGCGCGGCGTCGCTGAGAAAGGGCGAAACGCTGACACTCGCAGCGACGGTCACGCCCGCTGATTCGACGGACGCCGTCATTTGGGCGAGCGGCAGCCCGGAGGCCGCGAGCGTGGCTGACGGCAAGGTGACGGCGCACGCCCCCGGCACGGCGGTAATAACGGCCAGGGCGGGCAAATTCAGCGCCGAATGCATGGTAACAGTGATAGATACAGACACTACGGCGGGTTCAGGCGGCTGCGGCGCGGCCCCGTGGAGCCTCCTCATCTGTCTCGGCGCGTTCTGCCTCCAACTCAGAAAGAATAAAAAGTAAACTATGCGGCAATCATCATTTGAACGCAAAGGAGCCACTCCCAGCCCCTCTGTTGTTTTTCACGCGAAAACGCACAGGCACCTAAAGCGAAGCTTAAAACGCCGGATCAGTTTTTGGCTGACGCCGTCGTTTCCGTGGAATCCGGCATCGCCTTTTCTTTAGTGTCGAGCAGCTTCATAAAGCTGCAGACGAAGGGCAGCGTTGCAAAGAAGGTCAGGACGTTGGCGGCCGCCTGGCTGACCGCGACGCCGTCCACTCCCATGAAGGCCGGCAATATTACCAGCATCGGCATAAAAAATATTCCCTGCCGCAGCGAGGCCAGCACCGAGGCGCGCGCCGCGAAACCGAGCTCCTGCATCATCATCTCCGTGATGATGAATATCGGCTGGAGGATGAATACCGCCGCCTGACAGCGGAGGGTAAAGGTGCCTACGCCGATGATCGCCGCGTCTCCGTAGCTGAATACGGTGACGATCTCCCGCGCGAAGATATATGTGAGGACCGAAATGGCGATCATGCAGAGCGAGCCAATCTTTATCGTGAACCAGAAGCCCTCGCGGATACGCGCGTACTGCTTCGCCCCGTAATTGTAGGCCGCCACGGGTAAAAAGCCCTGCGTTATGCCAGTAACGATGGCGAATAGGAACATGACGACGCGCGAAACGACGGACATCGCCGCGATCGCCGCGTCGCCGTAGGGCCCGGCGGCGTAATTGAGCGCCGCCGTGGAGAGGCTGGAAAATCCCTGCCGCGTGAGGGAGGGGCTGCCGATCCTGAATATATCGTAGTATTCGCGCGGGTCGCGCGATATGCTGGTAAGCCTCAGTTTCGTAATACTCTTGCCGCGCAGGAAGTATTCATAGAGGATCACGAAGCTAACAAACTGGCTCACAAGCATCGCGACACCGGCTCCCGCGATACCCATCTTCAGAGAAAATATCAGCACCGGGGTCAGAACTATATTAAGCAGAGAGCCGCAGAGCAGCCCCCGCATCGAATAGGCCGCCTTACCCTCGGCGCGCAGAATGTTGTTCATGACAAAGGCCGAACAGGCAAAGGGAGCGCTGAAGAGCACGTGGCGCGAATAGTCGACGGCGTAGGGAAGGATGCTCTCCGTCGCGCCGAGAAGCCGCATAAGTCCCACGACATACTTAATGCCAAGGACGGCCGTCACTATGCCGATAAAGATAACGGTAAAAAAGGAGGTGGAGGCAAAGCGGCTCGCCTCGGTGTCGTCGCCCGAGCTGAGGCTTATCTCTATCTTACTCTCCGCGCCGCGGCCAAAGGTGTAGCCAACGGCGTTAAAAAAGGCGAAGATGACAAAAACAACGCTGGTGGCAGCGTTTGCACTGGTTCCCAGCTTTGAGACAAAGTACACGTTTGATATGAGGTAAAGGGTGGTGACGGTCATGATAACCGTCGTCGGTCCGCCAAGGGAGAGGATGAGTCTCCCCACGGGTTCGCTGAGCATTCGCCTACGCTGTTCCTCCTTGCCGAGCGCCGCTGATGATTGATGTCCTAACATTCGTATGTTCCTCTTTTATTCTTAAAGATATATGTCAAAAATCCCATACGACGGCCGGGACACACGGCCTTTAATTATCATATTACTATTTCAGACCGGCTCCGCCGCCAGTCTCAGTATCGCTTTTTACCCCCTTCGCGTCATCTGTAATTGAACCGAAGACCGGCTCCGCCATACGCGGCGGAAAACGCCCGTATAAACATCGTCCTTATGGCGGAGCCGGAAACGGTTATCTGTAGCTGATCCGCAGTCCGACGCCGCACTCCGCGACGCAAAACTCTCGCGAGAGTGCCGCCTTCGCGGCAAAATCCGTACAGTGACAGGGATGGAGCCGTGTCACCCCCGCCGACTTCATGTAGGCGATGACCGCCGCCAGCTCTTCTGGCGAACTGGACAGCATATGAAAACCGCCCACGACATCGGCGATGCGCCGTTCTCCCGTGACCTCGCCCGCCCATTCGATGATGTTGCAGATGCCGGAGTGCGAACAGCCGGTGACAATAACCAATCCCTCCGGCCCTGCGTAGGCAAGGGCGGAATCGTCAAGGCAATAATCGTCGCGCTCGCCGTCGGAATCTATTATCTTGCCGACAGCCCGCCGCGGCGCCACCGCCTCCGGTATCTCTCCCAGCCACCACAAACCTGGGGCAAGCTCGCGCGGTTCAGCCGAGAGGGCAAGATCAAAGTAACGTCCCAGCGCCTCCGCCCCCATCATCGTCCCGATGGTGAGACCTCCGTGCGTCTTATTCTCAAAGACCAGCGGGTGTGCCGTCAGCTGCGGACGGCGCGAAAGTTCCCGGCGGTCAAAGAGCGAGACAAGCGAATGCGTTCCCCAGGTGTGGTCGTTGTGCCCGTGGGAGTAAACAAGCCCGTCCATCAGCGTCAGGTCGATCCCCATCCACGCCGCGTTGCGGATAAAGACATCGGAGTACCCCGTGTCAAAGAGAAATTTTTTATCGCCGCAGTCTATCCAAAAGGAGAGCCCCGGCTCCCCCAAATAATATCGGTCTATGAGCGTGTTGTTATCGGTAAGTATGCTAAGATCAAGCATTTAACCGCCCCCTCAATTCAAAATGATGTCCCAACCTCACGGCAATTATAATATAACACCGACAGCAGCCGCTGTCCCGCTTATAAGCAAAATAGTGAAAAATAACGGCAAAGCTGCCTATTTTGCCGTTATTGCCGCTCCTTGCGAAATATATTATGGTCAAAAAGAGAGGTGGATGAAATATGTTTGACTTTAATGATAAAAGAAGACTGTCGCCGGTGCTTCATCCGGTGCCGGCAGGCGTCTCTTCCGTCTGTATCTTCGGAGCAGACGGGAAACCGCTCACAAGCAAAGAAGATAACGATTATGAGGCGTTTCTCTGGCGTCCGTACCTTGAAAGGCAATGGGGACGGCAGGATTCCCCGCTCCTACTCTTCGTTCTCATGAACCCCAGCTCCGCCAACGCCGCCTACGACGACAACTCCACAAGAAGGTGCCTTGATATCGCAGAAAGACACGGCTTCGGCGGCATGATAATCACCGATATCTGGGCGCTGCGCAGCACGGGGAATGAGCGGCTGCTCTCGGAGCCGGGAGCGGCGGGAGACAATATGGCCTATCTGCAAATATTCACCGCGGGCGACATCAATACCGGCGGCGAATATTACCGCCGACTGATGACCTTGAAGAACAACCTGGACTTCGTCGCGGCGGCGCTGAAAAATCCACGCGTCACCAAGGTATACTGCGGCTGGGGAGAGCACAAAGAGCCGGATGAGCGCCAGCGGCTGAAAGAGACCGCCGCGCTCCTGCGGAGTTCAAAGAAACCCCTGGTCTGCGCCTCTCAAAACGAGGACGGCTCTCCCAAATATGTCCTCTACACCCCCGTCGGCGCGCCGCTGGTGCCGTTTAAAGCAGATTAATGACGGATGACCCCGCGGAGGGCACGACTTCAGGCGGCTCTTGTCGAACGACGCCCTGCCAGTTTCAACTACCGTGCCCGCGGAGGGCACGACTGAACGCCTGTGTCGAAAATGTACGGCGTATATGGGTTTCAACTACCGTGCCCGCGAAGGGCACGACGTCTGCCCGTCGCTGCGGATGCCGAGGTTCGACACGTTTCAACTACCGTGCCCGCGAAGGGCACGACGCGCACGCCAATGTGATAGCCGCTCACGACCAGTTTCAACTACCGTGCCCGCGAAGGGCACGACCTATAGATTGCTCCTCGTCGTCGATCGTCATTAGTTTCAACTACCGTGCCCGCGAAGGGCACGACAGGGCTTGCCGGTGTTTTCTATCAGCTCCGTAGGTTTCAACTACCGTGCCCGCGAAGGGCACGACGAGCGAGGGGGCGCGTCTGACTGAGAGCGCCGTGTTTCAACTACCGTGCCCGCGAAGGGCACGACGGAATAACTGTTTTATATGGTAATACTAACATATTTTTCCCCATATTGCGCGAAGTGTGCGATCTCCGCATTTACATGGTTCTCTGTTTGTAAGAAATATTCGCCGAATACAGGCACACGGCGCGGCGCGAAGTTCCTATAAAAATCATGCGCGCTTCAGCTTCGCGCTGGCAGACATGTCTTCCTTTTCAGTATAATTTTGTGCGTATCACGTTTCATGTCGCGTAGCGTAGCCGTTGATACTGCGGCCTATTTTTTCTTATCTTAACACTGGCCCGTATAAAAGACAAAGGCCCCGCCCCACGGCGACGCCTCTGCCCTTTTTTCTATTTAACTGCCGCTTGTACGCTGTTTACTTTTTAAGCTGTCTGACGACGTCGATAACGGTGCCGTCTCTCCACTCGACTACTCCTATTATCCGGTCCGTGGTCGCCACGGGATCGGTCGGGCCGGACATTTTCTTCGCCCTCGCCGCCAGTTCTTCCATGCTGATTATGGGCAGTCCCTTGAGACCAGATACGGCGTCTAACAGGTCTTTTCTTCTCGGGTTGAGGGTGACTCCGTATTCTGTCACTATGGCGTCGACTACTTCTCCCGGTGTGGTGACGTTGTAGACTTTGTCTGTCACGCAGGGGATTCTGCCTCTCAGGAGCGGCTGCGCTATTATTGTCAGTTTGGCTCCCGCCGCGGTGTCCTGGTGGCCTCCGGTCCCGTGGAGCAGCGCTCCGTCGGCTTCGGTGTTGACGTTGGCGTTGAAGTCGGTGTCTACTTCGGTCGCTCCGAGGATCACTACATCCAGCATGTTTACCGCAGCTCCGCAGTTCCACGGGTTGGCGTACCAGTCGGCGGAGATTTCTATGTGGTTGGGGTTTTCTCCGATGGATTTGACGGCTTCAAGGTCGAATGACTGGACGTCCATTAGTTTGTCCACGAGCCCATCTTTGAGGAGTTCGACGAAGTAGCCGGTTATTCCTCCGAGTCCGAAGCTGCCTTTGATTCCTTTTTTGAGCATGGCCTCTTTCATGAAGGCGGTGACTGCCAGCGGGATGCCTCCGGCTCCGGTCTGGAAGGAGATTCCGTCTTTGAAGTAGGGGCTGGCTTCTATGAGGCGCGAGGCGTAGCTGGAGATGAGGAGTCTCAGCGGGTCTCTGGTGACTTTGGTGGTTCCGGAGACTATTCCTGCGGGGTCGCCTATGGAGGGGACTTCTACTACGAGGTCGGCTTTGGTCTGGGGGATGGAGACGGGCGCCGCAGGGTATTGTACGAGGTTGTCTGTTATTGCTATGACTTTGTCGGCGTAGTCGGCGTCGGTGTAGGCGTAGCCCAGGGAGCCGCAGGCGGATTTGCCCAGGGTGCCGCAGATGTTGCCGTATTTGTCCGCCGTGGGCGCTCCGATGAAGGCGACGTCTATGTGGACGTCTCCCGCCATTACGGCGCGGGGACGCCCTCCGTGGCTTCTGAGGACTACGGGTACCTGCATGCCGCCTTCGGAGACGAGCTGGCCTATGGGGCCGTTGACTGAGCCCATGATTTTTGTCACTACTCCGCTTTTGATGTGGTCTATGACTTTTTTGTGGACTCCGAAGAGGGCTGTCGGGAAGAGGGTGAGTCCTTTGATGCCAAGTTCGGCGCAGGCGTCCAGGACCATGTTGACTACGTAGTCTCCGTTTCTGAGGTGGTGGTGGAAGGAGATTGTCATGCCGTCTTTGAGGCCCGCCGCTTTGATGGCCTCTTTGATTGAGGATACTGTTTTGTCGGTGATGTCGCTGTTGTAGCAGCGGAGTTTGGCTCCCGATATGCTGCCTTCGGGTTTTCTCGCAAAGGCTCCCTGGTAGTGTTTTACTTGGCCGTAGCCCTCTATGTAGTCGGGGATTTCCCGCTTTACTGCGTTTTTCGTCATGTCATTTCACCTCTTGTTGACCAGTTTATGCCAGGCCGGCGCGGACGAGTGTGTATTCCGCCCTTTTGACTACGGGGATGTCTACCATTTTGCCGTCTACTGTTACCGCTCCCTGTCCGCGGGCCGCCGCCTCTTTGGCCGCGGCGATTATTTTCTGCGCTTTGGCTATTTCTTGTTCGGTGGGGGTGAATATGTCGTGGATTATTTTTATCTGGTTGGGGTGGATTATGGATTTGCCGGAGAAGCCGAGCTGTTTTATGAATTCGGTCTCTTTGCGCAGTCCTTCGTCGTCGGTTATGCGCGCGAATACTGTGTCGAGGGGTTCTACTCCCGCGGCGCGCGCCGCGAAGACGAGCATTCTTCTCGCCCATTCGAGTTCTGTGCTGTCGTCTGAACGGTTGGTTTTGAGGTCGGCGCGGAGGTCTTCTCCTCCGGGGATTATGGCCTCTATGCGCGGGGAGGCTTTGGCTATTTCGTAGGCGTTCCAGATGCCGTGCGCGGTCTCAAGGAGGCAGTGGAGGCTGAGTTTGCCCACCGGAAGGCCGTTTTGTTCTTCCAGTCTGGAGAGTTCTTCGTCTATTATTTTTACGGTGTTTTCGTCTTCGACTTTGGGGACGCGGATTCCGTCGAGGCGTTTGTTGGGGACTATGGCCGCTAGGTCGTCTTTCCAGTATTCGGTGTCTATGCCGTTGATGCGGACTGAGACGTAGCAGTCTCCGAATTCTCCCTGTTGGAGGTATTTGGAGACGAGTATGCGCGCCGTGTCTTTTTCTACCATCGCCACGGCGTCTTCAAGGTCGAGGATTATTCCGTCGGAACCGAATAGGTAGCCTCTCGTGAGCATGTTGGGGTTGTTGCCCGGAAGGTAGAGCATTGTGCGTCTCATTTATTTAACACTCTCCTTTTGCAGTCTTTTGTAGGCCGCTTCGACTCTCGCGCCGAGGACGATGTCGAGGGCTCCGTTGTCCTGGACTCTGACTTCGATGTCTTTCGTCCCCAGCTCGCACAGGGTGTCGGTTATTTTCTTTTCCATCGCGCTTTTGAAGCGGGCCGCGCTGGCTCCCGTTATCTCTATTTTGATTCCGGCTCCCGATGGCGCTTCGGTGAGGGTCACGAGGCAGTCCATTGATTCGAGTGTGCCGGCCTGGGATGTCTTCATTTTTCTTTTCCCCCTTGGTCTGGTCTTTCTTACTGATCGTCGGTTATTTTTATATAATGCCGCACTTGCCGCCGCAACGCCGGCGTTTCCGCCGTCCGGCGATAGTTGACGCGGCCCGCCTCTCGATTCTGATCCTTACCGATTGGAAGGCCGCTGTCGGTTATTGCGCCATGCTGTTGGCGCTGCTCATTATCACTTCGAGGACTCCTCCGGCGATTGCGAGGGCTTTGTCTGTGATGCTCCAGCAGTGAGAAGAATCCCCCCGCGGATCGACATCGCCTATTTTTAGCCCCTTCGTCACATGTACGTGAGGATGGATCAGCCCTCTCAAAATACCGTCAAGTCTTGCGCAAACCTCGGCGCCGTTGACGTAGCCCACCACTTCCCCGCAGGAGACTTCGTCGCCGATTTTGCGTACCGGCAGAAGGTAACCGTCAGTCGGTGCGCGAAGCAGCCTCTCCGTGCTGTAGCCCTTTATTATCCCCGGCACTCCGGTGTTTGGTATCGCGCCGCCGTTGGTAATGACGCGCCCCAGAGTGTGTCCGCGTTTGGTCTCTATCACCGCATGAACCTCCTGCGGCGCGGAGAACCCCGGGCCGATGCCGATGACCAGCGGCGCCATATTTTTAGTTGTTCCAAGGTTTTTCTTTGCCATTATCGCGTCTACGAGGATATCCGGCCTTATCTTTTCAATGGATCTGCCATCCGGATCGACAAGAACCTGTATGATCTCCGAAGCGGGGACAAATTCTTTTGCCGAATCTATCAGCACCGCAGTCATATCTTCTACCTTCGCGGAGCCGTCAAAGACGGCGGAGGCGACGGCGACCGTTCTGCGCACAACGAGGGGATATTCTGTCTCAAGAACGAGCACGGAGTAGCCTACCCTCCAGAGCCGGTATATTATCCCCGTCGCCAGATCTCCCCCTCCCCTTACAATAACCGTTTTGCCGTTTCTCATGACAAAGAAAAACCTCTCTTCAATTTTTTGTTACAGTCTGCTTACCTTCAGAACATCGCAGCGCAGACATCTGCCTGCCTCTTTAGCGATCTGTTCTTCGCTGAAGCCACGCTCAACCTCACAGAAACATCCACGGCGCTCCTCGGGAGAGAGCGTAGGCATCGTCTCGCGGGCCTTTGGCGTTTCATCTATTGGCTTGCTCATCTCTCTGGCGATATATTTCGGCGCGATCACCTGTCCGTCGCCGCCAAGATAACGGTCGATCGACGAGGCTGCCTCTTTGCCTCTATTGACGCCGCTGACGACGGAATCAGGTCCAGTGGTGCAGTCGCCGCCGGCAAATATCCACGGCGTCACGGTGGTACCGCTATAGGCCGCCTTGATCACGTTGCCGCGAATGTCGACGAGTTCTCCGTCGTTAGCGGCAACCTCGCGGCTCAGAGCCTGTCCAATGGCACAGATGACAAAGTCCGCGTGCACCTTCATCAGGGCGCTCTCGTCATAAGACGGGCTGAAGCGTCCCTCTTCGTCAAATACCGAGGTACATTTCTTGAAAGTCACCTCTGACACGTGCCCTTTTTCCGAGGCAATCGACAGCGGTCCCCAGCCGTTGAATACGTAAAGCCCCTCTTCTTTGCCCTCTCTGACTTCGTCCGGATGAGCAGGCATCTCATTTTCATTTTCCAGGCAGAAGAGCGAGACCTTCGAGGCACCCAGGCGGATCGCCGTCCGTGCGCAGTCCATCGAGACATTCCCGCCACCGACGACGATGACCTCTTTACCTTCAAGGTCGCAGCCATTTCCGGTCTTTACCGAACGCAGGAAGGAGACGCCTGAGGTGACCCCCTCGGAATCCTCGCCTGCCACACCGAGCTTGCGGTCGTTGTGATCGCCTACCGCTAGGTAAACGGCCATATATCCCTGCGCACGAAGCTCTTTTATGCTGATATCCTCACCGATTCTCTTGCCGGTCACGAAGTTTATCCCCATCTCTTTAAAGAGCTCGATCTCCTTCGCAAACTTTTCCCGCGGCAGGCGATATTCGGGAAGTCCTACCGCCAGCATGCCGCCGATGACGTCGAGCGCCTCAAATACCGTAACTTCGTAGCCCTTTTTCCTGAGATAGAAGGCGCACGAGAGTCCCGATGGGCCGGAACCTACGACCGCCACGCGTTTTCCGTTATCCGGCTCCATCGCCGGCAGCGGGAATTTTCCGTCGTGCTCCAGCAGCCAGTCGGTGATGAAGCGCTTGATGCCGCGAATCGCCACCGGTTCGTCTATTTTGACGCGGTTGCACATATTTTCACAGAGGTGGTTACAGACGCGGCCACAGGTGAGGACGAGCGGGTTTTCATTCTGTATGACCTGATATGCCTCGCGGTACATACCGCGCCGGGCGAAGTCGAGATAGATAGGAACTTCTACGTTAGCGGGGCAGGCGTTCTGGCAGGTGTAGCGCATGCAGTGGACATAGGCCGAGGGGTCATGGCGCTCATAGAGACACTCCGTACAATAGAGGCATTCGGTGATGCGGTCAAAGCGATGGTCCTTCGCCTTGCGCACCCACATCGGATCGGCAATCAGCGGACGCGCCAGGGCCACCATGTCGGCGCGCCCCTCCGCGATGACGTTGTCGGCGAATTCAGGATTCCCGAGTTTTCCCACCGTCACCACGGGAACATCGACACACTTTTTTATCTCCTCTGCGAGATAGACGTTCGGTCCGTCGGGATATTCGATCGTCGGTTTGCCGCGCTGGTCGGAATATCCTTTGACCGGCGCGTCGTCGAAACGCACGCCGGCGGAGACGTCCATACAGTCGATTCCATGTTTCACCAGCTCCTGCGCAAAGATGCGGCTCTGCACTATCGTGTTGCCGCCAAGAACAAATTCCTCGGCGCTGATGCGTGCGAAGAGCGGGTAGTCCGGGCCTACGATGGCCCTCACCTTCTTCAGTATCTCAAGGTGCATGAACATTCTGCCGTATATATCGCCGCCGAATTCATCGGTGCGGAGGTTTGTGCGGCGTGATATAAAATCAGCCATCGTATAGGTATGCGCGTAGTGGAGCTCGATGGCGTCAAAACCGGCTTCATAGGCGCGCCGCGCGCCTGCGACAAAGTCGTCAATGATGCCGTAGCATTCTTCGTTGGTCAGCTCGTGCGGTTTCTTGCCGACTCCGTAAATCGAATGGGCGATCTGGAGGCCGACCTTGCAGCCCTCGTCATGGACGGCGGCGATGAGTTTTTTGAAACCGTCGATGTGCTCGTCGCGGCTGATCTGCAGGCGCAGCCCCGCATGGATGTAATGAGAACTTACACTGGTATGCTCCGTCATTATCAGTCCAACGCCGGAGCGGGCACGGTCCACATAGTGCTTGATTGTGTTCTTGGAGACAAATCCTCCAGGAGCCGCAGAGTTGGTGAACATCGGCGACATTATGACCCTGTTGCTGAGCTCCATCGAGTTTATCTTAATCGGTGTAAAGAGGCCGATTCGGTTCATTTTGATGATACTCCCCTCTGTTTGTTAAATTTTTAATAAAGGCTCTGAGGCAGAACCAAAGCACGCGTTCCGCCGCAGAGCCTATGATTCTCTGAAAAAATTAAGTTTTATCTGGCTGCTTTGCGGGCTTTGATCTTTTCCGAGGCGATCCTTACCGCATCGTAGAACTGCAGATAACCCGTGCAGCGGCAGAAGTGGCCGGAGAGTTCGTCGCGCACCTCTTCCTTTGTGGGGTTTTCTTCGCGCATCAGCAGCGCTTTGGCGGAGAGCACGACGCCGGGGGTACAGAAGCCGCACTGGATCGCGCCGGCCTCGACAAAGGCCTCCTGGATCGGGTCAAGCTCGCCGTTTTGCTCAAGCCCCTCAATTGTAAGTATGCTGCGCCCCTGGGCCTTCATCGCCGGAACGATGCATGAGTCAACGGGAAGTCCGTCTACCAGCACGGTGCAGGCACCGCATTCACCCTCTTCGCAGCCCTTTTTCGTTCCGGTGAGACCAAGGTCATATCTGATCACATCAGCCAGCGAGTGGCTGGGATCGATCATTATCGCTACATCTTTACCATTTACGACACATTTTAGTTCCTGCATCTAATTCACTCCTTATGCAAACGCCGCGGCCGCTTCCGTAAGCGCCTGTTCGACAAGGTCCTTTACAAGCACCTTGCGGTAGGCTCCCGATCCGCGTACGAGAGAATCACGCGGAGATGCCTCGTCTTCAGCGATCTTGGCCGCCTCGGCAAAAAGCTCCGCCGACGGTTTCTTTCCTATCAAATGGGCCTCGGCCATCTGCGCGCGGAAGGGTACGACGGCGACGGGAGAGGCGACTACACGCGCAGCGCTTATCGTACCGTCCTCCGTGGCTTCAAGCATGACCGCTACGTTGACCACCGGCAGAGCCATCGCCTCACGCGGCGCGATACGTTTGAAGGCCGTTCCGTATTTCCCAGCGGGGACGGATATCTCTATTTTTGTAAGGATATCTTTCGTCGGATCGACATAGCTCTCACCGACCGTCTTTGAGAGCTCACAGAGCGGGCGCATATGCGCTCCGTCGCTGCTTACGATCTCGCAGACCGCTCCGAGCGCCGTCATCGGCACTACGGAATCAGCCGCCGGCTGGGCGCTGACGATATTTCCCGCAAGGGTCGCGATATTTCGTATCTGCGGCGAGCCGACGCTGCGGCAGCCGTCGGAGAGAGCGGGAAATATTCTCTTCACAGCCTCGTTAGCGGCGATTTCGGCGTGGGTCATCGCCGCGCCAAGCGTCATCTTTCCGTTCTCAACGGAGACAAACCGCATCTCGGGAATATCGGATACATCCACAAGTACCGACGGCGTTACCTTTTCCTCGCGTATCCAAAGCATCAGGTCGGTCGCGCCCGATACGAGGCGGGCTTCACCCTTATATTCTTCGAGAAGCGACAGCGCCTCCTTTATATTCTTCGGGAATAAGTGCTTTTCCACCTTTTTCAATTTATTTCCCTCCTAATTTGATTCCGGCAAACTGCTGCACCACCAGCAGCGCCAACACTCCAAGTCCGATATAGTCGGTGACCGCACCGGGGTAGATGAGCAGCAGGCCGCCTATCACCAGAATGCCGCGCATAAGCATCGGTATCTCTCTTTTAAGATATCCCTCGAGCCCCGCGCAGAGGATTATTACTCCCAGCGTGGCGGAGGCTACGATCCAAACGCTCTGCATACAGAAGTTGTCAGGCGTTACCATCAGCATCGGCTCAAAGACGAAGATGAAGGGTACGATGAACGATACCAGACCGATGCGGCAGGCCTGCCAGCCGACCGTCGCCGCGTTTGCCTCCGATATTCCCGCCGCGGCATAAGAGGCGACGGCGACCGGAGGGGTGATCGCGGAGAGGGTGGCGAAGTAAACGACGAACATATGCGCCTCAAGGGGCTGCAGCCCCAGCTCGTAGAGCGAGGGGATACAGAGCGCCGCCGTCAGACAGTAGGCGGCCGCGACGGGCATGCCCATCCCAAGCAGCGTACAGATCGCCGCGGTGAGGATGAGGGCTGAGAGAGTGCTGTTGCCGCCCAGGCTCAGGATCAGGCTCGCCAGCTTTCCGCTGAGGCCTGTCGTCATCAGCCCGGCGATGACGCATCCGGCCACCGCGCATGAGAGCGATACTATCACCGCCGACTTTGCCGCGTCCTCCAGCGCTTTTATCACCTGCGGCAGGTGCATGCGCGTCTCTTTACGCGCCCATGAGGCGGCAATAACGGCAGCAATGCCGACAACGGCAGAGAGGTTTGCCGTATATCCCTTCATGAGCATGACGACAAGCACCACGAGTGGAACGAGGAATATCCAGCCCTCTTTGAGCGTTCCCCACACGGAGGGCAGCTCCGATACGTCAAGGCCGACGAGGCCGCACTTTTTCGCGCGGAAGTGAACTATCAGAAGCAGCGCAAGATAGTAGAGTACGCCTGGCACGAAGGCCGCGATAGCGATATTCTTGTAGGAGATACCTGCCATTTCGACCATCAGGAAGGCCGCCGTTCCCATTATCGGCGGCATAATACCGCCGCCGGTAGCCGCAACGGCCGTAACCGCACCGGAGAATATCCCGTCATATCCGGCCTTTTTCATCATCGGGATGGTAAAGGAGCCGGTCGTAACGACGTTTGCCGTCGGGCTGCCGTTTATCATGCCAAACAGGCCGCTGGTGATTATCGCAACTTTTCCCGCGCCGCCGGCATAACGTCCCGCAACCGCCATCGAGAATTTGTAGAAAAAGTCTCCCGCACCCGATGCGGCGAAGAACGAGCCGAACATAACGAACATAAACACGTATGTAGCGGCCGCCGCAATCGGCGAAGAGTATATCCCGTTCGTCGTAAAGACAAGCTGGTCGAGGATGTCGATAGCCAACAGCTTACGGTGATAGAGAACGCCTGGAATCAGATGCCCCCACAGCGCATAGGCGAGGAATATGCAGCCGATGCTCGGAAGGACAAATCCCATGCAGCGCTTCGTGAGCCCGATCACCGCAATGACCGTCAGTATTCCGATGACTATCTCAATTGAGGAAAGTTCATCCACCATCGGCATACGCGTAAGGTATGTCTCCATCTGAGTACAGTAGTAAACACCGGCGGCCGTGAGTATCGCCGCGTAGATCCAGTCTTCAATCGGAATCCTCGTACTGGTGCGTTCGTGGGCCTGGAAAGTTCTCGTGTATATCAGCGCGCAGAGCACCATGATGAACGTTAAGTGTATCGCGTAGTGCATCTGCGGCTGAATCGTCAGGAAGGTTGCCTGGGCAAGCTGATAGAGAGACATGACGACCGCGACATATTTCACCGTCAGCGCGTCAAAGCCGCCAAGTTTACGCTTCTTTCCCTCTTCCGTCAGCAATTTCCATAGTTTGTTCAATTATCTGCACCTCAATTCAAATATTAAGGATCATTTACAACGATTTAAGAGGCGTTTAATCTTCTTTGGGCGCGTGAAGGGCCCAGTAAAGTTTTTCCGGAGTGATCGGCAAATCACGCATACGTACGCCGCAGGCGTCCTCAATCGCGTTGGCGATCGCTGGAGCGGTAGGGATTAGCGTCGGTTCGCCAACACCCTTAGCTCCGTAAGGGCCTATCGGGTCGTTGCTTTCGATCGCAATCCCCTCCACGGCAGGCATGTCCTTGATCGTCATGAAGGTATACCCATGCAGTCCGTTCGTCGCGGGAACGCCTTTCTTGAAGAGCATATTTTCATAGAGACACCAGCCGATACCCTGCGCGACACCGCCGGTTATCTGCCCGTTGAGGCCAAGCTCGTTGATGACTTTGCCTACGTCATGCACCGCGATCACACGCAGCACCTTGACCTTGCCGGTGTAGGTATCCACCTCGACTTCGACGCCGTGGGCGCCGAACGAGTAGGCGCTGGAATAGTCTCCGTAAAAATCTTTATCGGCTCCCTCCGTCGGCGGATCGTAGGTGACATAGGCCGTGAGGGGTACGCCAGCCCGGCTGCGGATCGCCTTCGCCGCCACCTCTTTAAGGGTCATCAATATCGACGGGTCGCGGCTGCACTTGATAAGGCCGTTCTCCATGTACATCGTGTCGCGCTGGCGTTTGCTCATCTCCGCGGCAAGCGTCAGTACCTGATCGAGTACCTTTTCACTGGCCAGAAAGACAGCCTTTCCGCCTACAGTGGTGACGCGGCTGGAATAGGTCCCCATGCCGAAGGGGCTTACATCGGTATCAAGCGGCATTACGGTGATGTCGTCGATCGGCACGCCGAGTTTTTCCGAGGCAATCTGCGCGAAGACCGTCTTGGCGCCCTGTCCCATATCGGCCTCGCCGGAGAAGATAAATACTTCGCCGTCCTCGTGAATACGTACCATCGCGGAAGATCCGTCGAATTTATCGCCGCCGCGGTTGCCGGAGACGTGCGTCATACAGGCGACGCCGATGCCGCGTTTGATACGCCCATTCTGCTCTTCCGCCGGCAGCCGGTTTTCCCTGATCTTCTCCGCCGCGATCCTGATACACTCGGAGAGCTCGCAGCTCTTGATGTGCCAGCGGTGCAGCGTCATGTCGCCCTTGTGGACGCAGTTCTTAAGGCGGACCTCCACCGGGTCAAGTCCCACCTTACGGCAGCACTCGTCGATAAAGGACTCGACCGCAAAGTGCATCTGACTGTTGCCGTAGCCGCGGAAACCACTCGTGGGGATCAAGTTCGTATATACGAGATATGAATCGCACTTGCTTGATTTATACCGGTAGAGGCAGTCTGTGCGCATTGAAAGGTTGAGAAGCACCTTGGGCGCGGCCCATGAATAGGCGCCGTTGTCGGCAACGATCGTCGCCTGCTTACAGACCATCGTACCGTCCTTCATCATACCGAGCTTGACCTTCATGCGCGGCGCGATACGCGGGCGCGTCGTGAGCTGCTCTTCGTCCCTCGTAAGCAAAATCTTCACCGGACGGCCGGTTTTCTTCGCAAGCACCGCGGCGATGGGGTGGAAGTTTCTGATCCATATCTTCGCGCCAAATCCGCCGCCGATAAAGGGAGATTTTACCGTCACCATCGACGGCTTGATGCCAAGGGCCTTGGCGATCTCATTTCTTCCCTGGAAGGCCGACTGAAGTCCCGTCCATACGGTAAGCCGGCCGTTGGACTCCCACTGCGCGACGGCGCCAAATGGTTCGAGATAAAGCCCCGAAACACGGTGCGTACTGAATTCCTTTTCAAATATATAATCACAGGAGGCGAAATCGGCCTCGATATCGCCGCGCTGGATGTGATATTCACGCGCGATATTCGTTCCCTTTTCCACATGGACGAGCGGGGAATCCTTTTCGAGCGCCTTCATCGGGTCATCGACGACCGGCAGTATCTCGTACTCCACTTTGACAAGTTTGAGTGCCTCTCTCGCGATCTCATCCGTTTCAGCCGCGACGGCCGCAACTTCGTCGCCGACATAGCGCACCTTCTCAACCGCGAGCATGTCGACATCGGCGATCTCCATACCGAATTTGTTCTGCGGGCAGTCCTTCGCGGTGATGACCGCCTTCACGCCAGGCAGCGCTTCGGCGGCGGAGGTATCGATCGACAATATCCTCGCGTGAGGATGAGGCGAGCGCAGTATTTTCCCGAACAACAGGCCGGGAAACTCCAGATCGTCAAGGTACCGGGCACTCCCCGTTACCTTTTCCCGAGCGTCTACAAAGCTCTGTTTTAAGCCAATGCTTTTAAACTTCTCCATAAAGAGCCCTCCAACTGTATTACTTAATTCAATTCGGCGACCTCAAATAGCCGCCCTCTCTCTTTCGTTTCAACTACCTGCATGGTACCGGCGACAAATATTACCGCGCCGAAGATCATACCTTTATCAATTAACTGACCAGCCCTCCCCGCACCTGCCGACAGCGCCGTCTCCGCACTGCCGCTCTTCAGGCTGCCCACCGATTTTGTAACGAGGAGCCCTGGGATATCCGTCCCGTAATCGAGCTCCTCCGCACGGCATTGCTCTATAGCCGGATCGTTGCAGTAACAGGCATTGGCGATCGCAGTGGCCGCTGCGTCGGCTTTTGAGGAATCGGAGGCCAGTACCGTAACGGCTGAAGCTATGCCGCGCGTCAGGCTCCTTCCCCCCATCCCGCTAGTGGCGAGCCCCCTTATCTCACTGAACGATTTTATTTTCAGAGAATGGGTCGTCCGTCCGCTGTTTATATCGCTTATCAGACCGACTTTCAAAAAATCTCTTTGCCCCGGTGATATACTCCAGGCGATATCGCCCCCGTTGTTGGCCAGCGCATAGTCCGCGCCGCTGGAAACCATCGCCTCGACTGCGAGGTCGGAGGTGGTTCCCGCGACCGCGGCCAGCGGCGTGAAGTCTTCCTCTTCAAGCATCATGACGGATTCAGTCATTTTACGTACCGCACACGGTGTAATATCTGGAAGAGTAAGCTTTTTTCCCACCGGCCTGCGTATATGATCAAGATACACGGCCAGCTCACTAAATACCTCTAATACCCGTTCCGCGCCGGCGACTGCCGCCTCCGTAAAGGCGCCGCCGTTCCGCCGTGCCTCAAGGGTCATGGTGATCGGGCCGTGATCAATATAGACAAGGCCCTCCTCTATCACACTGTACTTTTGAAAATTCATTGAATTATTCCCGTTCTGCAGTGGGCGGCCAAAAAGGCCTCCCACTGCAAAAACCAGAGCTGTTTGCCGTTACTTATGTTCGTTGAAGAACTTCACCGCGCCGGGATGAAGCGGTACGGGCGCCGTGTCCTTAAGGTCTGAGAACTTCAGCCCCTTAAGCGAACCGTGAATGTTGCAGAAATATGGGAAATTATCCTTGATGGATTTAAGGATCGCGTATGCCTCATCATCGGGCAGGTCCGCGTTCGTGAACAGGATGACCGTCGCGCCGACTGTAGGAACGTCGTTCTTGAGGAAGTTATAGGCAGATTTAGGAATCACTGTGGAATATGTGCCCAGTTCGTCGTTGACCTTCTTCTGCGCCGCGGGAGACATGCCGAGAAGGTTCAGCTTAAGGGTCGTTCCAGCGTCGACGACGTGGCTGGAGGGTACCTGAATGACGTTGCTGTAGGCGTCAATCTTGCCGTCTCTCATAAGATCAAGAGCCGCACCCATCGAGCTGTTCTTCGTAAACCCGCCCCACTTGTCGATATCGGCCGGCGTTATACCCTCCGCCGCGATAACATTCTGCCCAACGATATCCATGAAGGAGCCCTTCGTATTGAAATAGACCTTGAGCGGGTACTTTTTGCTCTTCAGATCGGCAAAAGAGTTGGCTCCCGTGTCGGCCTTGATAATAAAGTGCTCCACCGCTCCCTTATAAAGCACGCAGAGGGCGCGGAGATTGTCGATCTTTTTCTTGAAGGGCTGCTTGCCGTCGGCTGCCATTTTGATAAGCTGGGCGTGCGCGATGCCAAGCTGGATCTTTCCGCGCGAAACCAGGGCGAGGTTGGCCGCCTCCTGACCGACTTCGTAAGCCGTGTTCGAGCCGGGATAACTGCGTCTGATGACTTCGCCGACGCCCTCGCCGATCGCCGCCCAGGCGCCGCCGATGGAACCGCCGCATATCGCCAGATCAAGCTTCTGAGCCGCCTGCGCAGGTGCGGATGCGAAGCCCGCCACTGAGAAGATTACCGCCACTAGTGCCAGTACTGTAAAAAACTTTTTCATTAGAAAGTTCCTCCTCTCAAAATGTGAAACATTTTCCGAATAAAATGCCCCGTCTCTCCCGTGGGGCATAAAACCGCCGCTTAATCCTTAAGTTCGGTGAACTCAAATCTTCCCTCTTTGATTACATCCTCCTTCGTGCGCATCGCCTGGACATGTCCCTTTATCTTTTTATAATTCTCCACCGTCATCGTATATTCGATGGGGGCGAGAACCGCGGGGGAAGCCGTGTAGTTGAATGGGTGCACTATCATCTTTTCAACATCGGCAAGGAAGGTGATACCGCCGCCGGGCATCAGGTATGTCGGCGCTCCCGCTATCGTGAGGGTCGCGTCGCCGCGGTGCACGGCCTTTGTGATCTGTATCGGATCAACCGTAACGCCAGCCCTTGCGCTGCCGCCAACGCCCGCGTAGTACATCGCCGACACACGGCTGTCCTCACAGCAGCCGGCCGCCATTTTACGGAAGGCCTCAAGCTCCGCGGGGATCTCCACAGGCACGGGTCTGCCCTCGGCGGAGACTTCAAAGAGGGCGATCTTGCGCCAGGTCGTCTCGGCTACCAGGATCTTCATGCCTGGCTTGGCGATATTCATGTCTATATCTTTTATAGCCTCGATGGGGTCTTTGATATTCGTTCCGCCCCAGCCGTCTCCGTGTTCAAAGAAATAGCGCCCGTTGGTCGCCAGCCGTCCGACAGGCGTGACGCCGCTGTAGGGCTTCTGTTCGGCGCCGGCGGGATGCTTAGTGAAAAGGCCGGTGATGTGGTGATCGAGAATTATCGCCTCATCGATCAGCGGGGCAAGCGAACGGGCGAAAAGACCGCAGCAGGCGCCGCCGCAGCCGACGCGCATCTTATCGTCCACAACGCCGTTGATCACCGGATGTTCGCCAACCTGCAGCTCCAAAGTGCAGCCTTTATCTACAGTCAGCGTCACCTTTTCTTTATTCCCCAGCTCGGCCATCGTCTTCACGACATACATGCCGTCGGGACCCTTTACCTTATTCACGCCGCCGAGAATAAGGATATGAGAACCGTACTGCTCGGTAGTAACGATGCCGACCACGCGGCCATTGCGGCGGACGAGAGCCCCCTCGTCGCCGATATGGGCGTTGGTGTCGATTTTCACCATCATAGAGCTGTAAGAGACCGGGGCCTCTGTAACTACGGTGACGACGTCAAAGTCATCACGCTTTTCCGTGACTATATAGGGCGCCGGCTTATAATCAGGATATGCCGCGCCCGCGCCTACCGCGGAGACGATCGGTTTCATTATCGCAATCTTCTCAGGCGCTGCCGCTGTATTTATCGGGATCTGCAGCGGCCTTACGAGGACCAGCTCGCCGTTTTCGTTGCGGAACCTTTTGCACGCTCCCTGTTTTCCCTCAGGAATACGGCATTTGACGCCGCAATTACGGCAAAGCAGCGTGTTCTCGGAGACGGCGTCTTCCGACAACGCGCCGGGTTTGCAGTATTTGATGCAGGTGACGCAGTGAACACAGTTGTCATTGACGACCGCCTTCTTATCGACTACTTTAATAGCATCCGAAGGGCATACCTGTTCACATGCCCCGCATCCCACGCACTTGCCGATTTCAACTTTTATCATTTCTTCCAACTCCTTTAAAAGGGGTCTTACAAAAACTCCGGCAGTGCTGCATTACTGCTATCGGCACTGCCGGAGCGAGGGTAGAGGTGGTACGCTAGATCTTGCCTTCCTGTTTGGCTTTGAGTATTGCGAGCAGTCTCTCCTGCTCGTTGCTGACGATCATTACGCCTTCGTCGACGCCCATGCCTGGAGTGCCCGCCATGGCGAACGGCTTGGTGGCCACGGCGAGGTTTGCGCAGACGATCGCCGCCTTGTCCGTCTGGTTGCAGGTGCCGCCCTGATAGGCGAGGACGCCGTGCGCTTTGCAGTAGAGGTCGGCCTCCACGATATTGTTGATTCCGCCGAGGTCGATAGTCTTGACCTGAACCATATCGGCGCCCTTGGCATCAACCCATTCGACGATCTCTTCATAGGTGTTGGCATATTCGTCAATGATGAGCTTAAGCCTGCATCCGGCGTCGTCAAGATACTTGCGCAGATATTTCATCGCCTCAAGCTGCTTCTCGTTTGATTTCATATCTACCGGCATCTCGACAAATACTTCATAGGGAGCGCAGGCGTCGGCGACTTTGATGAGGTATTCGCCGACCTTGTCAAGGTCGTTGTTGAAGGCCTTGCCCATGCAGCCGTAGACGTCGTAACGCATAACTGGCTTGTAGTCGGGTTCGCCGATCTCAGAGATGCGCTTCGTGACCCACTTGACCCAGTCGAGGAATATCTGTCCGTCGGTTCCAAGCTTCTCTTCGACGTTGTTGATCAGTCCGTGGGGCATCATGCCGACCTTCTTAAGGATCATCTTGTCGACGTTGGTGTAGCGTTCGTCGCCGGACTGGGCGTTGATACGGACAGGTGTGAGATCGACGGGCAGGTTGTATTCGTTGAGGATGACTTCGCACATCGTCAGCTTCTGCTCGTAGGCGACCGCTTCGAGTATCGCCTGCGTTACGCCGTAGCGGATGGAGGCGGGGAGGCGCTCTCCATCAAATTCGTAACGGTCGAACTTCTCTGCCGTTGATTTGAACTCTTTGATGTCCATGCCCTCAAAGTAAGGTGAGACATACTTTTCAATTACCTTTATCAGCGCCGCGGCGGTATTCGGAACCTCTCTGCCGCCGCTGGCCGCGTACTGCGCGACGGCGCAGTCGCCGTATACCATGTGGCCGTCTTCAAGGATGAACATTACGGAGACCGCCACGCCGGGCTGTCTGATCGACCTGAATCCGGGAGTTACGGGCGCTCCCTTATATACGAAGCCGTCTGATTTCGCGCCGCTCTTGATGGCCTCTTTGTCGTCCATATAGAATCCTGTGAGCGCCTCTGAACAAAGTACTTTTTTGACCTTCATTTCAAATCATTCCCTTTCTTGGTGTCAATAAAATTAACGGATAACTTTTCCATCTTTGGCTACAAGGCTGCCGCCGATGTATACTCTCTCAACATTCTTAAGCTGCGGGTATTCGGTCACCACGATGTCGGCCGTGTAACCCTTCTTGAGCTCGCCAAGGTTCGGCGCGAGCAGCGGCAGTATCTCCGCGACACGCGAGGTTCCCTGTCTCACGGCCTTGGCAAGTCCAACGAGCTTCTTCTCAAGCGCCGCGTGCTGAATGGCTTCGAGCATCGAATCGCTGTGTCCAGCCGCGAAGTCGGTGGAGATAATGTCCACGAGATCGTTTTCATAGAAGGCATAGAGGTTGTCGGGTGTCGCGACAAGGTGCTTCGCGCCCCACGGATCATGCACCGCGGCGTCAAGTATGACTCCGGGGAACTGTCTGAGATAACGTCCGTTTTCGACGCATTCTTCAGTCGTGAAGAGATAGTTTGAATGGCAGCAGATAAGCGTATTGAGCCCCATCTTTGCGATCTCGTGGACGATATATTTTGAGGTTGGAGCGTTGTGAATCATCAGGGGGACGTTGTATCTTTTGGCCAGGGCCGCCGCCTCACGGTATCCGTCAAGGGCCACCTTTACCGAAGCGAGCGTCGTCTTATAGACGATGTCTCTCGTCTCTTCAGGGGTGAGGAAGCTGTCGAGCTTTGCCTCTTTGAGCGCCGCCGCGACGCGGTCGCGGTCGTAATACGACTCTTCAATATAACGTCCGAGGACGGAGAGCTTCATCGCTCGCGCCTGGAGATAGTCAATGTCCTTTCCCTTGCACTCCTTTACCGCGCGCGGGATATAAAGGTAGTCCTGACCGCCGCCGCCGAGCGTGTGTCCGCCGCCGACTTCGCCGATGCAGACGGCGCCGTCTGCAAGCATCTTTTCAACGGTCATCTCCTTGTGCTTGGGCTGGAAGCCCTTACCGTCGCAGAGCTCGCCCGCGTGGTAGTTGATCGGGGCGTGGGTCGTCGCCGTCTTGATGCGGATGGGATGGCATTTCTGGGTCTCTTCGACATCGTCCATCGTCGCGAAGCCGTCAACGTTGAGAACTGTCGTGTGCCCCTGGAGCAGGCTTCTGTCAAGGTGATCGAGGATAAACTCGCGTCCATAGTTGACGCAGCCGCTGGCAAACATCGTACCGAAGGTTACGCCGTGCTGATGGTGGTTGATCATACCGGGCATCACGCATTTGCCGCTGCAGTCGACAACCTCTTCCGCGTAGGACTCGATGTTCTCGTCATAATAGAGGTTTACATCTGCGACGAGGCCGTCGACTTCGATGACGTTCGCCTTTTCCAATACCGTCTTGCCGTCTCCGGTCACGACTGTTCCATTTTTGAATATCTTCATATTACAGCCTCCTGGCATAAATTAAGTTTTTATCCTTCAAAGAGACACTCGGCGCGGCGCGGATCAAAACAGCAGCCAAGTCTCATTGATACGACCCTTATCCCACTGGCCCTCTGCGGACCGACCTTCACGAAGGTTCCCAGAACAGTGGTTTTGCCGCCCAGCCCAAGGGCTCCGTAGCCCGATTCGTTGACAGCGTCGGTTATCCTCTTTTCCATCTCCGACTGTATGCGGAAATCGCCCTTTGCCATCGCCTCCATGCCAAGCGAGGCGGCTTCGTAGTTTGAGCGCCCGATACCAAAGGCCAGCACGCAGGGCAGACAGCCGAGGAGCTTAGCTCCCTCCGTACCCCAGGCGATCATTTCATTGATCACCGTATCGACTGAATGCTTATGGAATACACGCAGCGTCTTTCCACGAATTTCAGGACCGCCGCCGTACATCATCACCGTAAGGCGAATATCTTTGCCTGGAACATGTCTCGTCTGAATGGGTGCCATCGCCAGAGCACCGGAATCTTCAGAGAGGCCTTTGCTCTGGCTGATGCGTTCCGCATCGTCGCCCATAACGGCCATCGGACGGCCGGGGAGCATCCGCAGCCCCTTCGCGACTCCCTCTTCCACCGCTTTATAAAATCCCGCGGGGACGGCGCACTCTTCTCCTACCTCAAGGAAGAGGTGAGGAATGCCGGTGTCGTCACAAAGGGGGAATACCTTTGATTCCGCGATCTCGGCGTTTTCCAGAATATTGTTGAGCACCCACTTAGCGTGCGGGCTATCCTCGTTCTCCGCCGCTCTCCTATAGGCCTCTATCTGGTCGGGACGAAAAACAGTGCTCGCCTTGACCAGAGTCTCCGCTGTCTTTTCCGTAACTTCTCTGCAATCTATCATCTTGATTACCTCTGCCGGTTGTTATTTTTAGTCGTATATCGATTCGCCGTGAGCGATGGCGACGATGGCCGGAAACTTTTCTACCTCGACCTCATGGAGCGCCTCCATCCCCTCTTCCGGGAAGGCGACGACGCGTTTACTCTTCATCGTGGCGGTCAGCAGCGCCGTATTCGGCGGAGTGACGAGAAAGATGGCGTTATACTTTTTTAGGGCCTCTACGGTCTCTTTTTTAAGACTGCCCTTACCGATATGCATCTTCACGCCTGCCTCCGAAAGTGCGGGAATGCTTCCCTCTATGTCAAGTTTGTTGCTTGAGGTCGGCCCTATCCCCGCTGGGCTCACAGCCGTATGAAAGACGGCGGTACCTTTTAGAAAAATGCCCTTCTCCTCGCACGTCCCATCTTCAATACACTTAACAACCTTCGGCAGCACCGCGTCGCGGCCCGTAAAAATCGGTCCGTAAATTTCGACCATATCGTAAACATGCAGCCCGTTTATCGTTTCGTCGTCGACTGGCATCTTTATCTGCATATCTGCGCCATCCCTTTCGTTAATTTTACCTATTTTTTATATCCACATTATGGATATAATATCTTCTATGTGGTGAATATATCATACAAAGTTTTAAGACCTATGTCAATAACGAAAAATTTCTCTATCTGGTTTGAGGAGGCGTTATCTGCTAAAATTCATGAAAATTCATCGAACAGTTGAATATATCTTTAAGAACATGGAGAAATGTATCATTGCGTGATGCTTAAGCTATAATACATTTCGGCGGAGGTATAAAAAATGAGCGACAAACAATCAGAGACCGGAACACAGGCCATACAGCGGGCCCTCGCGATATTAAACTGCTTTACAAGAGGAATAGACGACCTGTCACTGACGGAGATATCGAAGCTGGTACAGATCCCCTATTCCACCGCATCCAGGATTGCCGGGATATTGGAACAGGAGTCATTCCTGATCCGCGACAAAAACACAAAGCGCTTCAGCCTCGGCAGACGGGTCTACAGCCTCGGCTACTGCGCGAAACAGAACGACTTCTTAAGAAAGGTCATCTACCCCTATCTTGTCAGGCTGAGGGACGAATTTGGCGAGACGGCGCTGATTTACATCAGAGAGGGCGATTACCGCATCTGTTTCGAAAAGGTGCCGGCCTTCCACAGCTTCAAGTTCTCTCCCACCGTCGGCTCAAAATATGTGCTGTGGGCAGGAGCTGGAGGCAGGGGCTTTCTTGCGTACGCGATGCCGGAGGAGCAGGATAATTTCCTGAAGGACACCAGAAATCTCACCACCTTCACCACCACCGACAGGTCTAAGATAATGAAAGAGCTTTATAATCTCTGCGAGAAGGGCTACAGCTACTGTATAAACGAATATCAGGAGGGATTCTCTTCGATCGCGGGTCCGATCGTCGACAGCGGCAATAATATCCTTTGCACGATAGCGGTCACGGGACCGAGCGCCAGATTCACAGACGATATTGTCAAAGGACTAAAGGAACGCATCCCCCAGTACTGCGCGGAGATATCATCCACCTTCGGCTGGTATGGCCATAACGGCGAGGATTTCCTCTTTCCCAGCCCGTCGCTCGAACATATCATCAACGGCATGTAGAACGAACGGCGCCGCCCTTTCGGCGCTTCACGCGGGAGGGGCAAATAATATTTTTACAGTCGTATTCATTAGATAGGACGACGGACTTAAATTTCGCCGTCTTGAATTCTGACAGGGGAGACCCACCAAGGATTTTTACGCAAATAACCGACAAAAGCCGCGGCCACCCAGAAGAGGCCGGTACAAATACCGTACCGCCTCTGAGAGTGGCCGCGTTCGTTTTTTAATGTCTTTTTATGACCTATTTCGCGGGAGCGTCGCAGACCAGCGTGCCGGCGATCGCGAAGTTTTCTCCCTTCATCTCGTTGATGATGATGCGCACGGCGCTCTGAGGCACATCCATCGTTTCGCTGACGACCTTCGTCATCCCCGTCACCATCGCGCGCTTCTGCTCTACGGTGCGCCCCTCTTTGATGTTTACCATAACGATCGGCATCTTCGCATCTCCTTATTATGAAATATCGGCGGTTGCGTGTAAAATATAACCCATATTTTAATCGCTCTACGCTTGGGGTGTCTATATGGTCGGCGGTATTTATATATTTCTGGGCTTCTGCTTTGGCACGGCGCTCGGTTCTTTCGCAAACGCGGCGGCAATGCGCACAGTGGCGGAGAAAAAATGGTGGGGACGGGAACGTTCGGTCTGTGACAGCTGCGGGCGGGTGCTCTCTTCCTGCGATCTGATCCCCGTCATCTCCTTCGTCGTCCTTCAGGGACGGTGCCGCAGCTGCCGCGCGCCGATTCCGCTGCGCCACTTTACGGCGGAACTCTCATGCGGCGCGCTTGCGGCGCTCTTTACCTGGCGTTTCGGACTGACGCCCGCTCTCGCCTTTGCCGGAGCCTCACTCCCCTTCCTGGCCTTCAATACGCTGACAGATCTCGAAACCGGTTACATTTACGACTCCTGGGCGGTGGCGATGGCGGTCTGCGGCATGCTGCTGCGCGCGGCACACGGCTGGCCGGGGCTGCTGGACGGCCTCTTTGGCGCGCTCGCGGGCTTCGGGGTGATCGGCGCGATAATCGTGGCGAGCCGCGGCCGGATGGGGCTCGGAGACGCGGTATTGATGCTGGGCATAGGCGCTTTCATGGGCTTCAAGCTGTCGCTTCTTTCTCTATATCTCGGCTTTATGTGCGGCGGCCTCGTGGTGATCCCCCTGCTGCTCGCGAAGATGGTGACGCGCAAGACGGCGGTGCCGCTGGGGCCTTTTCTCTGCGCGGGAATGGTCCTCTCAATGTTATTTGGGAGTAAAATACTGCCGTATCTGGGGTATATCACACAGTGGCCATGGAATATTTTTTAGGTGAAAACAATTTAAGGAGGAACAACTTATGAAAAAGATACTATCGCTCACCGCGGCGCTCCTGCTTGCCGCCGCCTCCGCCGCGATGGCGGGCAACATCGTTCTGGTAGAACCGGATAAAACCGGCGGCCCCTCAGTCATGGAGGCAATCGCCGGCCGAGCCTCGGCGGAACAGAAGGCTTTCTCCAATGAAGAGCTCTCGCTGAAGGAGCTTTCCACGATCCTCTGGGCGGCGACGGGCAGGAACCGCGAGCCCAAGGGCTGGACGGTGCCGATGGCGATGGGCCGCGAGCCTTATGTCTCCGTATATGTGCTGCTCAAGAGCGGCGGCTATCTTTACAACTGGGAGAAGAACGCCCTGATGCAGCAGACGACGGAAAAGAAGCTGACAAGCCGCGCCGTGACACAGGACTTTGCCAAGAGCGCTCCCTGCATCCTGGTCTTCGTCAGCAAGGGCACGATGAACGTCGATAATTACAATTACATCGCCACCGGCGCGATGTCGCAGAACGTCTACCTCGCCGCCGAGGCGCTCGGTCTCAAAACCCGCTTCCTCGCCTCCTTCAATAAGGTAAACATCGAGGCGGCGCTGATGCTCGGCCCGATTATGAAGATAACGGGCGTCATGGTAGTCGGCAGACAGTAACCGGCAGGAGACCAGCTATATAGTCAGCGGCCTGAGAACGCCTCGGGCCGCTGACTATATTCGCACACCTCTCTGTTGCAAAAGCCGCGCAAAAGCTATATGCTTTATTTGAAATGTTTTACCGCTGAAACGGAGGTATTACTATGAGTTTTGTTCCCGCGTACATCTTTCGCGAATATGATATAAGAGGCATCGCAGATGCCGAGCTCACCGACGAGCACGTATTTCTCATCGGCAGGGCCTTTGGCACCTGGCTCATGCGCCGCGGCGTCACCGCGGCCACCCTTGGCGGAGACGCGAGGCTTTCCACCCCGCGCATAAAGGCCGCCGCCGCACGCGGACTCAACGCGGCGGGCGTCGACGTCACCGACATCGGGCTCGTCTCGACACCGACCTTTTACTGGAGCCTCTATCGCTTCGACGTCGGCGGCGGCATCATGGTGACCGGCAGCCACAACCCGAAGGAGTTCAACGGACTGAAGGTCGCCTACGATAAGGCCACGCTGTGGGGCGACGACATCCAGTCGATATACAAAATGATAGAGGCCGACGACATGGCTGAGGCGGAGAGGCCGGGCAGCTGTAAGAGCGCCGACATCAACGCCGAATACATCGACATGCTCGTTTCAAAGATAACCCTCGGTCCGCGCAAACCCAAAATAGTCTGCGACTCCGGCAACGGCACCGGCGGCCTTTATGCGCCGGAGTTCCTGCGCCGCATCGGCTGCGAGGTGACGGAGCTCTACAGCACGCCAGACGGACACTTCCCCAACCACCATCCTGACCCGACCAAGCGCGAGAACCTCCCGGCGCTGATCGCCGCGGTGAAGGAGAGCGGCGCGGACTTCGGCGTCGGCTTTGACGGCGACTCCGACCGCATAGGCGTGGTGGACAACAACGGCGAGGTCATCTGGGGCGACCGCCTGATGGCGCTCTACTGGAGCGAGATACTGCCGAAACATCCCGGCGCGCTGGCCATCTGCGAGGTAAAGAGCTCGATGGCGCTGCCGGAGACGGTGGAAAGGCTCGGAGGCCGTCCGATTTGGTGGAACGCGGGACACTCACTCGTCAAGGCGAAGATGCGCGAAGAACACGCCCTCTTCTCCGGTGAGGTCTCCGGCCACATGTTCTTCGCCGACGAATATTTCGGCTATGACGACGCCTTCTACGCCGCGGGACGGCTGGCGCGTATCATCTCAAACACGGACAAGACGCTCGCCGAGCTGATGGCGGCCATCCCCATCTACCCCTCGACGATTGAGACGCGCTACGACTGCCCCGACGACGTCAAATTCGGCGTTGTCGAGCGTGTGAAGGAGGAGGCTCTCGCGGAAAAACTTGAGACGATCACCGTTGACGGCGTGCGGATAATATACCGCGACGGCTGGGGGCTCGTGCGCCCCTCAAACACCCAGCCGGTGCTCGTCGCGCGCTGCGAGGGACGTACCGAAGAGGCTCTGGACGAGATAACAAAGGACATGAAGCGGCGTCTGCTGGCGGCGGGAAGTCCCGATTTCGAGTGGGGCTACTAATCGCCGCAAAACAGCAGCACAGCGAATCCCGCGCCTGCGGAGCAGTTAAAACAGCCGCATGAGACAAAATATGCGGACAGATTTATTCCAAAAGTGGAAACTTAAGGAGGAGACATATCACATGCAGTGCTCTCGCGAAGTTGAAGAAATGGTATGTGTGGCAAAGGGCGCCAACCACGGTCCCGCGCCCATTCCCGAAGAGGGAAAGTGGGTCGAATCAAAGCAGATCGGCGACATCTCAGGCTTTACGCACGGCGTGGGCTGGTGCGCGCCGCAGCAGGGCGCCTGTAAGCTCTCGCTCAACGTCAAGGGCGGCGTCATCCAGGAGGCGCTCGTCGAGACGATAGGCTGCTCCGGCATGACCCACTCCGCGGCGATGGCGGCGGAGATCCTTCCCGGAAAGACGATCCTTGAGGCGCTCAACACCGACCTCGTCTGCGACGCGATCAACACCGCGATGCGCGAACTCTTCCTCCAGATAGCCTACGGCAGGACGCAGAGCGCCTTCTCCGACAACGGTCTGCCGGTGGGCGCGGGGCTTGAGGACCTCGGCAAAGGGCTGCGCTCACAGATCGGCACGATGTACGGTACCCTGGAAAAGGGCCCGCGCTACCTTGAGATGGCGGAGGGCTACATCCTCGACCAGGCGCTTGATAAAAACGGCGAGATCATCGGCTACCGCTACGTTTCGCTCGGCAAGATGATGGAGGCGATACGCAAAGGCATGGACCCGAAAGAGGCCTTTGAGAAGAACACCGCCACATACGGCCGCTACGCAGAGGCCGATAAGATCATAGATCCGCGCAGGCAGTAGGAGGGAACGGCAATGGCAAACTTTGAAGGTTACGACCGCAGGATAGACAAAATAAACGCATTCCTTGCCGGAATCGGCTTCGAGTGCATCGATGAGACACGGGAACTATGCCTGGAAAAGGGTATAGACGTCGCGGCCATCGTGCGCGGCATCCAGCCGATCGCCTTTGACAACGCCGTCTGGGCCTACACCCTCGGCGCGGCGAACGCCATAAAAAGCGGCACGAAGACAGCCGCCGCGGCGGCGGAAAAGATCGGCGAAGGGCTTCAGGCCTTCTGCGTTCCCGGCTCCGTCGCCGACCAGCGCAAAGTCGGCCTCGGCCACGGCAACCTCGCTGCGATGCTGCTGCATGAGAATACAAAATGCTTCTGCTTCCTCGCGGGACACGAGTCCTTCGCCGCCGCGGAGGGAGCCATCGGCATCGCCCGCACGGCAAACAAAGTGCGCAAAGATCCGCTGCGCGTCATCCTCAACGGCCTCGGCAAAGACGCGGCCTACATCATCTCGCGCATCAACGGCTTCACCTTCGTGGAGACGCTCTACAACCAGTACACAGGCGAGCTTGAGGTGACGATGGAAAAACCCTTCTCCGACGGCGACAAGGCGAAAGTCAAATGCTACGGCGCGAATGATGTCAACGAGGGCGTGGCGATCATGCGCCACGAGGGCGTCGACGTCTCCATCACCGGCAATTCGACGAACCCCACGCGCTTCCAGCACCCCGTGGCCGGCACCTACAAAAAATGGGCCGTCGAAAACGGTAAAAAATACTTCTCCGTCGCCTCCGGCGGCGGCACGGGACGCACGCTGCACCCAGACAACATGGCCGCCGGTCCCGCGAGCTACGGCATGACCGACACCATGGGCCGCATGCACAGCGACGCGCAGTTTGCCGGCAGCTCTTCCGTCCCCGCGCACGTCGATATGATGGGCCTTATCGGCATGGGCAACAACCCGATGGTCGGTGCCTCCGTCGCCGTAGCCGTCGCCGTTGAAGAGGCGATGAGGTAATATTTCTCCTAATACATATTGGAAAGAGAAGAGGGAGGGTGAACATCACCTCCCTCTTTTTTTGTTATTCAGGAACCTTCGTCGCTTTAACTATTTCCGCCGTCTCCTTACGGGGCTTATTTACGGCCCGCGCTTTTTCTAAAGAGGAGCGGCATCGATATGAGCAGCGCGAACAGGCCAAACCCGGCGGTATTGCAGCCGCTTGAACCGCCGCCGTGGGCCGCCGCCGTCACCTTCACCTCGCAGGAGGCGCTGTACGCGCCGTCTTCTGTGACCGCCGTTATCACGCAGGTTCCTTCGCCTTTAGCGGTGACCGTTCCATCTTTGTCCACCGTGGCGACCGACTCTTTGCTGCTGCTCCAGGTCAGCGGCTGTTCGGTTATCCCCCGGAAGGCGGCGGTTATCTTTTCCGTCACGCCTTTGCTGACCGTCATCGCCGCGGGCGTGAGGATAAGTCCCTCTGTCTGCGGTTTTTTCGTCACCGTAACGGCACATGTGGCCTTTTTGCCGCTTGTCTTCGCTGTCGCCGTGATTTCCGCGCTTCCCTTTTTTAGCGCGCTGACGACGCCCGTCGCGGCGTTTACGGCGGCTATGTCGGGTTTGTCGCTGCTCCAGGTTATCTCCTCCAGCGCCCCCTCCGGCGCGAAAGAGAGGGAGAGCTGTCTGGCATACCCCACGGCGAGAGTGAGTGCCGACGGTTCCACCTTCACGACGGCCGTTTCAGGGCGCGGCTCCTTCACGTCTTCGGAGAGCGCCGTTATCCGCCTGTCGGTTCCGGCGATACATATAGGCACGCTGGCAAAATCGGTCTTATTATCGCCGTTGTTATTGCGCCCCTCGACAAAGAGATAGACCTCTTCGCCGCTTTTGTATTCGGGAATGGTGAATGTAACGTCGCCGCTTTTGTCGGCGGCGGCCTCAAGATCCTTTATCTGACCGTAGTAAACGGCCCTGTCGCCGCTGGTCACAACCGCGGCGAGGTGGTAGCCCACGCCGGTGGAGGCGCCTGAGTACCTTACCTTCACGTCAAGGCTGACGGCGTCGTTCGAGAAGTCCCCGCTCGTTAAGTCGGCAGAGTCCAGTTTGTATGTATTTGTCGCGAGGGTCAGTTTGTGTTCGTATTTTCCTTTATCGTCGGAGGTGTAGGTTTGTTCCTGAAGCGCGGCGGCTACGCCGCCGGTTTTCCCGCCTGCGGCGGGAGATGTGAAGAGCAAAGATTCAAGATTTAAATGAAAAGCCGGACGAAGGCCGACAGCCACAAGATTAACGCCGCCACCGCTGAGGCTGCCGTCGCCATCGACGCCCGACGCTCAGTAGACGCTGCCGCCGGGGGAACGAAGCCACCAATAACCATACTTCTTGTTACCTTCCGTATTACTCATGACTCCCTGCGACGCGCCATAGCCGGTAAGCTCCGCTTTGCGGGAACTACTGCTATTATCATCATTGGCAAAACCATAGGCAGTATTTTTCGCATCGGCGTAGGAAAGGAGGAATATTTTATCGGTTGTCTTGGGACCGGGGGTAGCACCCCGTGTGCTCGAGTTGTCCACCGCCGCCTTTATTATCCCGCCGCCTTCGCCCGCGGAGAAGGCCTTCTCGTAGAAGGAATAGGTTTTCGGGTTCCTCACCGTTATCTTGGTCACATCCGCTGAGACCGACCCGACATATTCTTTGCCATTGAGGAATTTGCGGATCTGCGATTCGCTCCACCAGCAATAGTATGGATCGGTATCGCTGTAATCGGGATTGAATGACACGCCGCCGTCCAGTATCTTTTCCGAAAGCATGAGCGCCGTCTTGTCGCCGCTCACTTCGAGCACGCGCCAGAGAACGGGCTCCACCTTGAAGTCAGCCGAGGTGCCGGACTGCGGGTATGTCCCATAATAGACGACGTCCGCGCTTGTCAGCGCCATCGCGGGCAGCACAGGCACCATTAATAACGCCGCCGCGCATAACAACATCAGAATTCTTTTCGTTCTTTTCACTTTTTCCATCTCCTTTATATTTCGTCAATAAAGTTGAGCATGTCCGTATTCTCAAGCAGCCGACGCTTTAACGAGTATGTGTGCCCCTGGCCAAGGTGCCCCCTAAAACCCGCCAGATGGGATTTCACCGCCGCATAATCCATTTCGTTGTTATAGTATTTTGCGGCGATTTCCTTCAGCTTACCCCCAAAGCGCTTCTTCGACTGCCTCCTCAGTTTACGAACAACTTTCCCCGTATCCGTGAGATAAAAGTGGAAACCGAGATAGTCCACTCCGTTAGATATTGGAAATATCTGAGTCTTTTTGTTGAATTGAAGCTTCAATACATTTTCAGCATGATCTCTCATAGCCGCAAGGCAATCCTTGAGGAATTCCCTGTCGTGATGCACGATTACGCCGTCGTCCATGTACCGCGTGTAATATTTTGCGCGCCAGTCCTCTTTTATTATCCGGTCCATGCTGTCCGGGTAATAGACCCCAAAACACTGGCTCGTCTGGTTTCCCAGTGGTACCCCGGGGGAGAAGCTGTCGATTATGCCGCAAACCAGTCCGTATACCTCGTCGTCAGCCAGCACTTTTCGCATCTTTGTCTTCAGGACCGTATGCGATATGCTCATAAAATATCTGCTGAAATCGGCTTTCAGAAAATATCCGTGCGCACCATGGCTCTTGTAATGTTCCCTTAAAAAACAAGAGAGGCGGTCTATCGCAAATGAGGTTCCCTTTCCCTTTCTTGAGGCGGCATTGTCATATATCATACGGTTTTCAAGAAGCGGCCAGAGTATCTGGTCGCAAAGCGCGTGCTGAACGACTCTGTCTCTGTAGTGCAGCGCGTCTATGTTTCTCTCTTTCGGATCGTGGATTTTAAACCGATAATACCCGCTTATTTTGTATGTTCTGTCGTCTAAAGCTCTTTTAAGCTGCCAGAGACTTTGTGACAGATTCATCTCAAAGAGTATTACCTCGGTTTTACAGCGCTTGCCCCGTCTCGCAGCCTTGTGAGCCTGCATGAGACTCTCAAAGGAAGACATTTTCTCGTAATCTGTCGTCATATATCACCTCCGATCACAAAAAATAAAATTCACCGCGGAAGAATTCTGAAGTACTGTAATCAAAATTCATATGAAAACGAAAATAGCTGTTTCTTATGTCCGTTCTCTCCGCGGTATGTGTTTATCCCCGCATTAGGAGTTTTGCTTTATCCATCTGCCGGGAAAGGAACAGGATTCCTTTGCCTTACGCACCGACTCGCCCCCTTGGGCCTAGTTTCACGCAGTTAAGGCAGATCCGGACGAAGGCCGACAGCCCCAAGATTAACGCCGCTATCGTTGAGGCTGCCGTCGCTATCGACGTCTGACGCTTAGTAGACGCTGCCGCCGGGGGAACGAAGCCACCAATAACCGCCCTTTTTTAACCCTGTCCCCAAACTATAAAAAATCACGTTCTGGACGCGAATCTTTTTTTATCGCTGTTTATCCATGCTCCCAACAAATTAGAGCAATCGCTTATCAACTCGCTAAGATGTTCGTATTGTCTCTTGAGCAAACATCCCCGCTCGCTTGCCACGAATGACAGATAATCAATGACTTTCAAGTCCGTAAGCGCTTTATGCTGCAGGTCAAGGCGCCTTTCATACCTCTTCGAAGACTCACCGCCGCCAATATAGACGTCGTTCGCCGCGTAAAGCGTCTCGACAACCTCCAGAGATTTGTTCTGGAGTCTCGCCGTAAAGGTATACCGATATTTCTTCGGGGACGATTCCGTCGCTACAAAAATATAATCGGTCAGCTCTTTGGCCTTTGTTATGATCGTCAGTTCGCTTTTTTTCCCCACCATCGGACACTGCACCATCTATTTTTTAATTATATATATAAAACCAATCATAAGCATACAATAACACATATATAAAATTTAAGTCAATTAATCAATAAATTATTTTCTAAATATAACGATAATATTTTAAAAATATTTCATAGTACGTAAATAAACGCTGGCGTCGCGTATTTGGGGCAAAGAAAACCATTTACTTTTGCAATTAACAAGCCGCCGGTTTATTCACTTAATGGGGTTGACAATCGCTCTGTTTGTATCTAAAATTTCACCCATTGAAAGATAATCAGTGTAAATCATCTGAAAGGAGGCAATGGGACATGACGAATAAGATAACAGCTTCATCGCTTGACAGTCGTGTCACACGGTTCTCCTTTATCGGCGCGGGTCCTCTTCACGGGATCTGCGCGAAGACTGCTTGATTCATAGATAGCGCCATTTGAATCTACGCACCGCGTATATGTCGTTGAAGCAGGGCCCGCACATTGCGGCCCTGCTTTTTTGCTGCCCGGCGACAGCATAAATTTTTAAAAAACATTTGGGAGAGACCCGAGAAAGGAAATGAGAAAAATGGAGAAACAGAATTATTACCAGCCCGAAATCGAATGCGCGTCACGTGAACAGATCAGAGAATGGCAGAGCGAAGGACTTGTAAAGACCGTCCGGCACGCCTATGAAAACTCGCCCTACTACCGTAAGAAGATGGACGAACACGGCGTGAAGCCGGAGGATATCAAGGGCGTCGACGACCTGCACAAGCTTCCCTTCATCAGCAAGGACGACCTGCGCGAGGCCTATCCCTACGGGCTGCTCTGCAAACCCCTCTCCGAATGCGTCCGTATCCAGTCCACGAGCGGCACCACCGGCAAGCGCGTCATCGCCTTCTACACGCAGCATGACATCGATGCCTGGGACGACGGCTGCGCGCGCGCGATCGTCGCGGCCGGCGGCACCAAGGACGACGTCGTGCACGTCTCGTACGGCTACGGCCTCTTCACCGGCGGGGCGGGACTCAACGGCGGCTCGCATAAGCTAGGCTCCCTCACGCTGCCGATGTCATCCGGCTCCACCGACCGTCAGATACAGTTCATGCAGGACTTAGGCTCGACGATACTCTGCTGCACCCCCTCATACGCCGCCTATCTGGGCGAGACGGTCGTCGAAAAGGGGCTGCAGGATACGATAAAGCTCAAGGCGGGGATATTCGGCGCGGAGGCCTGGAGCGAAGAGATGCGCCATGACATCGAGAAGAAGCTCGGGATCAAGGCATACGACATCTACGGCCTCACGGAGCTCGAGGGCCCCGGCGTCAGCTATGAATGCTGCGAGCAGCGCGGCATGCACATCTGCGAGGACCAGTTCATCGCCGAGATCATCAATCCCAATACCGGCGAAGTTCTGCCGGACGGCGAAAAGGGCGAGCTCGTCTTCACCTCCGTCAATAAAGAGGCCTTCCCGATGATCCGCTACCGCACCCGCGACATCTGCGTGCTCTCCCACGAGAAATGCTCCTGCGGCCGCACCCACGTCCGCATGGCGAAGCCGATGGGGCGCAGCGACGACATGCTCATCATCAAGGGCGTCAACGTCTTCCCCTCGCAGATAGAGACGGTGCTTATCGACAACGGATATTCACCGAACTACCAGCTCATCGTCGACCGCGTCAACAACAGCGACACCCTCGACATCAACGTTGAGATGAACCAGGAGACGTTCAGCGACACCCTCGGCGAGATATCAACGCGCGAAAAGACGCTCGTCAACGCCTTGAAGGGCTTCCTTGGAATTTACGCGAGGGTCCATCTCGTCGAACCGAAGAGCATCCCGCGCAGCGAGGGCAAGGCGGTGCGCATTATCGACAAGCGTAAGCTCTACTAATAGGCAGGGAACCACGCCGCAGTCAGCCGCGGCAAACCATAAAAAACGCGGCGCTGAAAACAATCATAAATTATCCATAGGGATATAAAGAAAAATTGATTATAATAAAAGGAGGAATTATACAATGAAGGGGGAAAAGACCATGACAGTCAAACAGATTTCCGTCTTTGTAGAAAACAAGCCGGGGAAACTGGCGGAGTTCGTGGAGCTCCTGCGCGCAAACGGCATTGATATGCGGGCGCTCTCGCTCGCCGAGGCCGCCGACTTCGGCGTGCTCCGTACGATCGTCAGCGACCCCGATAAGGCGCAGAAGGTGCTCTCCGATGCGGGCAGCATTTCGGCGGTGACGCCGGTGCTCGCCGTTGAGGTATCCGACGAGCCGGGCGCGCTTTACCATATTCTCGACATACTCAAAGAGGGTAACGTCAACCTTGAATACACCTATGCCTTCACGACACGCAAGGATCAGGGAGCATATATGGTCTTCCGCGTCGCGGACAAGAGCATTGACAAGGCGATAGAACTTCTCGCGGATAACGGCATCGGCATCGTGGCCCAGGAAGATATTTACGACCTGTAACTTTTCACATCCGCATAAACAAACACAGGGGACCGTCTATTGGCGGCCCCCTGTGTTTTGGGACGGTATCGAGAATCTTGCGTTTATTGCCGGTAACTACCTCTTTCTGAAAAATATCGCCGCTCCGCCGAACACCAGCAGCAGAAGCGGGAAGGCCGCGGCATTACAGCCGCCGGAGGAACCGCCGGAGTTTTCTTCGATTACCTCGACTTTATCTGAAGCAAGAAGTTTGATCGGCACCGCTTTAGATACACCTATCGGACGAACTTTGTCAACCACGCCAATCGTATTATTCCCGACACTGTTAAAATCACCGTCATATCGTGCGGTCCAACCAAGAATATTGCCATTTTTATCTTTTTCCAATTTATCGGTGTTGCTCGAATAGTGCACACTTATATCTTGACGGGTTACGTCAGCTAGTTTATTCCCCTTAATCGTACATTCTGTAAATGTCGCAGTACCAACGGGCTTCATTGTATCATCATTATGCGAGCCATCGTGTGAATACAGTCCGGCTCCCGCGACTGTTGCTACGTTATTTATTATTTCACATTTAACAAGCTCAAGTTCGCTTAAAACATCAAGGATAACGCCACCACCGTTCTTGGCCTTGTTGTTCGATATTACGCAGTTTTCCATTTTTCCGTGAGCATTATAAAAGAGGATACCGCCGCCGTTGCCTATACCATTATCGGATACATCATTTGAGGCAATTGTACAACCTTTGAATACATTCAACGTATCGTTCTCTGGATTTACGTAGACTCCACCACCACGTCCGCCTTTATTGCCAGATACCGTGCAGTTTATCATCTTTATGTTGCCGCCCCACTCCCCTCCACGTTCCGGGGATACAAATCCGGGGTCAACGTAAATGCCACCGCCGCGAGATCCACAAATATTATTAATTATTTTTGTATTCTCAAGTACGGCGTTACCTATCAAATATATCCCGCCAGCTCTGTCTTTTCCCGTGTTTTCGGATATTTCACAATTCTTGAACGTCACCTTAGCTTTGGCGTCGATAAAAAGAGCGGCGCCTCCATCCTTCGTATGCACCCCCTTCTCGGTGCCGCACTTTGTAATCTTCACATTATCAAAAGCGACTACCAGGTTACGCCCGACATAAACTCCGCCGCCACTGACGGTGCCTTTTTTAGAATCGGCAGCCGCGTATCCGCCCTTTGTTATCGTAAGGTTCTTAAATACAACATTCGTTCCCGTAACTTTAAAGATACGCGCCATACCCATAGCGTCAACTACGTGGTTAGCTCCATCAATAGTTATCGGCTTGTCGATAATTATTCCCTCTACTGTTATTCCTGTCTCACCATTTAAGACATCATATGTGTAATCATCCGATAACGTCAAAGTCGCGCCTTCGTTGGTTCCATTTATTGCGCCCTGCAATTCGCTGAAATTTCCCGCCTCGGCGCTGCCGGTAAACAAAAGAGCACAAAGCAACAGTACAAAAAACCTTCCGGTGATTCGCTTCAAAGATATTCCCCCTATTCTATTTTATGCAACTATGTTTCATAGCATTCATTATATTTCATAGATACCTGTTGTCTATTTTTAGTCAATTTAATTTTTTTATAGCCCGTTTTGTTCCAATAAATAGAAAGGAGAGCTTGACATAATTCGAACTCTGCGCAAGAATATCTCATAATGCAATAACGGCAAATGCGATGACTGGAAAGAAGTAGGTCTGCCGGCTGTCTTACAGAGAGCCGCCGGGTGGTGCGAGGCGGTGGACGGGCGAACTGAAATACATTCCAAGAGCAGCGCACCAAAAGGGAGTCCCTCTTATCTCTGATGATCTTCCCAAGTAGGCTGCGACGGGTCCGCCCGTAATCGCGGACAGGGTATACTACGTTTGTAAAGCGCTTTTCGTACAGTACCCGACGAGGACGTCTTTCGTGAGAGGACGTCAAACTGAGGTGGTACCACGGGTGATTATTCCCCGTCCTCTGGATAACAGGAGGACGGGGATTTTTATATGCCCACCCTCCGAAAAAGGTTACGCACAGTTTAAGGAGGAAGAGACAAAAATGCCGATCACAGACCTGCTCGAAAGAAACGCCAAAGAGTTCTGCCACGAGACGGCGCTCGTGGAGATAAACCCCGAAGTCAAGGAGCTGCGCCGCGTCACGTGGAAGGAATACGAGCTGATCGAATCCAGCCCCACGGAGAGCTACCGCCGCGAGATCACCTGGAGCGTCTTTGACGAAAAGGCGAACCGCTGCGCGAATCTGCTTCTTTCGCGCGGCATCAAAAAGGGCGACAAGGTCGCCATCCTCATGATGAACAGCCTTGAGTGGCTGCCGCTTTATTTCGGTATTTTAAAGACGGGGGCCCTTGCCGTCCCCCTCAACTTCCGCTACACGGCGGAGGAGATAAAATACTGCCTCGAGCTCGCCGACGTCGACGCGCTCTTCTTCGGCCCGGAGTTCATCGGCCGAGTGGAGGATATCTGCGAGCAGATCCCCCGCGTGAAGCTGATATTCTACATCGGCGACAGCTGCCCGCGTTTCGCGGAAAATTATCTGCATCTGACGGCGAACCTTTCGAGCTACGCGCCGCGCATACTGCTCTCCGACGAGGACGACGCGGCGATATACTTCTCCTCGGGAACGACCGGCTTCCCCAAGGCGATACTGCACAACCACGAGAGCCTCATGCACGCCGCGAAGGTCGAGCAGAGCCACCACGGGCAGAGACACGACGACGTCTTCCTCTGTATCCCGCCGCTCTACCACACGGGGGCAAAGATGCACTGGTTCGGCAGCCTCATATCCGGCAGCAAAGGCATTCTGCTCAAGGGCACGGACCCCATATCGATCATCAAAACCGTCTCGGACGAAAAGTGCACCATCGTCTGGCTGCTCGTGCCGTGGGTACAGGATATCCTTGACGCGATCGACGCGGGAAAGGTCCGTCTGGAGGACTACGAGCTCTCGCAGTGGCGGCTCATGCACATCGGCGCGCAGCCGGTGCCGCCGAGCCTCATCAACCGGTGGCGCCGCGTGTTCCCGAAACATAGATACGATACGAACTACGGCCTGTCGGAATCTATCGGGCCGGGCTGCGTCCACCTCGGCGTGGGCAATATAGACAAGGTCGGGGCGATCGGCGTTCCGGGCTACGGATGGAAGGTGAAGATCGTCGACGACGAGGGGCGCCCCGTCACCAACGGCGGCGTCGGCGAGCTGGCCGTGAAGGGGCCCGGCGTAATGACCTGCTACTACAACGACCCAAAGGCCACCGCCGAGGTGCTGCACGACGGCTGGCTGGCGACGGGGGACATGGCGCGCCAGGACGAACAGGGCTTCATCTACCTTGTGGACCGCAAAAAGGACGTCATCATCAGCGGCGGCGAGAATATCTACCCCGTTCAGGTGGAGGACTTCCTCCGCGCCCATCCCTCGATAAAGGACGCGGCGGTGATCGGCCTGCCGGACCAGAGGCTCGGCGAGATCGCGGCGGCGATCATCGAGCTCAAAGAGGGTTTCACCTGCACCGAGGAGGAGATCGAAAAGTTCTGTCTCGACCTGCCGCGCTACAAGCGCCCGCGCCGCATAATCTTCGCCGAGATCCCCCGCAACCCGACGGGCAAGATCGAAAAGCCGAAGCTGCGCCAGATGTACCGCGCGGAGAACCTCGTCGCGATGCAGACAAACAGCTGAGCCACCCGGCTTTCTGCATAAGCGGTGCTCATGCCTCTGTTTGACAAAAAGGACAGATAAGGTATAATACTCTCCGACATATTTACGGATATGCCTATGCCGGTGTAGCTCAGTTGGTAGAGCAGCTGACTTGTAATCAGCAGGTCGGGGGTTCGAATCCTCTCGCCGGCTCCATTAAGCTAAAAAAGCCAGTCACATCAAGGCTTTTCCTATATACTTTAAGGTCAAATTAGCTGACTTTTCCCATTGGTACAAATAACAGGTACAAAAAGGGAGAAGTCAGCTAATGTTTTTATCAACCGTTAGGAAACCGCGTGTCAACAAATACTCATGTTCTAACATTCTTCTTAAGGGCGCTATCTACCACTTTAGGCAGTGTATCCCCCAAGATATTGTCCCCTGTTTCTCCAAAAAAGAATATCGTTTATCATTGCATACGTCAGATAAAAGGAAAGCCGCAAGGAAAGCGGCAATAATGCACAATGTACTGTGGGATATTTTTACATTGATTAGAGAGGACGGGTTCAAGATGGACGAAGCAACTTTCAGGAATATTGAAGCTATGGCTGATAAATGGCTTGTCGAAATACTTAAAGATGATGAACTGAAAAGGATAAAAGGATTAGTTGACCATGCTTTTTGGCATGTAGATAAAGACTTTAATTATGAAAGTAATAGCTACGACTTTGATTCGATGGCCTCAATGGTGCAGAGCGATATAAAAGAGGCGCTTAAAACTAACGACTTTAAACCGTTTGTGTACGACACAAATACTGGCGAATATTCCGGCGTATATGGGATAAAGAAAACGGTTGACGACTTTATTACGACCCACGCATTAGATATCAAGGGAGAAGAGTTGATTGCTCTCACAAGAGAGATAGCCAAACGCTATGTTGACTATTTGGAGATAGGCAAGGCGCGGGAGAACGGAGATTACGCCGTCGAAAAGAAACTAATGAAGGATATTTTCCCCTCGTCTGGTACAAATATATCCAGCTATACATGCGCTAAAGCCTTGCCATTACAGGATATTCAAGATGATAGTGACGTGACAATTTTAGAGGCCGTCAATAAATACTACGAGACAAAAAGATTCAAAGATTTAGCGGCTGGCACACAGACGGAAGCAAGAAGAGCGTTGACTGATTTTACTTCCATGTTGGGAAACATCCCCCTGAAAGATATAAGCGTTGCAAGTGTACGTACCTTTAGAGCGAGGTACTACAAAATGCCAAAAGAACGACGCACTAAAGAACGGGTACACCTAAACGCCAGCCAGTTGATAGCGCTTGCTGAGAACGACCCTACGGTACAGATAAGGACTGAAAGGGCCTCTTGTAAAAGTTTGGCGTTTATTGTCACATTTTTTAAATGGCTGGAAAAAGAGGGCTATTGTTTCAACCCTCAGATTATAAAAGTCATTGCGCCAGATAAAGAGAAGCCGCTTGTAAATGCAAACGAGAAGAGAAACCGATACACAATAGAGGAACTCAATAGGATGTTCCACCATAAGAGTTATGTCAGCGATTCTTTCAGATATGACTTTCAATTTTGGCTTCCATTGCTGGGAATCTTTACAGGTGCGAGACTTGACGAACTATGCCAGATAAACCCACAGGACGGAATCTTACAGAGCAAAGAGGGAATCTGGTATATCGACATAAAGGATAATGCAGAGGGAAAAGGAATCAAGACGGCGGCTGGATATAGAGCAATACCAATACACCCTGAACTTATCGCGCTGGGATTTATAAAATATGCGGAAGGTCAAAAGGCAAAGGGAGAGACACTGTTATTCCCTGAATTAAGAAACAGGCGTGCCGATAAAAAACTTTATCCGAAAGCGTCCAGATGGTTCAATGATGTATTCAAGAAGGAAGTCGGCATAACATCTGTAGCGACAAAGACAAAGAAAGAGGAAAAGAAACTGGACTTCCATTCTTTCAGAGCGACATTCATAGATACGGCAAAACAGCTTTCACTTCCATTGTCACAGGTACATGAGATAGTCGGACATACGGAGGACAGGGGCGTTACCGGTATCTATGAGGAAAGATACGGGATTGCGATTCTCTTCCATGACGTTATTGAAAAAATAAAGTACGACGGCCTTGATTTGTCGAAACTAAAGAATAACCGCTATAGCCGTTAACAGTATGGTTTAAATCCCCTCCCAGAATCAACACAGAGGGGCTAACTTTAATGCGGAGGTATAAAACTACCTGCCTTGAATGGAGGCTATTTAAAGAATAGACCTCCCTGTCTCTTTTCTACATGGCTATGTGGGGGAAGGTCAGGGAGGAAGACAACCGCCCCGTAGTATCAAGTAGGAAGGTTGCAGAGGTGTTTGAGAAAGAACACAAGATTGTTATGCGCGACATAAGAGAGCTCGGTTGTGCCGCAGAATTTGCCGCCTACAATTTTGTATGCGGGTCCTACAAAGACGCTCAGAATCAGGAACGCCCCGAATACCTCATGACCCGCCTTGGCTTCTCCGTCCTGACGATGGGCTTTACCGACACGAAGGGAGAACTTCCACAGTTTAAGCCCCTTCGCTTAAGAGTCCGTCAGAGGGATTATAATATAAATAGTGTTGGAACATTGGATAATTAACAAAGAAAACCCCTGAGTCTCTGGAAGAGATTATCCCCGATTCTGTGTAAACCACGAAGAAGTCGTAGAATATATCTAAGACAAACGGAGGGTTAACTGCACTGCTAAACTAATCCTGTACATATAGGGGGGTAAAAATGAGACAAGATATAATTGTCTTTTATACATGACAATAATATCTTGTGGCACAAGAGCCATGTTTATATGCACAGGAGGCCTGTAATGCGATACACGAAAGAAGAGCGTCTTGAAATCGGACGAAAAGTTTATGAGGGGATAATGACACGTTACGAGGCTGCCGAAGCCTACGGCATCAGCGACGACACGGCTAGGGACTATATGCGGATGTATCGTGATTCCAACAGTCTGCCGCCCAAGTCTTCCGGAAACGGTTCGGACAGTTATGTTTACAAGCCTTCCGAAAGACAGCCTGACCTATCAGATTATGAGTCCATGACAAAAAAAGAACTCATTGTTGAGTTGATTAAAGCGAAAGTAGCGGAAGCAAGATTAAAAAAAGGCTACGAGGTGAAAGGAGATGGTCCGGTAAAGGAATATATCCTTTTAGACAGCTCGAATACCAAGTAATTCTGGAACTATCCGAGTATTTTCCTGTAGTCATCCTGTGCCGTGTGACGGGGATTCCCAGAAGCAGCTTCTATAACTGGAAACGCAGCCTGTTTGAACCGTCCAAAAGAGCGAGGGATTTTGCTAGAAGCGTAATACTCTTTATGGAATATCATAAAAGATATCCGTCGCACGGATACAGATGGCTTAACGCGAAGATACGCCTTGACACCGGAATAGTCCATTCAGATCCGTACGCCTATAAATGCTGCAGGGCTGCCGGTATACTCACCGATGCAGTACATAGCGAGCGATATGACTGCATTCTGCTTCAAAGGTACGTACTATGAGCTGAGACTGTATATGGACCTATGGAACAACGAAATAGTAAGCCACGCGTTGTCTTCAAGGCGCGGAGACAGAATGACATACATAGACGGGCTGGAAGGACTGATAATGAATAAAGATAAAAAAACGGAATGGCAGACGATACTGCACACAGACCAGGGCGCGGTACACGCCTCCAAGAAATACAACGACATATTGGAACTGAACCATATAGCCCACTCCATGTCCAGGAGCGGAACTCCTACGGACAATGCGGCGATGGAAGCGATAAACGGCTGGCTGAAAGCGGAGCTGTTTACAGACTTTCATGTAACAGGCAAAGAAAACATAGAGCGGGAGATAGAGGAATACATAAAATTCTTCAATGAAGAGCGTCCGGCCTATGCTTTGGGATACATGACGCCGAAACAGTATAAGGAGGCGTATGGCGGAAACGGCAGTTTTAGGAGTAGGACGTAACGAGATGCACCCTACTATACAGAGTTAAGCAAGTCAACTGTCCAGTTTTTGTTGACTAGTGCAACCAAAGTATGGAGAAAAACAGAGTACAAAAAAAGGCCAGAGGGAAAGTATCCCCTCTGGCCTGCGCACCCCGATATCGGACACTCCGATAAACGGTCTGTTACTGCTTGGGAAGCTGTTTCTTAAGGGCCTCGTTCTCGTCCTTAAGTTCCTGCAGCGCGTACTGCACTTCCATAAGCTGTTTCTGAACGTCGTTCATGTTCTGCGCAAGAGCCGGCTTGTTCTTATCCTTCTTACCGACCGCGAAGCTGATGCCCGCACGTCCCATCATGTCTCCGTCGGAGCAGAGGGAAGCGCCAAGATTGAACATAACGTTGTCGCGTACGTAGTGGTAAACTCCAACCGCCACCGCGTACTCGTCGCGGTAGGTGCCGAAGGCCGCGGAGAGCGTCGTCGGCTGATAGGGGTTATAGGGAACAGGAGCAAGACCGGAGAGAGCCGCGGCATGCGCTCCGACGATGTTAATGCTCTCCTGCAGGTCGTCCATGCGACGATAGGCCTGCCAGAGCTGGTTGCCCGTCACAGCGTCGCTGCTTCCCCTGTAAACACCGCCGTCCGCGAGGCCGGTAATCGTCCCGCCGCCCATATCGAGCCTGTTGCTGCTTCCGTCATAGGTCAGTCCACCGACCTTCATGCCGTATCTTCCGTAGTACGCGGCTAAGGTGCCGTTCTCATAGATATCCATGCCGACGCCATTGATTGCCGTGCCGGTGCCTGCAGCGAAGTCAGACGCGTTGTTGGAGAAAACTCCGCCTTCCTTAGCATAGAGCATACCATCGACGGTAGCGTCGCCTTTGACCGTAAGGTCTTTCTCTACTGTGGCGTTGCTTGCAAAGTTCGCATCGCCGGCTACGTCGAGCGTACCGTTGAGGTCGGTGTTCCCGTTGACCGTAAGGTCTTTCTCTACCGTGGCGTTGCTTGCAAAGTTCGCATCGCCGGCTACGTCGAGCGTACCATTGAGGTCGGTGTTGCCGTTGACCGTAAGGTCTTTTTCTACCGTGGCGTTGCTTGCAAAGTTCGCATCGCCGGCTACGTCGAGCGTACCATTGAGGTCGGTGTTGCCGTTGACCGTAAGGTCTTTCTCTACTGTGGCGTTGCTTGCAAAGTTCGCATCGCCGGCTACGTCGAGCGTACCGTTGAGGTCGGTGTTCCCGTTGACCGTAAGGTCTTTCTCTACCGTGGCGTTGCTTGCAAAGTTCGCATCGCCGGCTACGTCGAGCGTACCGTTGAGGTCGGTGTTCCCGTTGACCGTAAGGTCTTTTTCTACCGTGGCGTTGCTTGCAAAGTTCGCATCGCCGGCTACGTCGAGCGTACCATTGAGGTCGGTGTTGCCGTTGACCGTAAGGTCTTTTTCTACCGTGGCGTTGCTTGCAAAGTTCGCATCGCCGGCTACGTCGAGCGTACCATTGAGGTCGGTGTTGCCGTTGACCGTAAGGTCTTTTTCTACCGTGGCGTTGCTTGCAAAGTTCGCATCGCCGGCTACGTCAAGCGTACCATTGAGGTCGGTGTTGCCGTTGACCGTAAGGTCTTTCTCTACCGTGGCGTTGCTTGCAAAGTTCGCATCGCCGGCTACGTCGAGCGTACCGTTGAGGTCGGTGTTCCCGTTGACCGTAAGGTCTTTCTCTACCGTGGCGTTGCTTGCAAAGTTCGCATCGCCGGCTACGTCGAGCGTACCATTGAGGTCGGTGTTGCCGTTGACCGTAAGGTCTTTCTCTACCGTGGCGTTGCTTGCAAAGTTCGCATCGCCGGCTACGTCGAGCGTACCGCCTATTCCGAGGTTACCATCGGTCGTGATGTTGCCGTTTTCAATCGTCGTCTGCGAACCGGGGGCTCCGACTGTTACCTTGTTTCCAACCGTGAGCCCGCTGCTATCCGCAACGACGTTGCCGGCGCCGGCGCTGAGTGTGCCGTCGATGGTCGCGTCATTCCCGACGTTCAGGTTGTTGTTTATCACAGCATCCTGTGCCGTCATTGTGCCCGTGAACGTACCGTCCTTCGCGCTTACGTCGCCGGTGAACGTGCCGTTGACCGCGCTGATGTTGCCGTCAGTGCTGATGTTGCCGGTCGCGTGGACATTGCCGTTAACGCCAAGCGCGCCGTTAAGTTCGGTGGCTCCGTTGACTTTAAGCCCGCTAAATTCAGCACTGCCTGCTTCGAGAGAGCCGAACTTGCCGAGACCGGTGGCCGTCACCGTTCCGTTTTCTATCACGGTGTTGTTGCCCGCCATTCCGACTTCAACCTTCGTCCCGAACGTACCGTTTGCAGCGGAGAGGTCGCCGGTTACGTCAAGATTGCCGCCGACCGTCGCGTCGCCGGTTACATCAGCTGTGTCCGCAGTGAGGCCGCCTGTGACCGTAGCGCCGGCGTTCGCCGTGAGTGCGCCGTCAAGCGTCGTGTCTCCGGCTACGTAAAGCGTGCCGCCGACCGTCGCGTCGCCGATTACATCAGCTGCGTCCGCAGTGAGGCCGCCTGTGACCGTAGCGCCGGCGTTCGCCGTGAGTGCGCCGTCAAGCGTCGTGTCTCCGGCTACTTTGAGGCTGTTAAATTCCGGGTTTTTGTAGTCCGCGCCGAGCACGGTGCCTATCTTGCCGATTTCTGCCGTATTGTTGTTGACGTCTGTTCTGAGAGTATCGGTATCCGTTCTGAGCGTAGCGATGTCGCCAGTGTTTGTGGCTATCTGCGCCGTGTTCGCGGTGATGTTTGCCGCGTTGTTGTCGACATCGGTTCTGAGTGTACCGACGTCTGTTCTGAGAGTATCGGTATCCGTTCTGAGCGTAGCGATGTCGCCAGTGTTTGTGGCGACAGTGGCGCCGATGTCGGTTCCGCCGATGGTCAGCGAGTCGGCCGTCGTCGCTCCCAGCGTCGTCTCTCCGGTTACTTTGAGGCTGTTAAATTCCGGGTTTTTGTAGTCCGCGCCGAGCACGTCGCCTAATTTATTCAGCCCTTCCCCGACGTTGATGTCGCCGCCGGAGCCTGCCCCGACCAACAGTTCCGTAGCCACCGTGGTTCCCAGCCTTACTTCAGTAGCCCCCGAAGCGTCTAATGTTCCGGTGACTGTAGTAGTGCCGGTTATTTCGACGTCTCCCGTCCCGAGAGATGAACCCCCCGCTGTTATGTCGGCCATCGCACCTGCTGGCAACATGGAAACCATAAACGCCGCAATCAGTGCATATGTCGAATACCTCACATAAGACCTATTCCTGAACAACTTCAATGTTTTCTGTACCTCTCTTTCCGATTTGTTCTTCTGCCTGTGTCTGCTGCAGCTCTACTAAGTATTACGTGTGACTTTATGTTCCAACCGATTCTTACCCCCTTCCTCTACACCTGTTCAAATAAGTGAGAAAAACAACCCCTCGACAGTGAGGAACTACAGAGCTACGAAGTATACAAACAGCCTGTGACGCTGTATACCCGCACTTCCTCTTTCCCAGGTGGTGTCGCGCCGAAGTCGCTTACTTTTTAGTAAAGTCGATCTTCACCGCGTTAAGACGGAGCAGTATCTCCTTACTGATATCCGACTCTTTCGCGTATCCGAGCGCTGTATTCACTGGGATCACCGCCGTCACGCCCTTCTTGTTCGATTTCAGCCAGTCCTGCACGGAGTTCCTCAGAGCGGTAATGACGAGCGCTCTGACACGGTTGTATTCGCGCTGGTATTCTCCGTTCAGTTCCGTCTGCTTGCGAGCTATCTTCTGCTGCCCGTCCTTCGCCTTCGCGTTTTTCTCGCTGAAACGCTTCAGTTCGCCTTCGAGCGCGTTCTTCAGATTGTTGACGTATTTCTGCCCCGCTTTGCCCGGCGCGCTCGAATCTATGACTTCCGCCACGTTGACCACCGCGACCTCGGCGCACGCCGGAACGGCGTCGGCGAGAGCACACAACACCAACAGTAACAGCAACATTAAGGCTGTTTTTATAAAACGCATTATTTACCTTCTCCTTTTTTAAAAAATTGACGACAGGCTACGCCGGCCTACTTATATGCAGCCGCAGCGCTACCCGTCGTCAAAATACTGAAGGTACTGCATCATGACGAAGCACGCAAAAACTACAGCGTTTACGCGCAACGGTCTCAATGCAGAATAAGCTAATTTAAGTTCATTTCTTAATCTAGAATAAACTCGGGGGGGGGGGAGGAGGAAAGATGTGATTAATACAAACTTTTTGAAGCTACTTGTAATCATATTTTCTTTCCCCTCCTATACTTTCTTTTTTGATTAAGTGTAACTTTCTAACATTGTATCAAAACATGATAATTTTGCAACATCGCGCAGCCACAAATTTACGAACTTTTTCATTCGTCCGGGCCTGCGGACAAATATTTGGACTAAGCGGCGATGGAAGCGATAAACGGCTGGCTGAAAGCGGAGCTGTTTACAGACTTTCATGTAACAGGCAAAGAAAACATAGAGCGGGAGATAGAAGAATACATAAAATTCTTCAATAAAGAGCGTCCGGCCTATGCTTTGAGATACATGACGCCGAAACAATATAAGGAGGCGTATGGCGGAAACGGCAGTTTTAGGAGTAGGACGTAACGAGATACACCCCTTACTGTACAGAGTTAAGCAAGTCAACTATCCAGTTTTTGTTGACTAGTGCAAAGAAAGGTAAAGCCAGCCCCGTAGTATCCAGCAGGAAAGTCGCAGAGGTGTTTGAGAAACGCCACGACAATGTTCCACGTGACATAAAAGAACTTATTGTGGATGAAAGTTTTGGACTCCTCAATTTTGAGGAGTCCTTCTACATTAACTCACAGAACAAGGAGCAGCCCGAATACCTCATGACTCGCCTCGGCTTCTCCGTCCTGACAATGAACACGACAGAACTCGGAATAGTAATAGAAGCCGCGCCACGCGAAACTTATGTGTTGCCCGATTTATAAAACGGCGACCCGTGGTGGGTGGCTAAGGATGTTTGCGACGCGTTGGGACTTTCAGACGTGAGCATGTCAGTAGCAACGTTAGACGACGATGAAAAGCTAACACAAGCATTACTTGTATCAGGTCAGCAACGTTGTGTTTGGCTCATCAACGAACCCGGCCTCTACTCCCTCATCCTCCGCTCCCGCAAGCCGGAGGCCAAGGCTTTCAAACGCTGGATAACCCATGAAGTAATCCCGGCCATACGCAAACACGACAGACACGCTAGAACGCTATATAAGCCTCATCTTTTGTCTGGATGATAAACTTATATCTACAAACAAAGTTATAGGCCTTCTCGTGGCTCTAGTGGCCTCTACGGGGGAATATACTACACACAGTAAGGTAGTTTTACGACATGCAAGTATTAAGTATATACGACGCTATAAGTCGCACCATGCGGCGCTATATATAAAACTAACGAAGGGAGCAATACAACATGACGAGGAAAGAACTTTCAGTCGCGGAAGCAAAGGCGCTCAACAGGGCAATATTAGGGATGAAACACGGCCTTTTATACCAGCCGGAGAACACGGCGTTTAAGGTGTCGTACCAGTACAAGGATGAGACACACGTCAGCGCGATAGCAAACGGTGCGTTAAGCCACTTGAAAGCAATCAGGATGCAGGCGGTACGGAACATAGAACACCTTTACTATTGCATCACCGTCCGCGTTGTCCGAGCTATGTACGTGACAGTAACGGGGGAAAAGCTGCGACAGACGGAGGCTTGCGTCAACTCCCACATCAAACTTCTGGAACAGGCCGCAAATATCGCGGAGGATACGGCGGCTTTTATCGAAGAACTGGACTTTGCGGAAGACGACCCCGACACGGAAGAGGTAATAATCAGGTTCCGGCTTCTTGCCTGTATGTATGGAGAGATGGCGGCAAAGTCAACCAAAATAGCGATGAAGTTTTTCGGTGAAGATGACGACACGGATAAACATTGTCCGGCGACGGAAGAGGAAAAGCAGGAGGCGCGGGCAATATTGGCAAAGATATCAGCCTAACGACGCACAACAGGTTGATTATAAAAGCCGCACCATGCGGCGCTTAAGCCGTGCTATGCGGTGCTGTAAAACTTCGACACGAAAGGAGGGCAGCAATACAGACCAGAAAAGAACGGAGGCGGCAGGATGGGCAAAGCGGCGAAGTATAGGGCATAGCCTGTACACCGTGCCGTACATATAGTTTATTATGCTACTCATTATTGGTAATATAGAGACCCTATATTTCTGTATAGAGTCTCTATATTTTATTAAGGCTATGTCACAACAAACAGTTGATAAATAGCCATTTTTATAGGGGAGTATCAGAACTCCCCTACAAACTGTTATTTGCAGTTATCTATACTCATTTGGAATTTCGATACGAAGTGTCTCACACAATAACTTCACATCATGTGCATCATTTTCATCAAACTCGTATCCCAGATGGAACATTACTTGACTATATGGTTCAATACAGGAAACCTCTATTTCCTCAATTCTTCCTTTACCCGAAAAAGTTTCTACCGGAAAACAATCCCCATCATAAAGAATTTCACCTTCGTCCGTATATTCAAAACAATGCAAATCAATAATTCTGTTTTTCAAATCTTCCCATACAGTATGGTTCAATGTTGTATATTCCATCTTAATCTCATAAAAGCCATTAGCTTTCATTATTTCTATAAAGTTCTGATAATCGTTCTTTTCTACAAAAATGTCAATATCATTATGGGCTCTTGACTGATATCCAAGAAGAGCATCTACACCCCAGCCACCATCAAGAAAGACTTTAATCTCCGCATCTATTGCAAATTGAAGAATCTGTTTTACATCTGTTATATTGACCATCTTATCATCTCCACAAATTCTAATTAGGCGACCAGAGGAACTGCTGGTCTGTTTGATAAATCTCTGCATTTAGCAGTTTTCAATGTTGCCAAAACGAAAGTTAAGAAGATGTTCCTTTTCTCCATGTCGCTTTCTTTGGCGTAATTTACAAGGTTATTCCACACAAGATAGTTGTTCAGATACTTGGTAGAAACACCGTTAAAGCCACGCATAAACCTCTTTAGCTGGCTATGGTAGCTATTGATATGTTGGATATTATAAATGCCTTTCTTGGCTTTGCCAGTCTTTAACTGCACAAGGTCAATGCCATTGGCATTTGTAAATCTCACATAGGAGTTCATCTTGTCCGTAACAAGAGTGGAATTGGTCTTAATCCTACCGTCATAAATATGATGTAAATCTCTTGTAGAAACTCTACCAGTATTCGTAATCTTGGAGATAGACAAGCCATTCCTATTAACCGCACAAGGAACACATACCTTTTCTTGGGACAAGCCTCTGATATGTGTAGAATGACCACGCTTATGAGCCTTGCGTGGCATAGCAAATGTCTTACTCTTGCTATGATTGCCCTTGTACGAGATGGCGAAAAAAGTTTCGTCAGCCTCAATAATGCCGTCAAGGGTAACATCGTCTGCCATATTCTGAAGTGCATCCAAAATCTTGTGTCTCCAAAGGAATGCGGTGTTTCTGTGAATCCCACAAGCAACAGCAGTCTTACGAATGGATAAGCCATTCATCATACAATCAATGTACTGCTCCCACACGGACAAGTCTTTTCTTGTACCAGACACAATGGAGTTCGTAGCAATCACGAAGGACTTGCCACAATCCTTACATACATATCGCTGTGTGCCATCTTTACGATGACCATTGCGAACCACATGGATACAGCCACAAAGAGGGCATACACGACCATTTGCAAAGCGTTCCTTTGCTACGAAATCTTCAATATTCAAAGACTTTACAAAGGCAGGACTTAAAAGCATTGTTTTAAGGCTTTCCTGCTCTGCGACAGTCAACTTACCGATAATATCTAATGCGTCTTTGATAGTAGGCATATCCAATTACCTCCTTCGGTGGTACTGTTTCTTACTATTATTATACGCTATTTCTCGTCAAAAATCAACCATTTGTTGTGACAGAGCCTTTATTAATAACACTATTACCAATAATATAATAATATCAGAGAATACTCTTAACTATATTAAGTAAATATTAAATTCTCTTAATAATATTAATAAGTATATCTTAATAATAATATATAGTTTACCCCCGCGCTGGACAAGCGCAGTGTAGCATGGATTTTGCAAGTTGTCAATATGGGCGTAAAGGTTAAAGCCTTGACATTTTTGCCTTCCACAAATCGTCGCGTCGTCGTTGTGTCGTTGATATCACCGGGAAAACAAACCGTCTAAGCAGCGATATATAGCAACGTCATTTTTCATAAAAATTTTTTCTTTTTTCTTGACTCTGTTATGACAAGAAATAAATACTATGGCTGACCTGACTACAGAAAGTAAGAAGCCCACACGACAGAGCAATAAAATTGCGTCGTCTCGACTCGACAGTCCCGACACGATTGAGTTGAGCGTCACATGGCGTGGCTTAAAACATTGGTATTACAGGAAAAAAACAAAACGGCCCATCTAAGAAATGATAAACGCCACAGGAAGCGACCCCAAACCGCACAACAAGGTACAAGAAAAACACTGGTATTACAGGAAAAAATAAAACAGACCACCTAGGAAAGAATAAGTGTCACCGCAATCGACCTGAAAAACACACAACAAACGAGGCACAAAAAAACGCTGGTATAACTGAGAAAAAGTTTACGTCGTACCTAGGAAAGAATAAACGACGCCGCAATCGGTCAAACTTGCGGCATAAGCGCCACACGCCACAGCTTAAAGCGCTGGTATCGCCGAGAAAAAATTTACCCTGCACCTAAGAAAGAATAAAGCTGCCGAAAAAACGCACGGTAAAAAGTCACTGCTACAACCGAGAAAAATAAAACCGGCCATCTAAGAGAGGAAAAACCAGCCCCGTAGTATCAAGTAGGAAGGTTGCAGAGGTGTTTGAGAAACGCCACGACAATGTAATACAGAGTATCAGAATGCTTGAATGTGACGCAGAATTTTGTCTCCTGAATTTTCAGGAGACATCACGAACCGTTGCAATGCCTAGAGGCGGCACACGCGAAGAAACTGAATATCTCATAACCCGCGACGGTTTATCGCTCCTTGCGATGGGCTTCACTGGTGCCAAGGCGCTACAGTGGAAAATCAAATACGCAGAAGCCTTCAACACCATGGAAAGGAACGACGAAAATGACTAATTCAATCCAGATATTCAACAACCCCGAATTCGGCAATATAAGAACCCTCACCGAAGAGGACGGAACAATTCTCTTCTGCGAAAAAGATGTCGCGGAAGCATTGGGATACGCTGATACAGTAAACGCCTTGAAACAGCATTGCCGTGGGGTGGTGAAACGCCACCTCATCGATTCGCTTGGCAGGACACCGGAAGCGACCTTCATTTCCGAACCAGACATCTACCGTCTTATCTGCGCGTCGAGACTTCCATCCGCTCAGAAATTTGAGCGCTGGGTATTTGAAGAAGTCCTCCCGGCTTCTCCGTCCTGGCAATGAATGCGACGCGACGTTTTGTCAATCCAATTTTAGATTGACCAACGAACTCGGAATAACAATAGAAAACAACCGCCCCGTAGTATCAAGCAGGAAAGTAGCAGAGGTGTTTGAGAAAGAACACAAAAATGTAATACGTGACATAAAGGCTCTTGATTGTGACGCTGAATTTTGTGTGCTCAATTTTGAGCCGACATCACGAACCGTTGCAATGCCTAGAGGCGGCACACGCGAAGAACCCGAATACCTCATGACCCGCGACGTGACAGCTTCACCGATAATGAGATAGACTTGATATTTTGTTGTCCCTGCTATATACTTTTTACAGGAACAAAACACCACCTAAAATGTTTACCGCTACTTGGCGGGCGGGATATAAGAGGCCAAGCTAAAATGTTTACCGCTACTTGGCAAGCGGGATATAAGAGGCCAAGCTAAAATTGGTCGGAGGCCTACTATATGTGGGCCTCTGCTTTTATGAAGGGAATCAGCAAAATGAATGTCGGTGAGTTTTGCTTCTTAGACATAGCTTACTACAGGCGATTTAATGACCCGCATTTAATGCACATACAGGAATGCGGCACTTCCAGACCGTTTTTCTATACGTTCAAAGACACATTCTACCCTGATATATTCTGGATGGTTCCAGTTTCAAGGGCAGGCAACAAGAACGGAAAATACCAAACAATCATAGCAAAGAAAAAAGCACGTTACGGAAGGTGCGACACAATTATACTAGGTCATGTCCTCGGCCAACAAGCGGCCTTTTTAATTCAAAATATGTGCCCTGTAACAGAGCAATATATAACGAATACATACATTCAAAAAGCAAATAACCAGCCTGTATCTATTCGGAAATCGACACAAATTGAAATTGAAACCGCCGCAAAAAGAATATGGAAAAGAGTAAAGGAAAGAACGGAACGTGAAATAAAAGCAGGGTTGCCCGTCAGTAAAGATACTCTGGTATTCCCTGATATCTTCTCAATATATCAAGAGCTAGTGAAAGACCTGAACACATGACCTCTTAATCTGCTCATTTAGAAACACGGTAAATTTTTTCTTTTATGTTTACATTTAATTAGTGTATAGGATTAATGTAAGGCAATATGAGACAAGGACACCATAAGGCGCGGTAAATTTTGCAGAAAAATCTGTGCGGGTATATCCTCTTCCAGCGCGGGCAACATCCCCCCGTGCGGGGTGTACGCCATCATGCAGGGGAATGAGTGAGGACACTACAGATTGAGATTCAAATAAACATTATCAAGGTCGTCGCGGGTAATACCGATATACGACAGTGTGATTGAAGGGCTGGAATGATTCAACAGCTTTTGAATAATCGTGATGTCCATTCCCTTTTTATATGCGTGGTAGCCGAAGGTCTTTCGCATGGTATGAGTGCCTATAGCGTCGTCAGCTAGGCCGCTGTGCTTTGCGGCTTCGTTAAGGATACGCCACGCCTGATAACGCTGAATCGCACCGCCGCCTTTACGGGACGGGAACAGATAAGATGTCGGCTCTTTGCTTTTCATAGCGTCCAGCTGCTCTTTAATGGCCTTGCTTGCCGTGTCGCTTATGGGAAAGTCTTTCGTCTTGCCTGTCTTTTGTTCCGTGATAGTGATACGTTCTTTGAGCTTGCCGTTATCCTCTGCTACGTCCTTGACCTGTAGACTGAGCAGGTCGGATATCCGCAGGCCTGAGTTGATACCGAGGACAAACAAACAATAGTCGCGGGTGCTTTTCTCTTTGAGGTACTTTTTCATTCTGTCGATTTTCTTTGTGTCGCGTATAGGCTCTACTAGTTCCATGATAAAATCTCCCTTCGTCTGTTCTGTATGGTCTCTGTAGTCGTGCTATAAAAATTTTCTTTAATGAGCTTCAATATGGCAATATTATCATATTATGTTGCATTCATGCAAGAGGCGATTTTTAAGCAAAACGTCATAAGCAGGATAAACATAGGCTACCACCGGATTTATTCTTTTTCGCGAATGCAACACAAGTAGATTTTGTTACATTCCAACATAAAAGTTTTTTAGTGCAAAAACGCAAGAATCGTATTTGTCACAGTAACAAGTTTTATAGACCTAGCTAGAAAGTCTTTATATATAAAGACATTTTATTATCGATATAGTAATATCTATTAAATTCTATTCTATCTTCTTATTTATTTTTTACTTGTATATAGAAAGAACTTAAAGTATACTTGTACCGTTACACAGGTCTTTGGTACGGATTCGAATAAATTTAAGCCGAGTTATTTAGTATCAATGTGAAAATAGTCAGTGGTAGCAAGGCGCGAGACAACATTTTAAAGGTCAAATTTTTTTGACCAAGCCGTCTCCTCTCGCCGGCTCCATTTAATAAAAACAGGCCCCCTTTCGGGGGCTTTTTTGCTGCCTTTACAGCCGCCGTATGGAGGCTGACAAGTCATAAGGCACGGCTGTCAAACAATCCGGTGCGCAGCCGGCGCCTCTATTTAAATTCCTGTTCCTCAAGCAGCTCCTTCGGCACCTCGCGCGGGCGCTTGACGTCGAGTTTTTTGAAGCGTCCCGGCAGCACGATGTTCGTCGTCACCTTGCCGTGCCTCGTGAGGCTTGCCAGTATGAAGGAGAGAAATTCCAGCGATGGCAGGTTGACCTCCATTATCACGTCGCTGGTGCCGGTTATCGACCAGCAGGAGACAATCTCCGGAGTCTCCGCGACGATCTTTTCTATCACCGAGGTGGGGTTGCCGTAGTTCATCGTGAAGTTAAGGATAGCGCTCAGGGAATAGCCGACCTTACGCGGGTTGATCCGCGCTCCGTAGCCCTCGATGATGCCGGCGTCCTCCATATTGCGCACCCGTTCCACCGTCGCGGTGGTGGAGAGGTTGACGTTTTCCGCCAGCTGCTTGAACGATATCCGCGCGTTCTTCTGCAGCTCCTCGATTATCTTCCAGCCAATGTCGTCGATATTGTACCTGTCGTCCTTAGCCGCCATTTATGGAACCACCCTTCGTCTGAGAGGTATCACACACTGGTATTATTTTATGCTAAAATCGACCGGCAAAAAGGTAGTTTATGCTAGTTTATTAATGAAAGATAGTAAACTTTCTAATACTGACCCGTCATGTTCAGATATTTTTCCATCTTTACGAGCCGCTTTTCGTTGTCCTCCCTGTTTCTCTTGCTGACGAGCACGAGGATCTTTTCCATGTTCGCGAAAAAGCTCACGCAGGAGTCAAAAAAATGCCCTGCTGCAATACGTTTCAGGTTTTTTCCGTGGTATCGGCGGGATGGACTTCACGTTTTAAGCTACAATCATACAGATACCGGTGCGTGCCGCGCCGGTTTATATTCTGGCCGGCCGTGGATGGAGTCGGTCGCCGCGGACCGGATTTTTATGTTCGCCTGTCTGTTTTTTGAATACGCAGGATATCTGAGAGCCGGAGGCTCTCTTGAGAGGAAGGATAAATATGGATACGGTCTATAAAGGAGACAAAGAAAACTGCTGCGGCTGCGGCGTCTGCGAGGCAAGGTGCCCGCGTCACGTGATAAGGATGACACCAGACGGGGAGGGTTTTCTCTATCCTGTCATCGACCACGAACACTGTATCGACTGCGGTATCTGCGCGCGGGTCTGCCCCCTGCAGCATGAGGGCAGCTTCAAGGAAGAGGGCCGTCCGCGCTTCTTCTCCGCCACTCACAACTCGGAAGAGGTCCTCCGCCATTCGACATCCGGCGGCGCCTTCACCGCAGTCTCCGACGTCATCCTCGGCAGGGGCGGCGCCGTCTGCGGCGCGGATTTCGACGGCGGCCTGCGCGTCGTCCACCGCATTGCGAGGACGGCTGCCGGACGTGACAGGATGAGGCTCTCGAAATATGTTCAGAGCGACATGCGGGACGTTTATGAGAAGCTGGCGGAGGAGCTCGGCAGGAGCGAGGTCTTATTCACCGGCACCCCCTGCCAGTGCGCCGGCGTACGTTCCTTCTTTAACGGCAGCCCGCTGGCGGAAAACCTCTTCGTCTGTGACCTCATCTGCCACAGCGTTCCCAGTCCGCTGATATGGGAAGGGTACAAGAGGTTACTGGAGGAGGAGAACGGCGGCAGACTGGCGGAGGTCCGCTTCCGCTCCAAGAGATATCCCTGGCTTCGCAAAAACAGCAATAAGGGATTCATGTACAGGATTGAGGGCGCGGACGATTTTCTTGAGGACGGCCGCTTCTACAATTTATTCATTCACAGGGGGACGATCGCGCGCCCGTCGTGTGAAAGGTGCCGCTTCACCGACGTGCGCCGCGCCTCGGACATGACGATCGCCGACTGCTGGGGAATAGAAAAGTACGCGCCGGAGCTCTACGACGGCCTGGGCGTCTCGCTGCTCATCGTAAATACCCCCAAGGGCGCGGCGATGCTTGAGGCGATATCCATGGCTATGAGGATATCCGAGCGGCCGGAAGAGGAGATAACCGCCGAGCAGCAGCGGCTGAGCTACCCCGGCAAATTCCCGCCGGAGCGCGGCGAGTTCTGGGAGCTGGTGCGGCGTTCCGGCCTGAAATCCGCGCTCTGAAAACCGCCGCGGCGGATAAAATAAAGCCGCTATTCACCGCCCATTTTTCATCGATGGGCGGCTTTTCTTCGCCCTTTCGCCCGTTTGCCCCTACGCCGGTAAAATTACACTAAAAATCCCTCCCATAAAAGTTAATATTCCTAATCAGGCAAAAATATTTAGTGATAATTCACTGTTTATTCAGTCAATTCTTGTGTATATTATAAACGTTCAAAAGAGCTGCTAAAAACAATCCTTTATAAGGGAGTGAGATTAATGGAACAGATAATCTCTGCTGTTACCGCTGTATCAAATTGGCTTTGGGGCTATCCCATGCTGGTCCTTATCGTCGGAGGAGGCATCTTTCTCACCGTGCGCCTGGGCTTTTTCCAGTTCGTCTATTTCCCCTACATCATGAGGCAGACCTTTGGCTCCATGCTCAAAAAGATCGACGGCGAGGGCTCCGTATCTCCTTTCGCCGCCGCCACGACGGCGCTCGCCTCCACGATCGGGGCCTCCAATATCATCGGCGTCCCAGTGGCGATCGCCTTCGGCGGCCCCGGCGCAGTCCTTTGGATGTGGGCGACGGCGCTCATCGGTTCGGCGACAAAGTTTACCGAGGTCGTCCTCGGCCTCTATTACCGTGAAAAAAATTCCGAGGGATATTACGTTGGCGGCCCCATGTATTATCTCAGCAAGGGGCTGAAAAATAAGAGGCTCGGCAGTTCGATGGCCTTCACCTACGCCTTCGGCACAATGGTCGTCATTTTCTTCTCCGTCGCCGCCCAGTCCGTCTCCGCGACGCAGACGGTGGAGGTGCTCGGCGTGGCGCCCTGGCTGGCGGGAGTCTCCCTCATGCTGCTCGTCGGCGTCGTCGTCTTCGGCGGCATTACGCGGATCGCCTCGGTCACGGAAAAGCTGGTCCCCTTCATGGCGGTGCTCTATATCCTCGGCTCGCTCGGCGTCATCGCCGCCAACGCGGCGCAGATCCCCGCGGTATTCGTCCTCATCTTCAAGAGCGCCTTCTCCGGTTCGGCGGCGGCCGGTGGTTTCGCCGGGGCCGGCATCGCGGCGGCGATGCGCTGGGGCATAGCCCGCGGCACATATTCCAGCGAGGCGGGGATGGGCTCAGCACCGATCGCCCATTCGGCGGCGACTACGGACCACGCCGTGCGTCAGGGATTCTGGGGCATCTTCGAGGTCACGGTCTCGGCGATCATCATCTGCACGATGACGGCCCTCGTCGTACTCACCTCGGGAGTCTGGACAAAGGTCGGCACGGCAAATGCCGCGGCGATGCCCTCCATCGCCTTCCAGAGCGTGCTTGGCGAGCGGTTCGGCGGCGGGGTCGTCTCCGTCTGCATGCTGCTCTTCGTCCTCTCCACGGTCATCGTCATCATCTACTATGGTGAAAAACAGGCGGAATACCTCTTCGGCACCTTCTTCTCCAAGCTGGTCAAGTTTGGCTACATCGCCGCCATCTTCCTCGGCGCCGTCGGCGGCCTGGAATTCATCTTCCAGTTCCTCGATTTCGTCCTCGGAATAACGGTGATTCCAAACATCGTCGGCCTCCTGATGATGAGCGGCAAGGCCGTCGAGCTGAAAAAGGAGTTCTTCAGCGATCCGCGCTATTACCTGAAAGATACCGCAAAATGCCAGCATGAAGAAGCAAAAATATTGATCGGAAACGAGGAATAGAGATATGAGCGAAATAAGAGAACTGTTGTACGAACTTGTGTCGGTACAGAGCGACACCGGCACAAAACTTGAGGTGAAGATGGGCGAAAAAATATTCGACATCATCCGTCGGAACGAATACTTCGCCAAACATCCGGAATTATGCGGCATGGAGAGCGGCGGCGACTTCCTCGGGCGTTCCGTCGTCTGGGCGCTTAAAAAGGGCTCCACAAACCGCACGGTCATCCTCTCCGGCCACTATGACGCCGTCGAGATAGACTCCTACGGCGAGCTTAAACCCTACGCGCTGGAGCCGGACGAACTCAAGAAACACCTTAAAGAGGTCGTGCGCTCCGACAACGCGGCGCTTGCGGCGACAGAGGACGACAACTGGCTCTTTGGGCGCGGCGCCGCCGACATGAAGGCCGGCATCGCTATAAACCTGCACGCGCTCTTCACCACGGAGAACGCGGAGGCGAGCGTTCTCTTCGCCGCCGTCTGCGACGAGGAAAACCTCTCCGCCGGCTGCCGCACGATGATGCCGCTGCTCTCGGAGCTGCGCCGCCGTTTCGGGCTTGACTACAGGCTCTGTGTCATAACCGAGCCGCAGCTCTCCTCGCCGGACGAACCCAACAAATTCAGCGTCTACTGCGGCGGTACCGGCAAGATGCTGCCCATGATAATGGCAAAGGGTAAGCTGGCGCACTGCGCGCAGAACATCGAGGGGCTCAACGCCGCCTATATGCTCGCGGAGGCCGTGCGCCGCATCGAGCTGAACCCAGAGCTCATGAGCAGCGACCTTGGCATCAGCACGCAGTCGCCGTCGTTCCAGATCATGAAGGATATGAAGACCACCTACGACGTCTCCATGCCGGAATACGCCGTGGGATGCGCCAACATCCTCTTTCTCGGAGAGGGCCGCCAGCGGGAGATCATGGAGAAGCTGCGGGATATATGCCGTACCGCTTTCAAAAATGTGATGACGCGCTACAACGCCACCTTTGATATCTGCAAGAACAAAGGACTCGTCACCGAATCCCTGCGTCTCAAAGCGGAGCCAGTGGTAATGAGCTTCAGCGAGCTGTGCGGCAAGGTAAAGGAGGTCAAGGGGGAGGGCTACGCCGAATTTATCAAAGAAAAAGAGGCGGAGCTCGCCGAGAAGATAAACTCCGGCGAACTGAACATGCAGCAGGCCGCCGCCGCCCACATCAGGACGATGATTGAGGCCTCGCTCATCGACTACCCCGCCTTCGTCATCGGCATGGCCCCGCCCTACTATCCCGCGAACAGCAACGAACACCTTGACTGCGATATATCCGTATTTGAGGAGGCGGTGCGTGAGGTAGTAACCGGCAGATACGGCTACGAACTGGATATGATGCCCTACCTGCCCGGCATGGCCGATATCAGCTATATGTCCTGCACAAATCCCGCGGCGGAAAAGGCCCTCATGGAACAGCTCTCCGTCCCGCGCTCCCTCTACGACATTCCCTTCGACGATATCGCGGCGCTCAACATCCCCTGCTACAACCTCGGCCCGCACAGCGGCAATGTCCACCAGATGCTAGAGAGAGTATGGCTCCCCGACGTTGAAAAGGTCGTGCCGGAGACGATCGCGAAGATCATCGAGAGGGCGTAAATATAGAAGATAAAATATAAATTGATATAGAGGGGATAGCCATTTTTACGCAATCTCCTCTATACTGCTCTCTGTTCAATACCCTATTTTCCATTCTCAACTATCGATGTACTCCATATTTATTCTTACGACGATTTTCTTTATCGGTTGGGAAATATCTCTTGTTACATATGGTTGGTGTCCATCCTCAGGAAAGAAAATAGATACGCTCTCATTTGCTTTATTTTGCATGATACAATCGGCCTGTCCCGTATAATTCTGAACATCAGTAGCTTCATTGTAGCTACCGGATTTTATCAATTTTGCTACGGGACAATAACCCACGCATTCTTCGCCAGAAATAGTCATTTGTAGGTCAGCACTGCGGAAATGGTTTTCAAAAAGCGCCTCCTCAGAGAATATCGTACGGACCTCCTGTATCAGGGCAAATACCTTTGCCCCATCTATTGGATAACGCCCTGGCGGCAACGAAGCAAGGTCGCTGTTCTTGATAAAATCAACCGCTAACTTGATTCCCCGACCCAAGCAAAAATATCTATTTATTTCTGTCACTGTGGTTCTGATCATCCGAGTCTACTTCCTCTCTATGTACATCAATCCTTGGGAATTACCAAACATCCATTGTAAAAAGCGGCGTTGTCTTCGCCATGTATATAGATTGTTTTCCCTCGCAAAATAGTTCTGACCGGCAAACCGATACCGGATAACCCGATGAATGCAGATATCTTATTTTTATAGAGTAGAGAGTCTTTTGTAATTATCCACGGCATAAGAGGGTCAAATATAACTAGATCTGCGTCAAAACCAATCTTGACCGCACCCTTTTGCCCATATAGGCCAAAAATCTTTGCAGGATTCGCGGAAAGAGCTTTGGAGAGCAGTGTAGGAGAATATTTTCTTTGGTTTATGGCATATTCAAAAAACAACTGCATCGTATTTTGAAGCCCGCTTATCCCTCCCCACGCGCAAAATACCCCATGCAGAGAGACATCTTTTTCATCCTCTCTGCATGGAGAATGATCTGAACATATAACAGACAGGACACCATTGGCGACATAATTCCATAACCTTTCCCGGCAATCGACTTCCCTTAACGGAGGTGCACATTTAAAAAAAGCTCCCTTTGCCAATAAATCCGTAGAACTAAAGACAAGATAGTGCATACAGGTTTCTGCCGTTATCGGCAAACCCTCTCTTTGTGCAAAATCAATCAGCGCCGCCACTGCCGGATGACTCACATGACATATATGCGCGCGGGCTCCTGTCTCTCTCACTAATGCAATAACATTTGTTACAGCGGTAAGTTCCGCGGATAGCGGCCTTGTAGTTAAATAATCTTGCCAACTACAGTTTTCTTTATTAAGGAACTTATTCTCTTCTTTTTTGATTGTATAATAATCTTCTGCATGAAAACCTACCAGGCCATTAAATTGTAAAGTTTCTTTAAAAACTCTTGCGACAGTATCTTCTCCAAGAGTCTGGTAGTCTTCCGACACTGGAGCAAGAAATATCTTATATGCCACACATCCAGCTTTGTGCAATTCTTTTATATCATTAATATTATAATTAAGCGCGGCACCCCAAAAAGCATAGTCAACAGCAGAGCGGCCAGAAAGCACCCTGGCCTTTTTTGAAAAAGCATCTAAGTTAAAGAGTGGAGGTTCATTTTGGAGGGGCATGTCAATGACTGTCGTAACACCACCCGCCGCTGCCGCTGAGGTTCCCGTGCAAAAATCTTCGCGCCATGTAAACCCAGGATCATTAAGATGGACATGACAATCTACAAGGCCGGGAAAAATATATTTTCCACGCGCATCAACAATCTCGGTAGCAAGGCAGGAGGACAATTCGCCAATGGCAACAATCTTACCTTCCTTTACGCCTATATCTGCACGGACAATCCTTTCCTCAAGGACAATTTTTCCACCTGAAACAATTAAATCATACACTGGCGCACCTCCAGTTTACAGATATAACATATCAATATCGGAGATTTAGATGGCGTACAAATTACGCCATCTAAATCCACCTCTATTTCATTAATCTCAAAACTATCGTGCGGACAAGACCTCCAGCGCCGCACCGGTATCGCACTTGTATCCGTGCGCGTTGAAGGCGTCGCATAGCGCTACGGTCAGCAGCGCCATTTTCGCGGGGTTGGAGTTGACACCCATTAGGCCGACGCGGTGGATCTTACCCTTCAGCTCGCCGAGGCCGCCGCCGATTTCGATGCTGTATTTGTCCATAAGGTATTTGCGCACCGAAGCCTCGTTCACACCCTCGGGGGTGTAGTAGGTGGTCAGGCTCGGCAGACGGTATTTTTCTTCCACGACCGGCTTCAGCCCCATAGCCTCAAGCACCTTCCAGAAGATACGCGCATTGGACCAGTGGCGCTCCCAACGTTTTTCATTTCCCTCTTCGAGGATGATGCGCAGCGCCTCGTTGAGCGCGTAGGTCATGTTTATCGGCGCCGTATGGTGGTAGAAGCGGTCTTCTCCCCAGTAGCGCATTATCATGTTAAGGTCGAGATACCAGTTTTTGACGGGTATTTCGCGTTTGCTGATCCATTCGCCCATACGCGGGGAGACGGTGAGAGGCGCCAGACCGGGAGGGCAGTTGAGGCATTTCTGGGTCCCGCTGTATGTCATATCGAATTTGAGCCTCTCTACAGGGACTTCCACACCGCCGAGGGAGGTGACGCAGTCCACGAGCAGGAACATCCCCGCCTCGTGCACCATCTTTGAGATCTCCTCAAGCGGCTGAAGGACGCCGGTGGAGGTCTCCGCGTGAACAATGCCGACTACTTTCGCGTCGGGGTTGTCTTTTATGGCCTTTTGCAGGTCGGCAGGGTCGATGGGCCTGCCCATCGGCGATCCGACGACGACTACGTTGGCTCCGTAGCGGGAGGCGACGTCCGTCATCCTCTGTCCGAATACGCCGTGGACGCAGATGATGACTTTCATCTCCGGAAGTACGGTGTTGGCCCAGGCGGCCTCCATACCGGCGCTTCCCGTTCCCGGCATCGCCATGGTGAGTTCGTTCTCCGTCTGGAAGACGTATTTAAGAAGCTCTCTGGTCTCGTTCATGATTCCCAGAAAATCGGGATCAAGGTGCCCGATCATCGGCTCACTCATCGCCCGCAGCACACGCTGGTCGGCGTTGGATGGGCCGGGGCCCATTAGTAATTTTTCTGTTGTTTTACGAAGCGGTAAGGTCATTCCTGCTTTAAGTTCCATTTCTGTTTCGGCTCCCTTCATTCACAATGATAATATTAATTTGTCCTACGAGCGTGTAACACGCTACCATGTATTAAATTAATAACGCCTCTGTCAAAGACACATTTTCCTCTTACGAATGTCATCACCACTTTCCCCGTAACTGCCATCCCATGATATGGTGTATGCTTGTTTTTATAAAAAAGATTTTCCTGAAACACCAACCATTTTTCCGTGGGGTCAAATACCATGAAGTCTGCGTCACACCCCACAGAAATCGCTCCCTTTTCCGGCCATAGACCAAATATTTCTGCCGCTTTGGTGGAGGTTAACCTGGCAAGGTCCTCAACACCGAGTCCTCTTTTGATAACTCCATGATAAAAAAGAAGTGGAAAGAACGTTTGAACCCCATTTATTCCTCCCCATATATCCCAGAAATTGCCACGTAGCGATTTTTTCTGAGACCGCGTTGAGGGAGAATGATCAGAGCCTAGCATATCAATCTTACCTGATAAAAGCATATCCCACATTCCGTCCACATCTTTTTGTTTTCTTACCGGCGGAGTACACTTTAATATTCCCTGCATCCTTTCAAGGTCATCTTCAGTAAAAATCAGGTAGTGAGGGCATGTTTCCACAGTTGCCTTAACACCGCGGCTTCTGGCGGCAACAACCTTTTCTACCACACTTGGAATAGATGCATGGCATATATGCACCCTGGCCCCGCTGATTTCTGCCACCTCCAAGACCATTTCCACCGCTTTTTCTTCTGAGATTGGAGGATGTGCCTTTAAAAAATCTTTCACACCATTTCTGCCCGATGATTTGGCCTCGCTCTCCAGCACGCTGACGATTTTCTCATCTTCACAATGGACGCCTATCAGAAAATCATGGGCAGCAGCTTCCATCATTCCTTTGAGAAGCACATCCCTGGTAACATAAGGAAAATCTTCCCCCGCATAACAGGTAAATGCCTTAAATGCACAGGCGCCAGAACCTGCCATATCCACCAGGTATTCCGTGTTGTCATTAACCAGTCCACCCCATAAAGCACAATCAACAACTGCTTTCTCAATAACAGACATCTTTTTCTGTTCAAGCGCGGAAAGAGAAATAATCGTAGGGTTTCCGGAGAGGGGCATATCTATCACCGTCGTCACACCACCAGCGGCAGCGGCCATTGTACCGGTACGAAGGTCTTCCCGCTCTGGCAGCCCGGGGTCATTAAAGTGGACGTGCGGGTCAATAACACCCGGGAATAAATATTTGCGTCCGATATCAACAACAGACACCGCCGGCAAGTCTCTCCCACATGGAATTATGTCTGCGATTTTTTCATCCTTTACACAGACATCAGATGTAACCACACCATGCGGTGTAACGGCCATACAGTTCTTCAATACAAGATCGAACATATCCCTCTCCTTAAACACGCTAAGAACCTATTTCACACCTACCATCGCCGCTATCAAAGCCATCCGTATCGGCACACTGAAAGCCATTTGTTGAAAATAAAGTTGAAATTCACTATTATCGATATCATGGTCAAACTCAACGTCATTTCGCGGCAGAGAGTGCATTATGCCTACCTTCCTACCCGTTTTCTTCTTTATGGTTTCCAGCCCTTCAAGTGTGATATAGAATGGCTTTATCAAATCCAGGAAAGCCGCTCGGTCCTCAGGATTATCCTTAGGTACACTGCATCCAGGCAGATAGCAGGCATCACAATCCGACATCAACTCCATGATCTCCGCATTGCTTAAGTCATTATATATCTCGTATTTTGCTCCGGCTTCGTTTAGTTTATCATGCACCAGAGGAAGCATCTTATTTTTACTAGAGCCTACATAAATGATTTCCGCTCCCATCTGAGCAAGTCCCATCGCAAAAGAATGGCCACTCCTTGCCCTAGAGAGATCCGGCGTGGCAATCATAATCTTCATTCCCATGAAATCCCCAAAGGCACGATAGCATGTATAGAGGTCAAGTATACCCTGTGTAGGATGCGTGACATCTCCCCAGCCACAACTTATCACAGGCACGGTGGCACCGTTCAGAGAGCTAAATACCTTCTCGTCATCATAATGGCGTAATCCGATAATATCTGTATAAGTAGATACTGTTCGCAGATAATCGAACAGGGACTCGCCTTTTGCCGTTGACGAGCTATGTAGCGGATTAGATTCAGAAAGTACACTGCCGCCAAGCCTTACCATAGCGTCTTCTGTACTGAACCGTGTCCTGGTACTGGGCTGAAAAAATATTGTCCCCAGGATCCTGTTATTCATCAAATTCAGGCGATGCTTCCAGAAAGGCTCTATCATTTGTGCAGCTTCAAAAAGGCTTATTAGCTGTTCGCGTTTCCAGTCCGTGAGGAAGATAAAATTCTGTCCCCTCATTCCAGTTTCATCTAATTTATCCGCGATATTAACCGGTGCAAAACTTCTTGGAAGTGTCATCTCTATTCTCCTCAAAAAAATTACTCTTTAAAGTTCCACATCTCTATTGAAGTCTTTTGAATATACATAGCTAAACCTCTCGCGGCCCGTTGCATATGTCGCTTGTTCCGTGTATGCACCCATAAACAAGAAATCGTCTTTTTTAACATGTATACGGTCAGGTCCCAGTGTATAAATTCCCTCTCCCGAGGTAATGTAGGCTCCATGCTCCTGTACGTGAGTCTCTATAAAGGGATGGCAGGCTCCGGGATCAAAGGACAATATATGAAAATTAAAATCGAAAGCGATATCATTGACAGGGAGGAAATCCTTTAAAAATACATTATCCATCTCCGCATAGTTCATCTCTTCTACATCATTGATATTACCAATGACCGGCGCAGGCAGTGACACTCCCTTAACGGGAATATAGCGCTGTTTATACAGAAGGACACGAAACCTTCCCGTAGACTCATTAAAGAGCTCCAATCCCTTGTCGGCCGGGCAGAACGCAAAACCTCCCTGCGGCAGTTTTTCGATTTTCTCGTCAATTTTTACGGTAAGCTCACCCTCACCATCCATAAAATAGACAAAAGTCTCAATTCCGTCTCCACCCCACGGTATAGTCGTCTTTGCACCGGGTATAACCGTGGATATGATCATCACAAAACTAGCACCAAGTTTGGGGGATGCGAGAATTGTAGATTCAAATCCCTCAAATCCTGGAATAGTGTTTATAACCCTACCCTCCGGCGGAATGACAGAATATACACCATGTTTGATAACCGCTCTTGTTGACAATGGCTCCGTTGGATAACCGACTTTTCCCATTACAATCTCTCCTTTATATTTATTTATCTTGATAATAGATTAACGATTCCCGCCAAGATATGCCTCTTCAACATCTTTATTGTGTAAAAGATCCGAGGAATTTCCCTCCATAATCATCTGCCCCGTTTGGATAACATACGCTCGGTGCGATAAAAGCAAAGCTTTTCTCGCATTTTGTTCAACAATCAATATTGTCATACCAAGCTGTCTGTTAATCTCGGTCAACTCTTTAAATATCTCGCTGATAATAATGGGAGCTAATCCCAAAGATGGCTCATCCAGTAATAGAACTCGAGGTTTCGCCATCAACGCCCTGCCAATTGCCAGCATCTGCTGCTCTCCCCCCGATAAAGTACCGGCATATTGCGTCTTCCGTTCGTTCAGCCTTGGAAAAAGCTTAAAAACCTTTTCCATTTCTGAGTAAATTTCTTCTCTATTTTTTATGGGGAAGGCCCCCATATTGAGATTTTCTATCACAGTCAACGGAGCAAAGACTTTTCTGCCCTCGGGGGATAAAGATATACCGGCAGAAACGATATTAAAGCTCTCTTTAGGGAGTAGTTTTCCATCCAGAAAGACCTCTCCTCCTGCCCTAGGGACAGCTCCCATTATGGCGTTCATAAGAGTTGATTTACCTGCTCCGTTGGCACCGATTACAGCGACTATCTCACCACTGTAGACGTCCAGATTCACGCCTTTTAACGCTTGGATAGCTCCATAATTAACTGTTAAATTGTTCACGGAAAGCAGCGAAGCCCTGTTATTCATTGCTAATCGTCCTCTCCTAAATAAGCGACAAGAACATCCTTGTTATTTTGTATCTCGTTGGGAGTACCTTCCGCTATTTTTGCACCAAAATTGACACAAATAATATGCGGGCAAATTTTCATAACAAGCTCCATATGATGCTCTATTAACAGTATCGTCAAATTAAAATCCGAATGTATTTTGAGTATCAATTGGTTAAGTTGTTCGATTTCTTCCGCATTCATGCCGGCTGCGGGTTCATCTAAAAGAAGTAGTTCTGGCTCAAGGGCGATAGCACGTGCCATTTCAAGGCGTCTTTGGAGACCATACGGCAGTGTTCCCGCCTCCTGCATATAACGATCTGCCAGCCCAACCCTGTCCAATAATTCCATACTCCTTTCCTTGGTAGCCTTTTCCTTATTCTTCCAGCGTCCTAAGTGGCTTACCGCTTCAAAGAAAGAATATTTTTGCTGCTGCTGCATTGCAGTCATCACATTCTCCAAAACTGACGCATCGTTGAAAAGCCTGAGATTCTGAAATGTCCGCGATATTCCCATTCCAACAATTTGATCCGGCCTAAATCTAAGTAAAGACTTACTATTGAAGAAAATATCGCCGGAAGATACTTTATATACACCTGAGATAAGATTAAATATAGTAGTCTTGCCGGCCCCGTTTGGACCGATAATAGCCGTGAGTTCACCCTTAGCTATTGTCATACTTATGTCTTTTACAGCATGGACTCCACCAAATGATTTGTTGACCTTTTCCAACCTTAGTATCTCTTTATCCATACAAATCACCTTTTCACCACAGCAAGTTTTCTTTTACCGGTAATAAATTCCTTAATGTATTCTGGGGAGAGTTCGTGCTTGCCCATGATTCCTGAAGGCCTCAGAACCATTATCAGGACCAACACTATCCCATATACAAGCATGCGATATTTTGACATTGGCCGGAAAAGTTCCGTAACTAAGGTGAGAATAGTGGCCCCCACCAGGCTTCCGCTCATTGATCCCAATCCGCCAAAAACTACCAATGCTACCAGTTCCGTGGATTTTGCTGAGTCAAACATTATAGGCTGAACAAAAGACATGTAGCCTGCCATCAAAGCACCTGCTATCCCACAGTAAAACGCCGATATTGCCAGACTCAAAACTCTATAATGAGCTGTGTGAAATCCGAGTAAAGACGAAGCCTGACTGTCGTCTCTGCAGGCCTTGAAAGCCCTTCCATAATTCCCGCTGATCAGAAAAAACATCGCAACGGCCATAAGAACCAGAAACGATAGAGCCACGGGTACAGTTGTAAACGCGTCAATTCCAGGATACCCCCGGGCTCCGTTCGTTACGGAACCTCCATTTTCAATCAGAAGCCGGATAGTCTCTCCTAGCCCCAACGAAGCGATAGAATAATAATCTCCATCCAGCTTTAATGTTGGTATACCTATCAGCCATCCAACAGCCATTGATAAAATACCGCCGCAAATAACACTGGGAAACCAATGGATAGAGTATTCAACTGTCATAACCGCCGCAGTATAGGCTCCTATCGCCATATACCCAGCATGCCCTAAAGAGAAAATACCTGTAAACCCTGTTAGCAGCGAGACTCCCATACCGGCAATACAGTTAATGCACAAAAGAGCAATAATTCCCTCTAGATAACCAGACATGCCGTTTACCTACACTTTCTCGCCTATCTGTTTGTTGAAAAAACCTGTAGGTTTAAAGAGAAGGGTTAAAATAAGCATAGAGAATACCAGGATGTCACGGAACTGGCTTGAAATATATGCAGTGGTGAGCATCTCGGCAAGACCTAATACCAAACTTCCCATTACAGCACCTGGTAAAGAACCCAGTCCCCCAATGACAGCCGCTATAAAAGCCTTTATCGTGATCCCTCCCATCTGCGGGTAGAGAGTATATCTCGCGGATAAGAAGATACCGCCAACGGCAGCCAATACGCCAGCAACAAAAAATACTATCGCAATCAATCTATTTACATTTACCCCCATCAGACCGGCCGTTCTAAGATTATATGCTGCCGCCCTTATAGCCAGCCCCCATTTTGTTTTTATGAGGAAAAGCTGTAATATTACTAGGAAAATAGCAGAGATTAACAGCGAGAACAGGTCAAAGTAACTTGCAGTTATGATCCCGCCTAAGTCAAGGCTTCCGCTGGGGAAGATCGCAGGTAAAGCCCTAAATCTTCCACCGACAGTTACGACAAAAATATTTTCAATAACAATGTTTATACCCATTGAAGCAATCATCAGATATATTGTCCTGGAGGACCGCTCCCTTATTGGTCTATACGCAAGCCTGTCGGTGAATACAGCCACGACGCCTGCACCAGCCATTGCAGAAACGGCGGCAGTGGTAATATCCATTCCGGCAGATAGCATCGCATAATAGCAAATGTAACCGCCAACCACTAAGAAACCTCCATGTGCAAAGTTTGAAAAGAGAAGGATCGAATATACCAGGGAATAACCTACTGCGATAAGCGCGTATACGGAACCTAAAGATAGACCGTTTAATATCTGGCGAAGCAGTATTTCTATCATTTTAAACCCTCCATAAAGCAGTGCGGCAATATTGTTAGATACCTATTGAAGAATCCCCCACAAAAGTGATGCGTCCACCCATAACTGTCAAATCAACTGGAATAGAGGCTATTTCGTTTGGCTTTACCAGGAACGGATCCTCTTTTAAAATAACCATGTCCCCGTACTTCCCATTTTCCAACGTGCCCTTGGATTTTGATTCGCCGCAAACTGTTGCCGAGCCAAGTGTGTACATACGAAGTGCTCGATCAACTGACAGGATTTCATTGGGTAACCACCCATTTGCTGGCAATCCATCAATGTTTGTTCTCGTAACGGCAACCTGTATTCCCCAAAGCGGAGCAAACGGTTCCACCGGGGAATCGCTGCTTCCCCCCAACTCAACTCCGGCATTTAAAAGCGACTTCCATGCATAGCTTACCGCTTCCCTTTTTTCCCCCACCCTGTCTTTCACCCAGCGCCATTCGCTTGCTACGAAAGGCGCCTGCACATCGGCGTTGACCCCCAACCTTGCCATACGTTTATAAATTTCTTGATTTCCTATCTGGCAATGTACTATGCGATGGTTCCATGGATTGACATGTTTTTTCTGCAAAGATTCAATGATATCGAGAACCTTGGCACTCGCTGCATCTCCGATAGAGTGAATGGCCATTTGTATGTCGCTCATATGAGCGAGGGTCATCATTTCTAAAAGTTCCTCGTCACTATGTACAAAAAGCCCTTTAGTATCCGGCGCATCGCTATAGCTCTCTATAAGAGCCGCCGTTCTCGACCCCAGAGATCCGTCAACTATAATTTTCAACGGCCCCGTGTAAAATAGTTCTCCGCCGTCGCCAGTCTTGCGTCCCTGAGCTACAAATGGGCTCAGCATGTCCATATTCCTCAATAGATACTGCTGGCCAATCCGCAGCGAAAGTTCTCCCGTCGCCGCCAATTTCGAATAGGCGTCATCAAGAAAATCCACATCATTGAGAACCATGATCAAATCATCAGACTGGGCGGACGTCATTCCTGCCGCAGCGCATATCTGCGTTATTCTTTTTAAAAGGAATTGCGCCCTTTGGGATGTGATTTTGGGAAGCAGTTTTTTTACCCAACCGTCAAGAGCCTCTCTGCGAACTATTCCTGTAGGGTTGCCATCAGCGTCTTTATCAACTATGCCACCCTTTATACTAAAATTTCTATCGATTTTCGCAATCTCAAGAGCTTTTGTATTAAGGACACCGACAATACCGCAACAACGCTGATAGAGAATCGGCCGGTCTGAACTTATTTTATCTAGATCATACCGACTGGGATAGGCTTTTCCGGGAAATTTCTCTTGATCCCAGCCTCTGCCTAGAATCCATTCAGATTGCCTCTGAAGAGTTTGGGCTTCTTTACGGCCAATTTCAATCATTTCCTCTATTGAATTGACATTACCAAGCCAAGTTTCATCCATAACCTTAGAAGTTTCCATGAGATGGATATGGCTGTCGTAAAACCCTGGGAGCACAGTACGCCCTTTAAGGTCTATTTTTTGTACATTGTTATCACAATTTGCCAAAACTTGATTTGTCTGGCCGATCGAAACTATTTTTCCTCCATCTATGAGTATTGCCTCTGCCTGTCTAAAATCTACAAATGGTCTGATTTTTGCATTAAAAAACGCGACTTTATTTTTACTAACAGCCATAATATCCACCTCACAAAACTATTTCTCTATTAGACCAATTAAACTCATCTGTGCGATAGTCTTTCTTATTTAACAGTCCACGTCTCCACGTAATACATTTTTCCTGAGCGGAACTGCTGGATTACTAGTGGCTTCGCTAAAGGATCGTGTGTGGCGGGGTCCATCGTAAGATTGAAGTGAGCAAGCTGGAGGTTTTTTGTACTTTCAAGAGCGTTCTTTATGCTCTCTCCATCGTATTTTCCAGCCCTTTTAAGAGCATCTGAAATTGCATACATTATGTCATACGCCATGACTACGCTAGTGTATTCAGCCTCTTTGGCGCCAAATTTTTTCTCATATTTGGCCAAAACAGCCTGGACATTCTTATCTTCCAAATCCATATTGCTAGACCAATAGCTATCATTCATCGTATCGCCGGCTATTTCGTACATTGTCATGCTAAAACCATCGCCACCTAATAGCGCCGGTTTCCAGCCAAGTTCTGCCGCCTGCTTTACCATCAACCCCATTTCCTTATACATCGAAGGCATCACGAGGGCTCCGGCACCTGTAGCCTTGGCCTTTGTCAACTGTGCCCGGAAGTCGACATCCCCTGATCTGTAGCCGTACGAAAATACCTTTCCGCCAAGTTGGGTGTAGCGTTCGACGAAAAATTGTTTTACGCCCTCTGAAGATTCACTGCCGACATCGTGCAACAATGCTGCCGTCTTAACCCCCAGTTTTTTGAAAAGATAGTCAGCCATAACAGTACCGTGCCACGGATCCGTTGCACATAGCCTAAATACATAAGGGCGGACTTTTTTCTTTTTAACGTCAAAAGTTGCTGCTGGATTGGAGGCAAAGGGAGAGACAAGCGGCACGCGGGCCTTTTCAAGTATTGGAGCCAATGCCATCACCATTCCGCTGCTATTCGCTCCTCCGATGACCTGTATTCCCTCGTCGATCAAGCGGCGGGCGGATACGATGACATCTTCTTGTCTTCCTCTATCGTCATAAACAATAAGCTCCAGCTGTTTACCATTGACACCACCCGCAGCATTGATTTCATCTATTGCAACTTCGGCACCTCTTACTTGTTCTTGTCCAAAAGTTGAGCCCTCTCCAGTTAAGGAGGCTAAAAATCCAATCTTAATAGTATCTGCTGCCATTGCTGAAGATACGAAAATCAAAACGAGGCTTAATGTTACCAACATTCTTTTTATTGTTTTCACACAAATCTCCTCCATTTTTAGCTAATGTTATCGGATAACCAATAGGCTATCTTTCCTGGATAAACAACATCATTTTGCGCAACCAGCTCCGGGACACCAAATTACAACATAAGGGTATCAAGAAAATATATGCCGTTATTCCTCCTTTCCGCTGGACGAGAATGATTGTAGCCAAATCACAACAAACCGTTGAGCCATCACCAATATATGTCTTTCTCAATACTAATAAAGACAGGATCCTCTTAATCAAAAGCCTGAAACCAAGTTGCACTGTAATCACTTCGTGTTACTAAAATATATAATGGTATATCTATTTTGTCATCGGAAAGTAGAGACAAAAGTGGATAATAAATATATCCTAATTAGACAAAAAATAACTCTTTAAAATTTCATTTTTGTTATAATATCATTAGTTTTATAACGGTATAAAGAGGAGGATCACAATGATATGGACGACTGACAAGATGGTAAGTCTGTTGGAAAAGACCGAAATAAGCGATGTTTTACATGAAGCATTTGAAATTTCCGGCAATAGTTTTTCATACAAAGACAACATCACATTAAAGACTGTCGCCTATTCGGAATCTCAGGAATTTTTAAGTACCGTCAGGTCCTGCCCTTTACACGAAACAGCAAAAAGATACAAGGTCCGACAAATAACGGAGAATAGTGTAGTACGCGGATATCTCATTGTTGATAAGACAACTGGTTTATCAGAAGACGGCAGAAATTTGACAGAGACGGTACTGCTGGCAATTAAGCTATTGCTAAGACAAACAATAACAAAAAAAACACACGAGGCACGAATCACAAGTAATCTTTTTTCGGAACTAATATCTGGTAAAATCACAAACCAAGAATCTTTATCAAGCCGTCTGAGATTACTTTCAATAAAATTCCCATGGAACATGGTAGTATTATCCGCCGACATCCAATATGCCACGAAAAACGAGGAAATCTATATAGAGGAACTTCTGACAAATAAAGTCAATAATTTCTACCCAGATTCATATATCTATCATGATGGGAATCTTTTTTCCTGCATACTTGCGCTGAAAAGAATACCTTCGCCTAAAACATTAGAAAAAGATATCCTGATGATCGCCGATCAAGTAAACGCAGAAATTTCAAGAAAAGAAACACTTCGGAACAATGCAACATATTGGGGATGCGGTAAAGTATATTCTTCATTGCTTTTACTAAAGAAAAGTTATTATGAAGCATCACAATCCGTTCTTTATGCGAAAATCTATTCTAATAAAAAAAGTAATATCATATTTTGGACCGACACCGGCGCTTTCAGGTTAATTGGAAGATGCGCCGCATCACAAGATGCTATTGATTTTCATAATGAAATTTTATCCCATTTTTTGGAACATGAATATCTCATAGAGACACTGGGCGGGTTAGATGCTAATAATTGGAACTTAGCAAACACAGCTGCCACTCTTACATGCCATTACAATACTATAAAATATCGTTATAAAAAAATCCGTGACATCCTAGCGGAGAACGGATACGATATTGAAAATCATGAAACTCGTTTTGACATTGCCATAGCACTAAGACTTTATAAAATTTACATAGAAAGAGGGTTTCCCAATGAGAAAAAATAAAGAAACTATACCCTCTGCGGAAAGTGCGCTTGCCATTTTGCAGCAGCTTATAAGGATACGTACAAACCATACAGAGGGGTACGAAATGGATGCGGTAAAATATATATCTTCCATCCTTCCGCATAAAACAGAGTTGTCTATTATCGATCACGGTAACAATAGAGGATCTATGATCGTTGAAGTAAAAGGGCGGATACCAGATAAAAAAATTGCTATATTTAGTTACTTAGACACCGTAAAAAACATTGGCATAAACCGTTGGGAACACCCTCCCTTCTCTGCTGATTACGTAAATGGCGTGGTCCATGGAAAGGGCGCGGCAAATATGAAAGGCGGGGTTACCTCGGCAATATTAGCAATGATGACGCTCAGTAAAACCTCTCCACCGCCACTGTCCGTGCTGGCATGTTTCACTGCTGACGGCACCGGTGACGGGTTGGGAGCCATTGAAATAACTGAAAAAGGCTATCTTAAAGGAGTCGTTGAAGCAATATTCACCAATGCAACGAAAGAAAAAATTGGCATATCGCAAAAAGGAGCCCTTTGGACAAAAGTGGAAGTGACTGGCACAACAAGTTATTCGGCTTCCCCGTCAAGCGGAACAAATGCAGTCGAAGCCCTCATTTTATTCTGTCAACATCTACGTAAGGCTGTAGTAGGCCAAAAAAATAGAAAACATCTTTTGCTTGGATTGCCAAGCTGTACTATCACTCAATTTAACAGCGGGGAAGGTGAAGTCAATCAGATCCCTCCATATGCAGTTGCCACGATTGATATTAGATTTATGCCGTATCAGGATCCGGAATCTATTATAAGCTTACATAACGAAATTGCAGGAGAGTTATCTAAAACCTATGGCGGCATTAATGTAAAAATAGAAGTTCTCAAAATACAAAACAGCGTCTATATACCGGAAAATTCTACCATGGTAAAAAGATTTTCGAATACTTTATTATCAATGAATAAAAAAAGCGTCCTCACGGGGTTGAATATTTTTGGAGATGCCGCACATGTTATCCCACGAACCGGCGTACCATTTTTAATATACGGCCCGGGTGAATATTCTTCCGCAATCAATGAGAAAGTTTCTCTTAAATCTGTAATTTCTGTCGCAAATGTGCTTGTAAAGTATATTCAATCATACGATACCAATTTTTAGCATTGTAGCAGCGTCGTATTTTTAACATGTGATGTATATTATGCAGATAAGATAACCGTTTTAAGTAAATGTAGTCTCCGTCCCAACATTGCCGTGGGGGGGGGTTATGCTTAAAATTCACACATTTTTAGTGTATCCTTAGATTAAGGGAAGTATTTTAGTAAATATGAAATCTATATACGGAGGTCTAACGATGGGAGATAAAAGATATCGCTCTGGAGCTTTGATCGCGGCGATCGCCGCGGCGGTCATGTTTTTCATCGTCGCGCCGGTTCTCGGCGTGGGGGAAAGGGATTTTATCATCCGCTCTTTTTCGCCGCAGGGGACGGTCGCCGGCGGCGCGGAGATAACGGCCGTTTTCAGCCAGGCGGCGGTCTCCGAGGATATTGTCGGGCACGCGCTCAAGACCTCCGAGTATCCGCTCTCCTTCTCGCCGCCGATATCGGGCTCCGGCAAATGGCGCGACGCCGCGACATTCGTCTTTATTCCCCACGGCGGCAGACTCTCCGCCGCCACGAGATACACGGCGACGGCAAAAAGCGGCCTGCGCGACCGCGAGGGGCGGCCGCTCTCCGGTACGCAGAGCTTCTCTTTCAATACTCCCGCGCTGGCCTTCAAGGGCGCGAAACAGACCAACTTCGATCCCGACAGCGGCAGCGCCGTCTTCGAGCTTGAATTTTCCCTGCCGGTGTCGCCCGCGCGTCTGCGCGGCTACACTGAGGTGAAGGACACGGCAAAACACCCGCTGAACTTCTCCATCACACAGGGGCCCGCATCTAGGAAGATCAGGCTTACAGTCAATGGCCTGTCGGAAAGGGAGGCCGAGCTCTCTCTTGCCGCCGGTCTTCCCTCGGAGGCCGGCCCCCTGGGCCTTGAGAAGGGGCTGTCCGTCAAACTGAAACGCGCGCTAATCATGGAATTGCGGGATTCCGGTGTAATCTCCGAGATGGGAGGCGGCCGCATCTGGATCGATACGACCTCCCCCGTGGATCTGGCAAAGGCCGCGGCCTTCATAGAGCTGTCGCCGGCCGTTAAATTCACCGTGGAACCGAATGAGGGCGGCTTTATGATCGCGGGCGACTTTAAACCGCAGGAACGGATAAAGGTCACGGTACGTAAGGGGCTGCCCGCCGCCGGAGGCAGGAACACCGCCGGACGGACGCTTGCTACGGACTGGAGCCGCGCCTTCATCTTCCCCGACATCGAGGCGCAGGTGCGCTTCCCAGACCCAGGGCGGGTGCTGTCCCCGACGGAGCTGATGCGGATACCGCTGGAGAGCGTCAACTTCGATAAGGTCAACATCCTCGTCTGGCAGCTATACGACAACAATATCCCCATAGCGATGCGCAGCGGCTGGGGAGGCTACCCGACAGACCTTTCGCGGCTCGTAGCCAATAAGGAATATCTTGTGAAGGCAAAGCCGAACGAGACGGCGCGGCGCGCTCTGGACCTGAAGCCGCTGCTAGAGGGACGCCGCGGCGTATTCCTTGTCGTAGCGCAGGGGCGCGGCTCCAGGGCGTGGAGCGAGAGCCGCCAGACGATAAACGTGACGGATCTCGGCCTCACCGTGAAGCTCGGCCAAGACTCGGCGTTTGCGCGGGTGCTCTCCGTCTCGGAGGCCAAGCCGCTCTCCGGAGTGCGCGTGACCCTCTGGTCATGGGCCAACCAGCTCGTCGGCGAGGGAAAGACGGATAAAAACGGCGTCGTCAGAATCGCCCTGAAGGATACGGAGGGACGCGGCGCGCCGGTCGTCGCGCTCGCGGAAAAGGATGGCGACACCTCTTATATCCGTTTTGAGAGGGGCCTCTACAACGGCAATGACGACTTCGACACCACCGGCAGCCCGTGGCTTTATAAGGGTTATTCCGCCTACTGCTACACGCCGCGGGATATCTTCCGCCCCGGCGAGGAGGTGCCGGTACAGGCCATCGTGCGCGGCACGGACGGCAAGGCTCCGAAACCCTTCCCGCTGACGATGAAGGTATTCTCGCCCAGCGGCAGGCTCTGGAAGACGCAGAGCGCGAAGCTGTCCGGCGAGGGGACATTCTCCGCGTCGCTCGCTCTCCCCTCCGACGCCCCGACGGGGCCGTGGAGCATCGCGCTGTTTACGCCGGGCGGGGAAAATTCGGTCGGCTATAAAGAGATATACGTCGAGGAGTTCGCCGCGCCGCGAATCTTCGTAGAGGCGGCGGCCACACCGCGGTCGATCACGGCGGACGGCGGCTGCGAGCTGTCGATAACGGGCCGCTACACCTTCGGCAACCCCGCCGCGGGGCTCCAGTGGGAGACGGAGCTTCGTACCGTCGACCGCACCTTTACGCATAAGGACTGGAAATCCTTCTCTTTCAGAGAGGCCGACAAGAAATTTACCCCGGAATCGAGTTTTATCGCCTCCGGCAACCTCAGCGCCGAGGGTAAGGCAAAGGCCTCCCTAAAGGGCGGCGGCTGGAAGGCCCCCTCAATGCTCGACCTCTCGGTACGCGCGGGCGTTATGGACGACGGAGGGCGCTGGACATACAAGACGGTCACGATCCCCTGGTATCCCTCGGCGGTGATGGCCGGCATCGAAGCACCGCGCGAGGCCGACCCCGGAAAACCGCTCTCCTTCCGCGCCGCGGCGGTCTCCGTTGACGGCAAAGCCGCCGGCGTCAAGGAGATGAAATATTCTCTCTTCCGCCGCGCGCGCCAGGCCGTGGTATTTGAGAGCAGCGGACGGATGACGAGGGAGATTCAGGAACAGCTGATACCCCGCGGCGAGGGGCTGATACGACTCTCCGGCGGCGTCGGTTCCGCACAGGCGGAACTTAAGGAGGCCGGAGAATATCTCCTGCGCGTCGAGACGGCGGACGGAAAATCGCGCGCCTCGGCGGTGATCTACGCCTACGGCGCGGACGGAGGCGGGAGCTCCTCCTTCCCGGACATGGCGGAGGTCACAACAGATAAGCAGATATATAAAACGGGAGAGACGGTGAAGGTAAAGGTTAAAGCCCCCTTCGCGGGTTCGCTGCTGGTTGACGCGGAGACTACCGAGGTCGTCTGGAACGAGACGCGTGGAACGCGCGGCGCCGAGACGGAGTTCTCCCTCAAAGTGACGGAAGATATGCGTCCCAACGCCTGGATAACGGCGCAGGTCGTGCGCCCCGCGCAAAAGGACGGTTCGCCCGCGCGCGCCTTCGGCATCGCGCCGCTGATGACCGATAACGGCGCCAGCCGCCTCAAGGTGGAGATCGCCAAGGTTCCGAAGCTGGAGCCGGGCAAAAATAAAATAACCCTCACGGTAAAAGACGGCTCCGGCAAGGGTACGGCCGCCGACGTCACGGTGATGCTCGTCGACGAGACCGTCCTTGGCCTGACGGGGTACACGACGCCCGATCCCTGGAAATTTTTCACCGCCCGCAGGATGCCGGGAATGGAGACCTACGACCTTTACGGCGCGCTCATCACGCCGGAAAAATCATCCACGCCGCTTCTGACGGCCGGAGGCGGCGGTATGGAGGACGGCATGGCGATGAAGTCCAGCCTTAGCCCCGTGCAGGCGCGCCGCTTCAAGATGCTCTCTCTGGTGAAGATGGGCCGCTCCGACTCCGGCGGCAGATGCGAAGTTGAATTCGACATTCCTGAATTCTCCGGAAAGGCGCGTATAATGGCCGTCGCCGCCACCGCTTCGGCCTCCGGCGGCGCGGAAACGACGGCGCAGATAGGGCGCGACGTAACGGCGGAGATCTCGCTGCCGCGCTTCGCCGCCCCCGGCGATAAGTTTACGGCAAACGTACAGCTCTTCAACATGACGGAGCGGGAGCTTACCGTCAAATTCTCGGCAGAGGGCAAAAAGTCCTCAGCCGAACTGGCGATGCAAAACGGCGCTAATGAAAGCCATACGGTAACCATAAAGGGAGGCGGCTCCGTGACCCTGCCTCTCCGCTACGAGGCGAAGGGCATCGGCACCGCCCTAATGACCTACAGGACGGAATGGCAGGGCGGCGTGATCGAAGACACCGTCGAGCTCCCCGTGCGTCCCGCCGCGCCGCGCATCACGGAGAGCGGCTCGGCGGTGATCGAGCCGGGGAAGACGCTATCCTTCAGCCTCTCAGGAGATGGTAAAGGGAGGAATTTCGCGCAGGCCCTTGTAATGCTCTCGGCGATGCCGCAAATTTCGCTCTCGGCCCTCGCGGACTTCCTCGTCACCTATCCCTACGGCTGCTTTGAGCAGACCGTCTCCGCCGCCTGGCCGCTGCTCGTGCAGCCGGAGCTCGTCAAATATACCGACCCGGACCTCGCGGACAGAGGCGCTCTGGCGCGCCGCATAGATAAAATCGAAAGTATGCAGAGCTACGACGGCGGCTTCCCGCGCTGGAGCGGCGAGTCCTGGTCGCAGCCATGGGAAAGCCTCTACGGCGCCCACTTCCTGCTTGAGGCGAAGCGCCTGGGCAATAAAGTCTCGCCCGACGCCCTTAAAGCCGCCGTCGACTACGCGCGCGCGCTGCTGCCGGTCATGCCGGACGGCGACGGCGACGCGGCCTGGCGCGAGACTCTGACGCGCAGGGCCTACGCCGCCTTCGTCCTCACCCTCGCCGGCGAACCACCGCTTGGCTGGATGGAGAGCCTGCGCGACAAGACAGGCGAGATGGAACCCTCTGGACGGCTTCTGCTCGCCTGCGCCTACGCCGCGGCGGGAGATAAGAAAGAGGCGGAAAAGATAACCGGACACAGAGGCGCGCCGCTGAAGGAAATACCGGGCAAAAACATAAACTACGATTCTAACCTCCGCGACGACGCGCTGTCGCTGCTCGCCGCGACATATATAGACCCGGCGGGAGCGGGGGCGGCGGCCTCCGCCGCCGGATTGATGAAGGAGCTTAAAGAGCGCGGCCGCTGCAGCACACAGGAGGGCGGCTTCTCAATGCTCGCCCTCGGACGCTGGTTCTCCGCGCAGCCGCGCGGCGGGGCGATCTCGGGGAAACTGATAAAGGAGCCCGGCGCGAAGACCGTCGGCACGGTGAGTGAAAACAACAGAAGCGTCACCGCCGGCGGCCCCGGAGGCTACAAAGCGGTAAACAGCGGCCAGGCGCGCCTCTACTCGGCGTGGAACCTCTCCTACATCCCCTCCGGCGCGGTGCCGCCGCGTGACGACGGCATCGAGATACGCCAGCGTATCGCCGACAGGCAGGGAAAGATAATCTCCGGAAGGGCCGCGCGCGGCCAGGCCTTGACCGCCGCCGTAACGGTGACGCCGAAGGCCGGCAGCCTGCGGGGAGTCGTCGCCGTCATGCCGCTGCCCGCCGGCTTTGAGATCGAAAACCCGCGCCTCACGGGAACCAGCGAAGAAAACGCAGAGGGAGTACGCGCCGAGATACGCGACGACCGGCTCATACTCTTCATCGAGGAGCTGCGCAAACCGCTCAAATGGCACTACTCGCTGCGCGCCGTGACGGAGGGCACCTTCGCCTCGCCGCAGGTATACGCAGAATGTATGTACGACCCCGGAATCTCAAGCATCAGCGGCGGCGGGACGATCACCGTCGGCGCCGCCGCTGATTCGCGGCAGGGGACGGCAAAGGCGGTAAATGCCGCTAAATAGAAATTTTCCCGCCGCCGTGAGCGATGCGCTTGCGGCGGCACGGAGACGCTTCAGCGAAAGGGGGCTGCCGCATAGGGCGGCCCTCGTCGTCCTGGTGTTCCTGCTTCTCGCAAAGGCGGCGCTCGTCGTCACCTTCCCGCTCGGCGCGATACTGAACCGCCCGGCCTCGCTCGTCGTGACGGACAGGGAGGGACGCCCCCTGCGCGGCACTCTTTCCGCGGCGGGGGAATGGCGGCTGCCGGTCCCCCTGGCGGACATGGGGCGCTGGATGCCGGCGGCGGCCGTAGCACTGGAAGACCGCCGTTTCTACCTTCACGGCGGCATCGACACCATCGCGATCGCGCGCGCCGCGTGGCAGAATTTCACCGGCGGACGCGTCGTCTCGGGCGCCTCCACGATAACGAGCCAGGTCGTGCGCCTCGCCGTAGACCGCCCGCGCACCCCCTGGGCAAAGGCCGTTGAATTCTCCCAGGGAGCGGCGCTGGAATTTTTCATGGACAAAGACGAAATACTTGAGAGCTACCTCAACAGCGTGCCCTTCGGCGGCAATACGCGCGGGGTGGAGGCCGCCGCGCGCTCGTGGTTCGGGAAACCAGCGAAAGAGCTCTCGCTCGCCGAGGCGGCGCTGCTCGCGGGGCTTCTGCGAGGCCCCGCCTACTACCGCCCCGACCGCCATCCCGAACGGGCGCTCGCGCTGCGAAACCGGCTCATCGACACCCTCGAAAGCCGCGGCGTCGCCACGCCGCAGGAGGCGCGGCGCGCAAAGGCCGAACCGCTGCCCGCGGGACGCCGGGCGATATCTTCCGCCCGCATACAGGCGGCGGAGGCCGCCGCGCGTTACGGAGGCGCGGCGGAGGCCCGCGACGGCTACGGACGTTTCCGCTCCACACTTGACAGCGCCATGCAGCGGCTGCTCACCGGCGAGCTGACGGCGGCGCTGGGCAATATGGAGCCGGGAGTGACCGCGGCGGCGGTACTTGTGGAGAATGAAACCGGAAAGGTACGCGGCTACGTCGGCAACGCGCGCGAGGGCACCGGCAGCGGCGCCTCCTGGGTGGACTGCACCCTCTCGCCGCGCTCGCCCGGCTCCACGCTGAAACCGTTCGTCTACGCGCTCGCCTTTGAATCGGGGCGCGCAATACCGGCGACAATGCTAGCCGACACGCCGCAGCAGCCTTCGGGCGGCGGGACGCGCAACTTCGACCGCCTATTCCGCGGTCCCGTGTCGGCGCGGACGGCGCTTGCCGATTCCCTCAACGTCCCCGCCGTGCGCATCCTCCGTGCCGCCGGCGCGGAAAACGTCCTCGGCCTCTTCCGCCGCCTCGGCTTCTCACAGCTGACGCGCGAGGCGGAATGGTACGGCGACAGCCTCGCGCTCGGAGGCTGCGAGGTATCGCCGCTCGAACTGGCGCGCGCCTACCACACACTCGCCGCGGGCGGCCTCGACAGCCCCCTCGTCTGGAACGAAAGAGCCGGTCTTTCAGCGGGAACCAGGGTCATCTCCGCGGAGGCCGCCGCGCTTACGCTCGACATCCTCAAAGATACGCGGCGCAATCTGCCGCTCTACGGTGAGGCGGGAGCGGACGGCAAAACCGTCGCCTTCAAGACCGGCACCTCGTACGGCCTGCGCGACGCCTGGACCGCCGCCGTCACAAGAAAATGGACCCTCGTCGTCTGGTTCGGCGATCCCAGCGGCAGACCGCACCGCGGCCTCGTCGGACTCAAAACCGCCGCCCCCTCCGCCGTGAGGATAATGCTGAAGCTCACGAAAAAGGGCGATCCCTGGTTCACGCTGCCGCCCTCCGTCGTGAGAAAGGAGCTCTGCGCGCTCTCCGGCGCGCCGAGAAACCAGTGGTGCCCCCAGAGCCGCCGCGACCTCTTCATCGAGGGCGTATCGGACGCCGCGCCCTGCTCCCTTCACACGATGAAAGAGGGGGAAATTTCGATAAAATGGCCGCCTGAACTGGAGGGCTTCTTCACCGGACGCGGTAACAGGGAGGCTGAACAGCCCCTGACCATCACCTCGCCAAAGGACGGCGCGGTCTACGCGGTCGGCGCGGAGAATAATAAACTCATCCTCTCCTCTAAAGGCGGCAGAGGCCCCGTCTACTGGTTTGTCGACGGCGAGCTGGCCGGCGACAGCGGCGAGGGAGCACCTCTCGCGTGGAAGATGCGCGAGGGCGTCCATAAAATCGCCGCCGCGGACGAATACGGCGCGGCGGATGAGATAGAGATCACAGTAAGAAATCAAGCCGAAGACGGGACGGAAGAACTGCCTCTGCTTGAGGAAAGCCGCTGACCTCTCTAAAAATGGCGTTTGCGGCGGCAGAGAGGCTTTATGCCGCCGCCGCTTGAGAAAAACAGCGCGCCGATAGTATAATCACAGGCGTATGGACGGTAAAATCCAATATTTTACAACGGAGGGGATCTATATGGGCATCAAATTCGTCATCATCATCCAGTGTGACATCGCAAGGCTGAGATGCAGTGGCTTCGCCTGCACAAAGTGCTTCTACGACCGGGAGGGCTTCTTCAAAGACTGCGGCTACCAGCACGGAACGCGCTACATCGCCTTCACCTGCGGCGGATGCTGCGGCGGCAGTATCGCCTCGAAACTTGAGCACTTCTCAAACAAACTTGCGCGCCAGACCGACGTCAAAAAGGACGAGGTCGCCGTACACCTCTCCTCCTGCATGGTCACCGACAACTACCACCACGACCGCTGCCCGAACCTTGAATATATCAAAGGGATAGTCCGCAAAAAGGGCTACAACAACATCGTCGACGGCACCTTCCGCAGCACAAACGCAACCGAAAAGCGCGAGGCGGGGATCTACAAAAACCACGAACTGGAAACATTCTGCGGCGCGGAAGACTAAAGAACGGCATCACGCGGCCGTTCCCTTTACGCAGGAATGGCCGCCTTCGCCGGAACGGGCGGGGACAAAAAGCTTTCGGGAGAGAGACTTCATAGTAAAATATATGTAAATTATCACTTTTGCTGCACACCAAACGTTTGACAATTCCTAGAAAACCTGTAGAATGTCCACATATGGAAGGATAACTTCCATAAATATTTTTTTAGGAGGTGGACGGATGAGCAATAAACTCGTGTATATCGGCGGCGTAGCCTACTGGATGTCGCCCGAAGGAAGCTTCACGGCGGCCGAGATGAAAGACGGCGTTCCCGTAGAGCATATCGTATTCAAGACCAGATAGTCAGTTCAATCAAAGCACCACGGTAACAAAAATGTTTCACATATACGCCTGAGGGCGTTTTGGGCAAGCACAGGTTCAGGGTTTTCACACAGATATAAAACCGCTGAACCGGTGCCGTGGGCCGAAACCATCCAAACATTCAATCAAAGATCACAAATAAAAAATAAAACTGCGGCGTACGGGCTGCGGACTTGCCGTCTGCTCTCTCACGCGGGGTTCCCTGCGCGCCGCGCGGCGGTAACGATTCCGGCGTACCCTTTATTTATTCTTTTAATATACGGTTGAACTATAAATTATTACTGGTTATTATTGACCGGTCGGGTCACGGCTATTTTATAAAAAGGAGGGACCCATTTGCCAAAGAGAATGTTTTCCGACTCCCGCATGAAAAGATATGCCGGCTGCGGCGCGGAAGAGGTTTTCCGCGCCATACCGACGACGCCAGCGGGACTGCCGCAGGAGCGGGTGGAGGCGATGCGCGCGAAGTACGGCGAAAACAGGCTCTCCAGCAGAAAAGACGATACCTTTCCGCACCGGCTGCGGCGGGCCTTCGTCGATCCCTTCACGATGATCCTCTTCACGCTGGCGGTGATCTCTCTCATTACCGATGTGCTGCTGGCCTCTAATTTTACAAGAAATATCACGACGTCTCTGATAATCTGCGTCATGATCCTCGTCAGCGGCGCCATTCGCCTCGTTCAGGAGACGAGGGCCAAGAGGGCCTCCGACCGTCTGGACCGCCTCATCCACACAAACGTCACCGTCAAACGCGGCGGGGTCCTCGTGGATATCCCCGCGGAGAGGCTGGTGGTGGGAGACCTGGTGATGCTCTCCGCGGGCGGGCGGATACCGGCCGATCTGCGGCTGGTAAAGACGACGAACCTCTTTGTCTCGCAGGCCGCCATCACCGGAGAGAGCGCGATCCTCGAAAAGGAGAGCGCCCCCTGCCCCGACGCCGGGCGGACGCCCTTCACAAGATTGAAGAACCTCGCCTTCATGGCCTCCTCCGTGATCAGCGGCAGGGGCGAGGGCGTCGTTCTCGCGGTGGGACGGGATACGCTCTACGGAAATTTCGTCAGACCGGATTCCAAAAATTCCGACGCCTTTCAAAGGGGCGAAAATTCCGTCGCCTGGGTGCTGATACGCTTCATGGCCGTTCTGGTCCCCGCCGTATTTCTGGTCTCCGGCGTCGCGCGCGGCAGCTGGCTGGAATCCTTCGCCTTCGCCCTCTCCGTCGCCGTCGGGCTGACGCCGGAGATGCTGCCGCTGGTGATCAACGCCTGCCTCGCGAGGGGCAGCCTCTCCATGTCGCGGAAGCGGGCCATCGTTAAAAACATCGACGCCATGCAGGTCCTGGGAAGCATGGACGTCCTCTGCATCGACAAGACCGGTACTCTGACACAGGAAAGCATCCTGCTGGAATACTATCTGGATATCCTCGGCGGCGAAAGCCCCGAAGCATTGGAGCTAGCCTATCTGAACAGTTTTCATCATTCCGGCCTCTCCAATCCCATCGACAGCGCGATACTGGCCTGCAGGACGATGCCCGACAGGGGCGGCCGCCTTGCGGAGCTGGCCGGGCTCTGCCGTAAAACTGACGAAATACCGTTTGACTACGAACGCAAATTCGCCAGTACGCTGGTCAGGACGCCGGAGAAGAGCCACCTGCTGATAGTAAAGGGCGACATCCAGCGGGTCTTTTCACGCTGCCGCTTCGTCGAATACCGCGGTGAGGCCATCCCCATAGGGGAAAACGGGGAGGGCAGCGTCTCCGCCATTGTGGACGAGATGCTGGAAGAGGGCATGAAGGTGATCGCCGTGGCGAAAAAGGAGCTCGGCGCTCAGGAGAGGCTCTCTCCCGCCGATGAAAATGATATGACCCTCGTGGGCTACCTCGCCTTTTTCGACGCGCCGAAGCGCTCCGCGGCGCAGTCCGTAGAGGATCTCAAACGGCTGCGCGTGACCCCGAAGGTCATGACCGGCGATAATTCGCAGACCGCCCTCTCCATCTGCCGCCGCGTGGGGCTGCCCGCCGCGGCGATGCTGACGGGCGCGCAGATCGGCGGCCTCTCGGATGAAGAGCTGCGCGCGGCGGTGAAAGAGACGGATATCTTCGCCGAGCTGACGCCGGGACAAAAGGTGCGTCTGCTCTCGGCGCTGCGGGAGAACGGCCGGACGGCCGGCTTCTTAGGCGACGGCATGAACGATATCCCCGCCCTCAACGAGGCCGACGTGGGGATATCGGTGGACACCGCCGTAGACGCGGCTAAGGAGGCCGCCGACGTGATCCTGCTCGAAAAAGAGCTAAACATTCTCGGACAGGGCATCATGGAGGGACGCCGGACCTTCGTCAACATGCTCAAGTACATCAAGATCACGGCGAGTTCCAACTTCGGCAACATCCTCTCCGTCGTCTGCGCCAGCGTGGCTCTGCCCTTCTTCCCGATGACGGCGATCCAGCTGCTGCTTTTGAACCTGCTTTACGATACGCTCTGCATCGTACTGCCGTGGGACAGCGTCGACGCCGAGGATACGGAGACACCCCGCGAGTGGTCGGGGAAGACGCTGAGCGGCTTCATGCTCTCCTTCGGGCCGATCAGTTCGATCTTCGACATCATGACATTCCTCTTCCTCTACTTCGTCCTCTGTCCGCGGCTGTGCGGCGGGCTGCTCTACACCCAGCTCGCGGACCCGGCGCTGAGGCTGCGTTACGCGGCGCTATTCCAGACGGGGTGGTTCCTGGAGTCCATGTGGACGCAGGTGCTGATCCTTCACATGCTGCGCACGAAAAAGATCCCCTTCCTGCAAAGCCGGGCATCGGCCCCGGTCCTGCTGATAACGCTGCTGGGGATCGTCGTCTTCACCGGCCTGACGCTGACGCCGCTCGCGCATCCGCTTGGTCTGACGCGGCTGCCGCTCGAATATTTCGGCTTTCTGCTGCCGGTCGTCCTTCTTTATATGCTGCTGGTCAGTTTTGTAAAACGGCTGTACATCAGGCAGCACGGGGAATTAATCTAGGAGGAGGGAATCCATACTTTGAAAAAGAACATCCACTTCATATCACTGGATTCCATTCTCGCCGAATGGCTCCGCGACAGGCTGGAACAGGAACCTCCGCAGAGCGCCTACGCGAAGGGGCTGCTTGCCGGGCTCCGGGAGCTTCTCAACGACGAGGCCTCTACGCTGGTGCTCGGCGTCGCCGGCAGCAGGGGCAACCTGTCAGATACCGCCGACGACGGTATTTACGCGGGAGAGCTCTCAATCCACCCTAAGAGCAGAAAGGTACTGCGGCAGGGCAGGGAGATCAGCCTGACGCCGAAGGAATTCGACATCCTCTACCTCCTCGCGCAAAACCGCGGCGAGGTCTTTACCAAAGAGCAGATCTACCGCGCCGTTTGGGACGGAGATTTTCTCCTCGCCGACAGCAACATCATGGCCTTTATACGCAAGCTGAGAAAGAAGATCGAACCGAACCCCGACGCGCCGGAATATATACTCACCATCTGGGGGATCGGCTACAAATTCAACGACCAATTATAGACAGGACGGGGCGGCATAAATTACAGCCGCCCCGTCTCTACTTTCTTGCCGAATCGCAAGAAAATCGCAAGATTTCAGCCATTGGACAGAGGGACGGCGGCGGCTATACTGGCGGTACGACAGAGAGACAAGCGCGCGGCAAGCCGCGGGCCGCCCTATTATTTGTTGTGCGCCGCCGCAGACGGCGCCGCAAACCACCAACCGAAAACGGAGAAGGGAGTGAAGCAGATGGAACCCGACAGTTTCGCAGGACAAAGTAAACAGGACCAAGGGCAAAGTCACCGACAGGCGAACGCGGCTGATTTACCGGAACCGGCGAAACGCGGGCTGCCGCTTCACCGCCGTTAAACTCCGCCCAAATCCTGCTTCCCACCGCAAAAACAGCTGATCATACGCATCGCCCCGTTATGGGCAAGGCTACGCCTGTCCATAACGGGGACGGCACCTCTGATGCGCGTACGAACCGTGCGAAACTAAAGATTTCAGCCGTTCGCAGCCGGTCAGCGAAAGAGGCGCGCCGAATCACAGACCGGCGCCTCGTCAGGAGGTATGGAAAATGAAAAAGAAAAACACCACAATACAGACCGCCGAGCAGGCGGCGCGCAGAGAGCAGATCAACGAGCGCCTCCGCTTCGCCGCGGCCGCGCCCATAAACGACGTCTTATGGAAATATAATTCTTCGTTTGGCGGCCTCTCGGAGGTACAGGTCGAGAAAAACCGCCAGCGTTACGGCGCCAACAAAGTGACGCGCAAAAGGAAAAAATCACTGGCACAGCGGCTGGCGGGAGCCTTTATCAATCCCTTTACGGCGATCCTGCTCTGCCTTGCCGCGGTCTCCGCCGTGACCGACATCCTGATGCCGGTCATGCAGGGTATGCCGGAGGAGGCGGACGTGCTCACGGTCGTCATCATTATGACGATGGTCGGCATTTCGGGCATTCTGCGCTTCGTGCAGGAATCGCGCTCCGGCGACGCCGCGGAGAGGCTGCTTGCGATGATCACGGTCACCTGCACCGTCGACAGGCACGACTGGAAAAGACACGAGATACCGCTTGAAGAGGCGGTGGCCGGAGACATCATCCGCCTCTCCGCCGGCGATATGGTGCCCGCGGACGCGAGGCTCATCGAGGCAAAGGACCTCTTCATCAGCCAGTCCGCGCTGACGGGGGAGAGTGACCTGATAGAAAAGAGCGCCGAAGGCGTCCCCAAGGCCGGCGACGCCCTCACCGACTACGGCAATATCGTCTTTATGGGCAGCAACGTCATCAGCGGCAGCGCCACAGCGGTGGTCGTCGCCGTGGGAGACGACAGCCTCTTTGGCTCGATGGCCTCCGCCGTCGCGGAGGAGGCGGTGGAGACCAGCTTCTCCAAAGGCGTCAACTCCGTCTCCTGGGTGCTGATCCGCTTCATGATGGTCATGGTGCCGGTGGTCTTCTTCATCAACGGCTTTACCAAGGGCAACTGGGTGCAGGCCTTCCTCTTCGCCATCTCCGTCGCCGTCGGGCTGACGCCGGAGATGCTGCCGATGATCGTCACCACCTGCCTCGCCAAAGGCGCCGTCTCGATGTCGAAGAAAAAGACGGTCGTCAAGAACCTCAACTCCATCCAGAACTTCGGCGCGATCGACATACTCTGCACCGACAAGACGGGAACCCTGACACAGGACCAGGTCGTCCTGGAATATCATATGAACGTCATGGGAGAGGAGGACGCCCGCGTGCTCCGCCACGCCTATCTGAACAGTTACTTCCAGTCCGGCTATAAAAACCTGATGGACCTGGCGATTATCAGAAAGACAGAGGAAGAGGAGGCGGAAAACCCCCGCCTTACGGACCTCTCCGACGCCTATGTGAAGGTTGACGAAGTTCCCTTTGACTTCACCCGCCGCCTCTCCACCGTCGTCAGCGATAAAAACGGCAAGACACAGATGGTGACGAAGGGCGCGGTCGAGGAGATGCTCTCTATCTGCGCCTACGTGGAATATGACGGCAAGATCGAGCCGCTGAGCGAATCCCTCAAGCAAAAGGTGCTGAAGACCGTCGACCGCCTCAACGCGGACGGCATGCGCGTCGTCGCCCTCGCGCAGAAGACCAATCCCTCCCCCGTCGGCGCCTTCGGCGTCAAGGACGAGTGCGATATGGTACTGCTGGGATATCTGGCCTTCCTCGATCCGCCGAAGGAGTCGGCGAAAGAGGCCATCAAAGCGCTCGGCGACCACGGGGTCGCCGTCAAGATACTGACCGGCGACAACGAAAAGGTGGCCCGCTGCGTCTGCCGCCACGTCGGGCTACCCGTTGAGAGGATACTTCTGGGCGGCGACATTGACCGTCTGGACGAGGAAAAACTCATCAAGGCCGCGGAGGAGACGGCAGTCTTCGCGAAACTTTCGCCGGAGCAGAAGGCGCGCGTCGTGAGCGCGCTGCGGAGCGGCGGCCACAGCGTGGGCTTCATGGGCGACGGTATCAACGACGCGGCGGCGATGAAGTCCTCGGACATCGGAATATCAGTCGATACGGCGGTGGACATCGCCAAAGAATCGGCGGACATCATCCTGCTGGAAAAGGACCTCTCGGTACTTGAAGAGGGCATCGTCGAGGGGCGCAAAACCTACGCGAACATGATCAAATATATCAAGATGACCGCCTCCTCGAACTTCGGCAACATGTTCTCCGTGCTGGCGGCCTCGGCGCTGCTCCCCTTCCTGCCGATGATGAGCGTGCAGCTGATCTTCCTGAACCTGATCTACGACCTCTCCTGCACGGCGATCCCCTGGGACAACGTGGACAGGGAGTACCTTGCCGTTCCCAAAAAGTGGGACGCCTCCTCGGTCGGCAGCTTCATGCTCTGGCTCGGACCGACCAGCTCGATCTTTGACTGGACGACCTATGCGTTCATGTATTTCGTACTCTGCCCGCTCTTCGTCTCTCAGGGAATCCTCTTCAACGACCTGCCCGCCCATTTTTCCGGCGCGGAGCTGGCCGGGGTCCAGGCGGCCTACATCGCGCTCTTCCAGGCGGGATGGTTTGTGGAATCCATGTGGAGCCAGACGCTGGTGATCCATATGATCCGCACGCCGAAGCTGCCCTTCATACAGAGCCACGCCTCGGCTCCCGTGACGCTGATCACCTTCACGGGCATCGTGGCGCTGACGGTCATTCCCTTCACGCCCTTCGGAACGATGCTGGGATTTGTGCCGCTCCCCGCGATGTACTTCGCCTACCTGATCCCCTGCATCCTGCTCTACATGGCGCTGGCGACCAGCATCAAAAAGGCCTACGTGCGGCATTACGGCGAACTGCTGTAGATAAAGGAGGAATATTCTATGAACTGGACCGCTCTTTGGCTTGACCTCTTCGGCAAAACAGAATGGCTCGGCGTAAACATCGGATTCTGGGCGTCCATGCTGATATGCGCCGCCGCGGTGGCGGGGATGAATCTGCTCTTCTGGGGAATGAAGCCCCTCGGCGGCAGGAAGACGGGTGATACGTAGCCATCGATCACGGCATGGCCGTCGCCTCGATGGAAGGACGCGGAGAGCGCCTGCCGGAGCTGGAGGCCTACGACGACATCTTTTAGATTAGATCCGTGAAAAAACAGAGGGCGGGGCGGCGGTGAAAAATATCCGCCGCCCCACCGTTATCTTTCATCTCCGCTGGCGTAGCTCCGGCAATGCTTCGTCCTGCATATCCTACAGCTACTCGGGGACCTCGCAGATCTCCCGCAGGATCAGCAGCGTATAGGTCCTGCCGACCTTCCGGTATAGATAATCCATAAAATTTCCCAGATCATCTTTATTGGCGATATGCACCTCAAGCATATAATCATACTCACCGGAGACCATATAGAGATTAAATACCTCGTCCCTGTTTTTCAGAAAGGAGGGCATATCTCCGATAAACTTATCGTCCTTTAACAAGATGAAGGCATGGATCGAATATCCGAATTTGCCCCAGTCGACCTTCGCGTTATAGGACAGGATGACGTTCTTCTCCTCCATCTTTTTCGTTCTCTCATAAACGGAAGACGAAGAAAGCGAGATCTTACTGCCCAACTGTTTATATGATATCCGACAGTCATTTTTCAGCTCATAGGCGATCCTGAAATCGATCTCATCCAAATCCGGCTTCACCATTCTTATCATCTCATCACTCCCAGTCCGTATGGTTTCCGCGTACCGCGCCGCCCGTAAATCCTCAATAGGACACGATAAATAGAAAAAACAGCGATAACTTCACAGGGTAATCACTGTTTTATACTATCCATAAGATACGCATATTCTAAATATTATATACTTAAAATTATCATCATAATCGAATTTTTATTCTGTTTATATTCTTTCATCCGGAGACTATCGCGCGGCCCGTCACTCTTTCAGTCCAAGATACCGGCAGTAGAGCGAGGCGGCGATTATCGCCAGCAGACCGCCGCATAATTTTCCGATCACCAGCGGAAAGACGAAGGAACGCTCAAACCCCGCCGTAAACCCCAGATGGTCGCCTATCGCATACGCGGCCGGCACGGCGAAGGCCATATTGACGACTACGCCCCTTTTCGTCATTTTGTTCAGCATCGGGATGACGGGAAAAAAGTTGGCCACCGTCGTAACGACGCCGATCATGGCAAGTTCGTCCACCCGCATCATTATCGAAAGAAGCGCGAGCTGGCGGCGAAAAATTCTTTTAACCAGGTGCAGCAGGGGAAATATCCCCGCCAGCACTATCCCTATCTGTCCCAGGATCACAAAGGCCTCCTCTATCGGAGCCATTCCCGCAATAAGCTCAAGCCCCGTAAGCGCGCGCACCGTCGAGGCGGCGAAACCTAAGACGGCGACGAATAAGACCGCCCGCCCCAGGCAGATCACAACCTTAATCGTACATGACTGCGCGTATACCAGCGCCGCGGCGATCGCCGCGGAGAGGGCCGTGACCGGCAGCAGGTTATGCAGCAGCATCTTTTTGTCCAGTCCGGCGGCCAGTCCTGAGATGAGGGCGGCCGGCGGAATAGCCATAAAGCCGATCAGCAGCCCCAAGATCACATATTTTTGCCTTTCGCCGTCGGTCGCCGAGAGGACGAGCGGGATTATCCCCAGCGAGGCCCCCATCATCGACGCGACGATGAGGCCGTTGAAGAGCCCAGCCTCCCGGAGAAGGCAGATATCCAAAGCGAGGGGAGCGCCGCCGGAGTCGCTGGGCAGGATCGCGGCGACAAAGAGAGAGGGATCAGCGCCTATCGACAGCAGGGCCGGCGAGACCAGAGGGCACAAAATACGGGCGACCACCGGAGAGATTGTAATCATCCCGATCATTATCATCGCCAGCGGCCCCAGAGTATAAAAGCCTTCGTCGATCAGCCCCCCGAGACCGAAGCGGCCGCCGGCGATCTTATCCGCACAGGCCAGGCAGATGAATACCGCCACCAGTGACATAACGACCGTATTTATATCCATCTTCATCCCCCCACATTATCAACGCCGACAATACGGCCGCCCGGCCGTTGATTATCAGGCAGGGCGGCAGAAGGCCCCGGACCGGCGGCCCGGGGACAGTTTATTCTTATCTCTCTTCTACCAAAAGGCTGTGCTTGAATACGATGCCGTATTTCGCAAGCGCGGGCATGAGGTAGTTATAGAAGGCGTCGTCCCCGGCCAGCGCCTCAGGAGCGTGGAAGCCAGGAGCCGTGATCATGCCGTTCGCGACCGCCCGCGCCGTCACCGAGCAGGCGTAGCCCGTGGTGCGCGCCATCGAGTGGAGCATCATCTTCTCGTCGAACTTATCTACCATGTCCCAGGTATTTGTCACATACTTGCCGTCCTTCGGCCCCTGAGCCACCACACGCATGACGGTGAGGTCCCTGTCACCCTTCTCCGGCCTCAGCGTCCACAGCGGACGGAAGAGTTCCGTGGTAACGTTGAAGGGAATGACCTCTTTGCCGTCGACGACGACAGGTTCTCTGTTGAAACAGCCGGCGGCCTTCATGATGTTGATGGTATCGACATAACCGGGCCAGCGCATCGTCTTTTCCGCGACAAACTTACCCTTCACATTGACCGCCGCGGAGCGGAGGCCGTCGGTGAAGAAGGCCTCGAGCCTGCCGACTCCGGGGAAATCTATCTCCTCCAGGCCGCTGAGCGCCGGTGCCTCCGTAAGCTTGCCATCCTTGACATATTTCGCCGGCGCGCAATATTCATTCATCGTATCCTCAAGGCAGAAGACGGTGCGGTAGTTGAAGGGCGGGTCCAGCTTGTCGGGGATGCCGCCTACGTAGATGCAGCCAAAGTCGAGCTCATCCACCATCGCGCCGCCGCGGGCGACGAGATAGTTTGACATTCCGGGGGCGATCCCCATATCAAAGACCGCCACCGAGCCGCTCTTTTTCGCAAGTTCGTCCATCCCTTCGCTGTGCAGGAATCCGCTCGGGCTGACATAATTTTTCCCCATCTCGAGGATCTGCCTCTGAGAGGCGCCTTCAAGGTGGCTCGGCAGAAGCCCGCAGACGATGTCCGCATCTTTTGCCGCCTCGGCGAGGGCCGCCGCGTCGTCCGCCGGTTTCTGGATCTTTTTGATATCGTTCCTATCAGCCAGAGAAGCCAGCGCCTTTTCAAACGGGTCCATTACAGTTACGGAAAAATCCTCCGCCAGATCAAGCGCTACCGTCTTACCGATCAGGCCGCAGCCTAACACCAATGCTTTTTTCATAACAACCTCTCCTTTTTATTGAATTGAACTGACCGCCGCTGTCGCCAGCAGTCAGAACTGATGACTAATCGACTTTGACCTTGCAGTACTCGCCCAGGCCAAAGAGCTTCCCCGGCCCCTCGTAGTCTTTCAGTATCGCTACAAAGGTCTTTGAGAGCAGCAGCAGCACTATGAGGTTCACATAAGTCGGGACCGAAGATGAGATGTCGACGATCAGCCACGCGTAGGATACGTTGGTGTTCAGCACGTCAATCATATAGGCCATCAGCAGGCCGAAGAAGGGCGTCGTGATCCTCAGTATCCGCAGCGCGGTCCTTCTCATCGGCGTGCTGTTCCTAAAGACATATTCCAATATCGAGTGGAAGTAGGAATACCAGCCTGTGACCGTCGTCCATGAAAAGAGGAAGAGCGATATCGCGATAAAATAGGCGGCGAATCTCTTTCCCAGTCCATGCGAGAAGGCGTTTATCGTGAGCGTTGACCCCGAGACGCCGGAATTCCACTCGCCCGTCAGGACTATGACCATACCGGTGATCGTACAGATGACGATCGTATCGATGAAGACCTCCATGACGCCCCACATGCCCTGTTCGATGGGATGCCTTTGGTCCGCCGTGGCGTGTACCATCGGGCTGGTCCCCCACCCCGCCTCATTGCTGAAGAGGCCGCGGGCGATGCCCGTACGGGCGATCAGCATAAAGGAGGCTCCCGCGAAGCCGCCCACCGCCGCCATCGGGGTAAAGGCGGACTTTACGATCAGAGCGATCGCGGCGGGGATATGGGTGATGTTTATCAGGATGATATAAGCGCCGAAGACGATATAGAGTACGGACATCAGCGGCATCATAAACGAGGCGAAGCCGATGACCCGGCGGAGGCCGCCCCATATTACCAGCGCGCACATCAGGCAGAAGAACGCCGAAAGATAGATGATTCTCAGCCCAGTAACCTCATGCAGAGACTCGCCGACCGTATATGCCTCGGGAGCTAGGATAAGCTGCATGAATATCCCCACGGTAAACAGAAGCGAAAAGATGCCCCAAAACTTGAATTTGCTTCCCAGCCCTCTTTCAATATAAAAGAGCGGGCCGCCGGTCTTTCTGCCGTCAGAGTCCAGCTTTCTGTAATAGACGGCTAGCGTGACCTCCACCATCTTCGTCATCATTCCCACAAGCGCCGTCATCCACATCCAGAAGAGGACGCCCGGGCCGCCAAGCGCGATGGCGCTCGCTACGCCGCCGATATTGCCGGAACCGATACTGCCGGCGATCGCGACACAGGCGGCCTGATACGGAGTAACCTTCGCCTTATCGGCCGACAGCATTTCGCCCCTTTTCTCAGGAAAAAAACAGAAGCGGAATGAATCAAAGAAATGGCGTATCTGCCAGAATTTAGTTATGAGACTAAAATAAATTCCAGTCCCTAAAAGACCGATAAGTAAAGTCGGTCCCCATAATATGCCGACAATATAATCCAAAAATTGCTCCATAGAACTATCACTCCCCCTTATAATCTATTCAGCGCTGAATGACAGTATCTTATGCTCTATAAAGTAAATATATAATAAATATTATTTCATAAATTGCTCGATGAACGAATAACCGTCCGAAAAAATTGACTTTTCCAAATTTTATTTTGCCGGCATACTGCAGATACATATTTGAAGAGGAATATTCGCTTTTTGTTACAAAGAAATTTCCTTTTAGCGGTGTGAAAGAGGCCACGGAATGGATGTTTTTATATCTGCCGAATGATTTCCCGCCGACGGTCCGTCAAATAAAAGACAGAGGCGGAAGCCCTTTTAACGCGCAGGCTCCGCCTCTGTTTTACTTACTCTTCGTACTATCTATCGGACAAAAACGCTCAGCTCCGACGCCCTCTTCTGACCAGCGCCAGCGGGATCAGCAGTAAGAGCGCCGCGGCGCCCAGTCCGGCGGCACAGCCGCCGCCGCCCGATGGCGCGGGAGCGGCGGATTCCCGCACGTCGGCGACCGTTATTTCAGCCGTGGAGAAAAATTCGTTGAGATCGCTGACACCGAAGGAGAGCGACCCCGCCGAATATTTTGCGGGGAAGGCGACGAAACCGGAGCCGTCTTTTTTCGGGATGATGACATATGGCTCTCCCGCAAAGCTCAGCGGCGTTGAGAAGGGCACGGTGAACGAGGCCGCGCCGCCGGTGTTCCCGTGGCTGACAGTCAGCGCAAAGACACCCTTGAGCGTGACATTTTTGTCCGCGGCGATACCCTCGACGCTCTCGTCTTTCAGCTCCGCGATCACCGTCTGCTGAACCTTCGTGTTATCCCCGGCGGAGACCTCCTCCGCGGCAGCCATAACTCCCTCGGGAGCGTCGACAGTCACCGGGCCGGAGGGCTCCAATACCGTATCGGTGGGATTATGCTGCCGTTCGCCGAAGGCTTTGAGGCAGATACTGACGGTTCCGTCTCCGCCCGCGTCAATGATATCCTGAAAATTCACGCCGTCACCCGAGACCCAGCCATCGCCGCGGTTCGCCGAAGCCGCTTTGGAGTAATTCTCCAGCCGGTATTCGACGGGAACGGGGTATGGATAGCCACCCTCTTTTGTCGTCGCCTTTACGACGACGGAAAACCTCGTCCCGTTTGCGACGTCGACAGGCGTTTTCAGCGCCACGGTGTTATAGCCCGGCACCAGGCCGACGGCGGAGACCGTCGAGGCAAGGCTGCCGCTGACGGGCGAATTGGCGCCGCAGTTCTGATAGATCTTTATTTCGTAACTGTTGCCCGGTTCGGGGACGTAAAAGGCGACGGAGGATATCCGGTCGTCGGCCGCCGCCGTGAAGAGGTTCGCAAAATATTGGACCGGCTCCGTCGAGCCGTTTTCATAGAGGCTGTACCAATTGACGGGGCCCAGCGGGTCATACTGATAGACGCGCTCGCCGGAGCGCGCGGCGGCGGTGTCGTATACAACGCCATCGCAGAGAGTGCCCTCTTCGTAGGAGACGTAGAAATAGCCTCCGTCTCCTCCCCAGCCGGCTCCCCAGCTGTTGCGGATTATCCAGGCGCCGTCCTTCTGCGGCGGATTATCCGCCGCGAAGTTTTCCTTCGGGTAGTTGTCGTCCCAGCCGGCGATCGCCACCGCATGATTGGTGTAAAAGTTTACTGTGGAGCCGTTGATATCATTATCGCCATATTGTAAGCCGGTGTAATAAGATCGCTTTTCATCGGAAAAGACGTCTTTGGAGATGGCCTGCTGTGATTCGTCGTTGTTTCTGAACTGATATATGCCGACGGAGGCGGCTCCGTATTCCATCACCGCGCCCTTTATCATATCGCGCCGCCCCTCCGAGAGCGGCACCTCACGGACTTCGTCGCTGCCGAGGTAGAAGGCGTTATTGAGCTTGTAACGCCGCGGAGCCACCGCCGGCGCGTATACCGTGCCCACCGTGAGCGGCGCGGGGGCCTCGGCGGCGTAAAGCGAGCCGGTGCCGCGTCCCAGCAGCGCCACCGCGCGCCAGTCGTTGCCGCCGGCGTTGTAGTAGGGCTGTCCGCTGACATTTGTGAAGGGGACGAAGCCGCTGCCGGAGTTGTAGGCGTAGTAGGTAATATACCAGACCGAAAGCGCGATGTCAGAGGAGGAGGCAAGCCCCTGTTTGATCAAATTGGACTCCGTCGCCGCCATCGCGCTGTATGTCCAGCAGTTGCCGAAGGGGGCCTGATTTCTTACGGCGGGCAGCGAGGGGCGGAGGTCGTATGTCGCGGGCAGCTGGTCCGCGGCGCGCGCGGCACGCGCCGCCGAGTCGCCGCGAGGGATCCCGACAGGGTAAACTACGCCGCGGAGATGCGACCAGTCAAGCGGCGAGGGCACGTAGCCGAAGTTCGGCACGCCCGCCGTCCCCTTTATATTAATATTATTTTTCACGGCGCCCACGTTCTTCGCGCCGCCCTCATGCTTCACAACATATTCAGTGAAGGCCGGATTGAGCGGCGCGACGGCCGCGAAGGCGGGAACCGCCGCAAGTATTGCCGCGCAGAGAAGCGGGGCCAGCATCCTTATCATCTTTTTGTTCATTTGGCCAGTCATCATCCCTTCCTGCGAAGGACGGCGGGAATCGCAAATATGAGCGCGGCGAGCAAAGATACACCCACCCCCGCAGCACTGCATCCGCCGCCGCTGTTTTCTTTTTCATATTTCTTAAAGGTTGCGATCGCCGTGGGATCGACGATCACGCCCGCCCTATTGTCGAGGTCGAAATCACCGTTATCCGCAATGAAGAGAACTACAGTGTACTTCTTCACGCCATCAAAGCGCCCGTGGAATATATTACCCGCTTCGTCAAGTATTGTGTAACGGCCATTTACGTATTCATTCTCCCCCGCCGCCCATTGATATTCCAGCATTGTGCCGTCAGGCTTTATCTTGCATACGGCTATATCCTCACGTGAGCCGCCTTCGCGGAAATCCGTCCCGTCAAGTTCAAAGGCCGCCGCGCAGAGCCGTCCATCCGTCATCGCGCCATCAGAAAGCCTGAATACGGGGAAGAGCGAGATATCCTCTATCTCCCTGCCGCCGAGACCGGAGACCGCTCTGCCGACAATGTCGAAATCAAGGTAAAGGCCCTCCTCGGTGCCGACGAGCTGATCTTCGGAGAATATTTCCGTCAGCTGAGAGATATCCGCAGGCAGCTCCGCGAGCACCGATAAAATATCACCCGAAGTATCCACATCGGGCGATACCGGCGTCACCGGCGTGCCGCCAAAGCCCTTTTCCCACGCGCCGTTCAGGTCAAGCGCGCCGTATGCGGAGTAGCCCTCTTTCGCGGTCTTGCCGTCAGCTCCATCCAGCAGCATCTTCTTTACCTCGCCGGCGCTCTTTGACTGATCGAAGGAAAATAGCAGCGCCGCCGCGCCCGCCACATGCGGCGCGGCCATCGAGGTACCGAAGGTGGAGAGATAGCCGGAGGCGTCAAACACCTCGCTGAGCAGTTCGGTCGTGCGGCAGGTGGAGAGCACGCCGGTGCCGGGAGCGAAGATATCCACCCACTTTCCGCTGGTGCTGTAGTTGGTATAAGAGGTATCCGGCAGCAGACCGCCGTTTTCTTCCTTAAGCGCACCCACCGTCAGAGTGTTGTCATATTTAAAGCAGGCGGGATAAGGACGCATGCCTTTAAAACTAACGTTCTTGGGAGCATCAATATCCTCCCTATCGTTACCCGCCGCGATGCAGACGAGGATATCCGCGTCGCTCATCTCCTTTATCTTGAGATCATAGGCGCTGCCCTCCATCTCCAACGGGGAGGCCCACATGCCAAGCGACATGTTGACGGCGCGGATATTCGCGCCGGCGCGCTTCGCGGCTAGTATGAAGTCGATGCCGCGGATAATATCCGAAGTCTCCACCTGCGTGCGGTACATAATGTTGTAGGAGAATACATTCACCGGGAGTATCCTCACCTTCCAGTTTAATCCGGATACGCCGGTTCCATTGTTTCCCACCGCGCCGATGATGCCGGCGACATGCGTGCCGTGGCCCGTTACGTCGCCGATACGGCTCATCGTCTCCAGTACTCCGCTGTCGATATCGCTGATCTTGCCGTCAATCGTCGGGGCGGGGCCTATCGGGACGGCCTGATATGGATCACTTTTGGAATCATAACCATAATGAATCTTGCTGTGATACCAAGCGCCGTGGCTGCCCGCAAAGTCTCCGCTGATGATACCGCCGCTCTCCGCGCACATCTTATCGGCCAGCTCTTTGCTAAAGACGAACATGTTGTCCTTCAGGTCAGGATGGTCGTATATGACGCCGCTGTCGATAACGGCGACCACCGTCTCCGCCGTTCCCGTGCCATGACGCCAGACTTCGGGGGCCTTTATCGCCGCTGGCCCCCATTGCCGCGGCCACAGAGGATCGTTCGGGATCTTAGCCGCTTGGCAGCGCACGATGTAGTTCGGCATCGCGCTGACGACATCGGGGTCTTTCTTCAGGCGCGCGACGAATTCCTCCGTACTCTCACCCTCCGCGGCACGCAGGTGCGCCACGGTGAGACGTCCGCCAGCGGCGGCGCGCGCGCTCCGCGCCTCCGTGGCGGCGGATGGCGTTTCCTCTACCGGACTGAACAGCTGTATCACGCTGCCGCCGGACCGCGTCGCGGCGGAGGCGGCCGTCGACCTCATATTCTCTTCCGTGAGGGATCTCACGCCACAGATAAGCGGCGAAGCGCCCCTTATCACGACGATCGCCTCACCCTCGGCATATTCCGGTTCCTGCACGGCCCATGCTCCGCAGGAGAGAACAGCCAGCGCCAAAACAACAACAAATACGACGAAAAAGTTTTTGCTTTTCATAACCAACCAAACCCCTTTACAAATAAATAAGCTACGATTTGCCAATATGTGAACGCTATAAATAAACGACTAATTTTACATTATTATTAAAAGAATAGTCTATCAAACAAGCCTTCTTCTGTTTTACATGCGGTCGAGCTCTGCAAGCTCCCGCTCAAGCCCAATTTTTTTGAAATTCTCCGACGCTCTCTCATAATAATATCCGTAGCTTTCCGGCAGAACGGCGTTAAGTATTCCCGCCGCCTCACAGTCCTTGAGCGCAGTTTTTTTAAGCAGTGCGCATATCTTGTAAAGATATGCGTATTCGTAGGAATTTTTTATGACACGGCTGCACTCAAACCCCTCGGCAAGATACTTTGCCGACAGCCGGTAGTTGCGCTCAATGCAATAAATAAGGGCCAGGTAAGCTTTGACGATTGTCGTTGAAAGCGCCGAATAAATCCTCTCGCGCAGCACCTCAAATTTCAGGAAATATTTTTTAGCCTCCTCCTGCCTCCCGATCTTCATCAATGCCTGGCCAAGGTTCATGTAAAAGAGAGGCAGGCCATTGGTGATGTTCGCCGAGGTGCATATCTCTATCGACTTCATATAGAACGGGATGCACCGTTCATACTCGCCGGCGTATTTATGCTCATAGGCCAGGTAATTGAAGATACAGGCCCTGATGTAAAGCACCGTCTCGCTGAGCGGCATGCCGTCCAGCATCGCCAGGCTTCGCAGCAATATTCTTCCGGCGTTTTTACAATGGCGGCAGTTCAGCTCCGCAAGCGCGTAGGATTTAAGAATATCGGCCTTTTCCACATCATCCGGCCTCTCTTTTAAAATGCGCAGCGCCGCTATCGCGTTTTCTCTTATCATCGCATGATCCCGCGTCTGTATACCATAATATATGAGCTGCTTTCTTGCCTTGAGAAGACGGCGCTTGTCTGTGTCAGACTCAAGAATGAAACGGATGAGCTTAAGGCCCTCATCGTAATTACAGGTCTTAACGGCAAAGCTGGCCTTCAGCAGGGTAAATTCATATTTGAGGTCAAGCGGTACGCTTACGAGGCAAAATTCTTCCTCCAGCTTCGCAATAAAATCCTGAGTGACGCCTGACAGGAATTCGGGAAAGTCGTGATCCACAGAGACGATGTTTAAAGCTTTCCTGAGCTTGCAGCTGAGATATTTCACCATCTGTCCCGCGCTGTGATAATGGTAGATTATGCTGTCAATATAATCTCTTTCACACTCCGCCTCCCGCGCGCAGGATGCAAGATATTCCGCGATCTTCATATGTATCGTCTTTCGTTTGATGAGCGGCTGGCTCTGGTAGATATAAAGCCGAAACTGCTCATGGGCAAACATCAGCGTCAGATGCCCGTCGCGTATCTCCTCTTTAAGGAAGCCATTCTGCACAAGCGACTCGTAAAGTTCCAGTATCCTAATACTGTCGACGCCGATGATATCGGCTACCGCCTCAGGCATGATGTCGCTGAAAAAGGCGGAAGAGATATAGAGCGCCATCTGCTCATAGCTGGATAGTGTTTTCAGCCTGTTCTCCAAAAGGTAAATGAATTTATAATTATTCACCGGTTTATTGTCTTTAAGGCTGTTGATTATCTCAAAGAGATAGAGGGGGTTTCCGCCGCTTTCCTTGTAAAGGGCATCGACAGTTTCGGGAGCGGGGTCTTTCAAACGCCGGGAGGCGATTGCCTCTACCTCATCCCGCCGGAAATTTTTCAGCTCCAGGATATCGATGTTTCTTAAGGTATTTTTATCGAAAGTTTTTAGATATTCTTTAAGCCAGCTGTCGTGGCAGCTAATGAAGAACAGCGCGCGTCCGTGGTATTTGCAGAGAGCGACACGCTGGATAAAGTCAAAGCTCATCCGGTCACAGTAACGGATATCGTCTATGACGATCACAAATTTCGCCCGCGCTGTCAGGCGGGCGAATAGTTCCGATAAAAGCTCCTCAAGCTCAAAAAAAGGCAGCTTGCCATCCTTCACATCAGACTGCCCGTCGTGCGCGCCCTTGCCAAACATAAAGGGGAAGAAATAGACCAGAATTTGCCGGTAGCTCTCAGGCAGGTCCTTCGTATCCACCTTCAGTGCCTTGAGCATCTTACCGATCAGCAGCGAAAGTACTCGGTATTCTATTTTCCGCTCCGCCTCATAACAGACCAATTCCAAAACTTTCGTCCCTTTGATTCCGCTGTTTCTCATATAGTGGCTCAGCAGGTATGTCTTACCGCTCCCGATACCTCCCGAGATGATAAGGTCGGTATATTGCGAGCCGCTGAGAAAGTCCCGATGCGACCGGCTAAGCCTTTTCAATTCCGTCAGGCGGCCAAAGAAAAAAGGCGCGGCGGCGCCTCTTTCAGCTTTTTTCCGCAGGAGCGCGGCCCGATATAGGTTCTGGATATCCTTAAGAGGCTCCAGCATCAGATCGCGGAGCATCTTTCTTTCAAAGTCACGATAGAGTTTCACGACTTCGTCAAGCCGTCCCTCTCCGAAGCAATGCTCCATTAAGGCAAAGACGACCTCCTCGTCGTAGGGATCCATCCTAGAAAGCGCTCCATAACGGTTCAAGGTTTCCATATCATCAAGCTCACCCACGGAGAGCGCCCGCAGAAAGTTAGCCTTGGCGGAATTATAAAGCTGCATATCCCGACTATTGTTGTACTCATCTACGAAAGAGTTGAAATCCGGGCAGTCCTTGAGATAAAACCCCTCCATAAATCTCCCGCGAAGGGGATCAATATTTTCTACAAATTCTACAGAGCCGGAAAACTCTAAAACGCCCCGGCTCTTTTTAAATACGCCGGCGCCAAATATCCTCGTGATGTAATATATGGAATTTCTCAGATTCTTATTAGCGTGCGCCTCATCAAGCTCGGGCCAGAACATAAGCTCTAAGCTCTGTTTGGAGACCTGCCCTTTGAGTGCGGTATAGTAAAAGATGGCCTCGGCTTTCTTCGTCGCGAACTCAACCCTTGCTCCGTCCACAGCAACAGACGGCGGTCCCGATAAGTTAAGTGATATCTTCATTACCACACCTCCGCAGCCTCTCTCCTGTGACAGATTTATGACAAAAATTAATATAATCGTAGTCGGTCGATATTAGTTCTGCATATCTTCGGCCTGTAACTGAACATTTTGTTCATATTATAACATCCGATAATGTTCACAGAAGAAATGGTTTTGGCTATTTTTGTATGATGAAAGAGGGCTTTTTATATGAGTGAATATACCTTGGTCAGATGCGGAACCCTGATAGACGGAAGGGGAGGAGAGCCTGCAGCGGACGCCGCGCTTCTGCTGAAAGGCAGCCGGATAGCCGCGGCCGGCAAATATGAAGAGACGGCAAAAGAGGCTCCCGCGGGAACGCCGATACTTGATTACCACGATAAATATGTCACTCCCGGCATTATTGACGCCCATGTTCATGTAACTATAGATCCCGAAGCCGACTTCACCGGCTTTGTGGGACGCGACAGCGACACCAGGATCGCCCATCGCGGCATGGTGAACTTAAAAAAGACGCTCGACGGCGGCGTCACCTTCATCCGCGACCTCGGCGGCTACCGCCACATCGACATCGAACTGAAAAAACTGCGCGACGAGGGGCTGATCGAGGGCTGCGGCCTGCTGGCGAGCGGCGAGATGATAACGATGACCGGCGGTCACGGCTGGAAGATCGGGCGCGAATGCGACGGCCCCTCCGAGGTGAGAAAAGCGGCGCGGGAACAGATCAAGGCGGGGGCCACGGTGATAAAGATCATGGCGACCGGAGGCAACCTCACGCCGGGACCGCAGGGAGCGCCGCAGCTCTCGGAAGAAGAGATACGCGCCGCGGTTGAAGAGGCCCATAAATCCGGCAAACGCACGACGACGCACTCTCACAGCGCGGAAGGGGTGAAGAACGCCCTGCGTGCCGGCATCGACTGTATTGAACACGGCATGTTCATAGACGATGAGGCTCTTGACTTTATGAAAAAGCACGACATTCCATATGTGCCTACGCTCGTAGCCCCATGGATCTGCGCAATGGTGGGAGAGGAGCGCGGACTCAGCAAAGAGGCGGTTGAAAAGACCAAGAGCGCCATCGGGCGGCATATGGCGAGCTTCAAAAAGGCTGTGGCCAAAGGAATCAGGATCGCAATGGGCACCGATGCCGGCACCCCCTTCTGCGAACACGGCAAGGCTTACATAGGGGAGCTTAAGCTGATGGTCGAAGGCGGATTCACACCGATGCAGGCGATCACAGCGGCGACCAAGAGCTCCGCTGAGGTGGTCGGCGTCAGCGACAGCCGCGGTACTCTCGAACCGGGTAAAGAGGCCGACTTCCTTGTACTTGACGTCAACCCTCTCGACAACCTGGAGGCCTTCGGCGATATCCGCGAAGTATATCAGGGCGGACGCAGAGTCGAGAGAAAATATCACAGATAGGAATGCTGAGAATATGAAAATCGAAAATAAGCTGAAAGAGCTTGGTATAGAACTTTTCCCTGGTATTAAACCGATCGGCAGCTACGTCCCTTTTGTTCAGAGCGGCAGCCTGATTTATATATCGGGACAGGGACCGAGCATTATGGGCGAATACACCAGATATCTTGGCAAAGTCGGCGAGGATATTACTAAAGAGGAGGCAAAGGAGGCCGCGGCCGTTACGGCGGTCAACCTCGTCTCCATTCTTAAAGATGCCGTCGGGGACCTTGACCGCGTTAAGCGAATCGTCAGCGTCCACGGTTTCGTCAACAGCACGCCGGACTTTACGGAGCAGCCCTACGTTATAAACGGAGCTTCGGACCTTCTCGTAGAGCTGTTTGGAGAAAAGGGCCGACACTCAAGATGCGCGATGTCTGTCAACTCGCTTCCGCTTAACATCTGTGTGGAAGTCGAATTGATAGCTGAAGTAGAACAATAATATAAAGGAGGAATCTCTTAATGAAAACCATCGGCATCATCGGCGGCATGGCGTGGCAGTCATCCGCCGAAGTCTACAAGATCGTGAACGAGCTCATCAATAAAAAACTTGGCGGTCAGCATTCATGTCAGTGCGTAATGTACTCTGTGGACCTCGACCCCGTCCTGATCCTGCGCGACGAGGACAATTGGGAAAAACTCGCGGACATGATGGAGGATGCGGTAAAGCGTGCGGAAGCTGCCGGAGCGGACTTCACGATGATCTGTTCAAACACGATGCACAAGACTGTGAGCGCAATTAAAGACAGGGTATCAAAGCCGATACTCCACATCGCGGACGTCACCGCTCAGGCCATCCTCGACAAGGGATTCAAGACGGTCGGCCTCATGGGGACAAAGTTCACGCTGACGCAGGACTTTTATAAGGATAAGATGGAACGGGACTATGGCATAAAGATACTGATTCCCGAAGAAGACGACATCGCCTTCATCCACCACGTCATCTACGAAGAACTCGATTACAGCATATTCAGCCCTGAATCGGCGCGGCGTTTCGTGGAGATAATCGAAAAACTTCACTCAAAAGGCGCGGAGGGCGTCATTCTCGGCTGCACTGAGATACCTCTTCTCGTAAAACAGGAAGACACCAAAGTTCCACTCTTCGACACAACGACGCTTCACGCTGAGGCGGCTGTGAAGCTGGCTCTCGAAGACTAATTCAGGGAGGAAGATTCTCATGAAAGAGACTGCTTTTAAGGACCCGGCAAAGAAAAAATTCCAGTTCCCGCATATCTACGTCCTTCTTCTAATGATCATCATCGCCTGTACCATAGCGACATGGGTGCTGCCCGCGGGAGAGTTCGACCGTATAAAGAACGAAGCGGGACGTACGATTGTTGTCGCCGGCACATACCATCCAATAGAATCGACGCCGGTAGGCCCCTTCAAGATGATACAGGCCATCTACGGCGGTATGCTCGACGCCAGCAACATCATATTTTTTATCATGATCGCCTACGCTTCCATTGGTCTGATCATCTCAACCGGCGCATTCAATGGCCTGGTTTCAGGATTACTTCGGGTATTGAAGGGTAAATCGCGTGCTGTCATCATACCTGTATTCATCACTATCCTGGGTATCGCCTCTTCGACAATAGGCGTTTTTGAAGAGGCCTTCCCCTTTGTACCTATTTTTGTCGGAATCGCTATAGCAATGGGTTATGACGCGATAGTCGGGCTCGCTATAGTAGCGCTTGGAATAGGCATCGGTTACGCGGGAGCCGTGATGAACCCCTTCACTGTGGGAATGGCCCAAAGCATCGCCGAGCTGCCGCCAATGTCAGGCGCCAGCTTCCGCATATTCTGCCATATTGCAATGGTAGTCGTAGCCTCCGCCTATATAATGAGATATGCGATTCGGATACAGGAGGACCCTACGAAAAGCCTCCTGTACGGCAGTGATATGGCCTCGCACGTAAAGGCTGACGAAAACCTGGAAAACTACCGCTTCGGCATTCGCGAGATATTGGTGCTGGCCACGCTCGCTATTGGGATCATCGTCGTTGTCTATGGAACGAAGACATACGGCTGGTATTTGCAGGAACTTTGCGCAATGTTCCTTATCATGGGCATTGTGAGCGCGGCAATCATGGGCTGGAGCCCGAGTGAGACGGCTGAGAAGATGGCCAAGAGCTTCGCCGATATGGCAATGGCGGCGATGATGGTCGGCCTTGCACGGGCGATCCTGGTCGTTTTGCGCTCCGGCAGTATCATTGATACCGTAGTTTACGGACTCGCCTTCCCTCTCTCCTATATGCCGAGCTGGGTGGCGGCTGAATGTATGCTCGTCGTACAAACGCTTCTCAACTTCCTCGTTCCCTCAGGCTCGGGACAGGCGGTCATCAGCATGCCGATCATGGCTCCCCTCTCCGATCTTCTTGGCATCCCGCGCCAGATCGCGGTGCTGTGCTTTCAGTTCGGCGACGGCCTCTCAAACATCATGTGGCCGACGGCCTTCGCTCCGGTGCTCTGCGCCCTTGCCGGTATTAAACTTGACCGCTGGTGGAAATGGCTCGTACCGCTCTTCATTCTTCTGATCCTGACCCAGATGGCGCTCATCGCGATAGGGATGTTCATCGGGCTGGCATAACGGCAAAGTTTTACCTGCAATTTAAGAAAGCAGGGCGTCCGTGTGGGCGCCCTGCTTTTATATCGTCAGTTCCCGGATCACTTCACAGGCAAGTTAATCTTTTGAAAAATTTTACATATCCGGCAGCTTGGTTATTATCGAGGCGATCATCTTCATCGCGCAGTTATAGTCCTCTAAATAGATATTCTCATTGGGAGCGTGCTCTCTGCTGTCCTCGTTCATGACGCCTATCATTATACAGGGGATATCCAGCCTGCCGCATACGGAACAGACGCCGCTGCTGCCCCAGTCGTTGAGGATGATGTTGGGCTCCATTCCGTATATCTCCCTCGCGGATTCGGCCGCGGCCCTCATGAGCGTGGATTCGCAGCTGGTGCGGAAGGGCTCGTATGAGGATTTTAACTTTACCTCTATATCTTTGAACCCCTTCGCGTCGAGGTGCTCCCGGATCTTTTTCAGGGCCCTTTCCGGAGTTTGCCCCGCCGCCAGCCGGAGGTCGAGAAAGACGGAGGCCGCTCCCGGCAGCACCGTCTTCGTCTCCGCGTCGTTCGACGGGCCTCTGAAACCGTTTATGTTGATCGTCGGCGAGTTGACCAGCCGCTCTTTCAGGGAGTTCCCCCTCTCGCCGTTCAAAAATGAACCGATGCCGTATGATTTGAGCGAGGCCTGCTCGTCGAAACTCATATCGTGGATTATCTTCCGCTCTTTATCTGAAAGCGGAACAATATCGTCGGTATATCCGTCGATGAGAATCTCCTCTTTTTCGTTTTTCATCGAGGCGAGCGCCCACACGAGACGCCAAAAGGGGTTGGCGACGATGGCCGCGTTCGCCGAATGCAAGTCTCTGCCTGCGGTCCGGCACGATAACTCTATCTTGCAGATGCCCTTTACTCCCAGGGTGATATGAGGACGCCCCCGTTCGAGATCGCGGCTGCCGCCCTCCCAAAAGAATCCGTCGCACTTCAGCAGTCCGCCGTTGGCGCGCACAAAATCGTCAAGATGAGGGCTTCCGATCTCCTCCTCGCCGTCGTAGAAAAATTTCAGGTTCACGGGAAGTTTGCCGTAAACCTGTTTACAGGCGTGTACTGCGCAGATACGGGAAAACATGCTGCCCTTGTTGTCGGCCACGCCCCGCCCCCACAGCCTGCCGTCACGGACGACTGGCTCGAATGGAGGCGACTCCCATTCTTCCAGCGGCTCGGCCGGCATGACGTCGTAGTGGTTATAAAAGGCCAGCGTATCCTTCGCCCCCTCGTCAAGGTGGGCGTATATGTACGGCGAGCCGCCGGTCTCTATCATCTCGGCCTTCAGCCCGAGCTTGTCTTCAAGAAAACGGGCGCAGATGGAGGCCATCTCGCCCATGCCGGCGTTGTACATGGAGACGCTCGGCTGGCGCACCGCCTCCATGAGCCAGCCGAGATAAAGCTCCATATTCTCGTCTATATATCTGTATACCGCCGTCACATCATGGTCATTCATGCTCCGCACCCCCGGTCTAAGAAAGGACGAGCATCGATTTGGGCAGCTTGTTCAGCACGACGGCGCTGCCGTCGTATCCCACCGCGACCAGGTTTTCTATTCTGACGCCGAACTTCCCCGGCAGGTATATCCCCGGCTCTATGCTGAAGACATTGCCGGGACGGAGGATATGTTTATTAAACGCTTTGATGAACGGCGTCTCATGGACCGATATCCCCACGCCGTGGCCGACCCGGTAGGGAAAATAATCGCCGTAACCGGCCTCTTCGATCACCTTGCGCACGACACGGTCCACCTCTCCGGCGCTGACTCCGGCATGTACGGCCCTTTCTCCAGCCGTCTGCGCCTCAAGGACTATCTCGTAAATCTTTTTTTCCTCTTCCGACGGTTCGCCGACAAAGAAGGTCCTCGTCATATCCGAAAAATAGCTGCCGTATCTGCCGGCAAAATCGATGAGCACGACGTCCCTTTCGCCGATCACCCGTTCGCCGCCGTTATAGTGCGGCAGCGCCGCGTTGGGGCCGGAAGCCACGATATGGCTGATATGCCGGCATACGCCCTTTCCCAGGTCGTTATGTATTTCGGTAAGTTTTCCCTCGATCCAGCGTTCCGTCACTCCCGGACGTATGTATTTCACGACCTCCGCCAGCGTGTCGTCCGCGACCTTGGCCGCCTTCCCCATGAGGGAGATCTCCTCCTCCGTTTTGACGCTGCGCAGCGGGCTTATAAGCTCCTCCCCGTCACAGCAGACGACCCCGCTCATCGCGGCGGATATTTTGAGCATATCCACCGCCCTCACAGCGTCGTTGAAGGCAATTTTTCCTGATTCCAGGCCGACCTTTTTACAGCCGTTGATAAAGGCTCCGACAAAGCCCTCGTGGTCTTCCCACACCTCGCAGAGAGAGGGATCGCCGGCGATGCCGGACATCTCCTCCAGGTAGAGCTTCGGCGTCATAAAGAAAAAGCGGCCCCTGTCCGTCACCAGCAGCCCTTTGAAGCGCTCGTCCGGCAGACAGTCCAAGCCGCATATATATTCAAGATCGGGAGACGGCGCGATAAAGACCGCCTCATAGCCCGCCTCTTTCAGCAACGAGACCAGCTGTTCCATCTTTTCAAAAACCGCCATCGCTGTCACTCCCTCGTTAAAAAATAAGACGGAGCCGTCTCTCTATCCCCAGCGGCTCCGTCCGGCAGAAAGATTTACTTTATTTTACGATATTTTTCCGGCACCTTTATATCCGCCACACCCATGAAACCTTTGCCAAAGATATAGGTATCCTGGTAAATAAGCATCAGGTTCTTGCTTGTTACGCCGGTTCCCAGGTCGGTATAATAATTGCCGTTCCACTTTGACCCCGGCGTCGCGCGGTCAAAGCAGGTGAGGAAATCCTTCTTGCTTGACAGCTTCATCTTCTTCTCGACGACATTGATGCCGAAGTCTACCAGCGCCAGCGTATTCGCGTAACCGTAGGAATAGGCCCAGGTGCCCATCCGGCCGCTTCCTCCGGCCTTGATCACCGCATCCTCCACCTTCTTCAGGATCGCGGGCCAGTTCCCCGCCTCCTTTGAGAGGTCGATACTGAAGGCCGCCGGATAACCGACCAGCGGCGAAGGGCTGTCCGCCTCGATATACATGCCGCCGTACCGTGCAAGCTGTCTCAGCAGCGGCTCATGGAGAGAGTAGTTCGTCGTAAAGAATACCGTCTTCTCTCCATACTTCTTTATCCACGCCGGCACCTTCTCGATCATGAACTGCTGCGCGCCCACCACGCCGACGTCGCTCGTCGGGTCCGGCGCGGTCTCGTAGGAGAACTTTAACCCCAGGTCCTGGCAGGCGGCCTTGATTATGGCGACCCGGCGCGCGATGCTCTCATAACTCATATGCCTCGGGAACGAAATATGTACGAAGGTGTCCGCGCCCATCTGCTTCGCCGTGTAGGCGAGAAGATAACCCTTATCGATGAAGTCTATCGTCGTCGCCATATCCGCCGCCGAGGTTATCACGTTCGGGTCCTCGTGGGCCTCGCCGACGAGACAGATTATATCGGGGCGCTTCTGCTTCACCCGCCGGATACCCTCCGTAGTGCCGGGGATACCCTGGTTGATGACGATGACCTTCAGCAGCGGGTCGTCGGCCAGCCCCGCTATCTGGGATATCGTCGTCTCCATCTCCGACATAAAATTATCAGGATAGGTGACATGCCGGATCATACCGCCGTTGGATACGTCGCCATATTTTTTCAGGCAGTATTCGGCGCCGCGTATTTCATCCTCGCTCTGGGAAAGGGTACCGGTAACGATACCGACATGGAACGCCGGGGCGGCGCAGGCCGCGCCCCCCAATAAAAGCGCCGCCGTCGCCGCGAGACCAACTTTCAGATACTTAAAAAACATCTTCATCCCTCCATTTTCAAATTACATTTCAGCGACTAAAGTGATTTTACGACTAAATTTCTACCGCATTATTAAAGACAAAGGACTCGCCAAGGTTCTGTTCCTTTACCTTCTCATAGATCATCGTGGCGACGGCGATGTCCATCGCGCCGGTTCCGATCGGGATGCAGACTATCTTTTCATCCGGCGAGATACGGTATTCCTTTTTACCGCATACCAGCTCTCCGATGGTGGCGCTGATATTCTCTTCCTTGAATTTCCCCGCGTCCACGACGCTCTTCAGCGCCCCTCTGTGCATCGTCTGGCCGACGGAGTCCACGATCACATGGTCGGCTCCCAGAAGAAGCTCGTCCTCGCATTCGGTGAATGAACCCATCGGGAAGATGATTTGTCCCTTTTTGAACCACTCGTTCTTGATAAACTTATTTTTGCCATGCGTCACGGAAACGACAATATCCGTGACCTCCATGACATCTTTGGGATCTTCTTTTATGATAAATTTCGTGCAGACCACCTTCGACATCTCCTCTACAAAGGCTTTCGCCGCCTGGGGATTTATATCGTAGAGGTGGACCTCCTCTATATCAAAGACCTCGTTGAAGGCCATCAGCTGAGTACGGCCCTGCACGCCGGCTCCGAAAAGGCCGAACTTTATCTTTTTCTTGTCCTCGATATACTTCGCGGCGACAGCGGCCTGGGCCCCCGTCCTGTAATTTGTTATCTGAGCGCCGTCCATCACGCAGCGGAATATTCCCGTGGCGGGGTCGAAGAGCAAAATCAGCGCGATGATATAGGGCAGCCCCCACTGCGGGTTGTTCAGCGAACCGCCGACGCACTTGATGCCCGCGCTCTTCTTGCTGTGAATATACGCCGGCATCGCGTTCAGGCCGTTCTTATAGGGCGGCCACTCCGCGTCCTCACCAAGTTCAAGGGTTATTTTTGTCGGACAGACGACCTCGCCGTTGCCCCAGTCGCGAAACGCCTCTTCACAGGCGGCTACCGCGTCTTTCATTGTAAGTAGATTCTCAACGATCTCAGCATTGACCAACTTGCATGGCATTAAAATTACCTCCCTGCTTTTTTTAACCGGCTATAATAACTATAGGATTATCCTACATTTAATTAAACCTGGACCTCATTATATCATTGTGTTTCTTCATGTCAATTAAATTATCTATAATTTATTTTTTCTTGAGAAACACTGTAAAAATAATAAAAAAATAGCCTTACTTGCGATGTTTTATTATATATATCGTCAGATATTCATTAAATATATTTTATATTACGCCTTTTATGATGTTAAAATAAAGATGACGAAAGGAGTGTTTCCATGATTCAGGCTATTTCAAGAGTCACATTGACCCAGTCTATTTTAGACGAGATGCTGAAGCTAATAAAAGATGGAGCATGGGAGCCAGGCGGCAAGATCCCCAGCGAAAATGAGCTTGCATCGGCGTTTTCCGTCAGCAGGAATTCAATAAGGGAAGCTGTAAAGATCTTGAATAATATGAACGTCCTCACCTCCTGTCCAGGGCAGGGAACCTTCCTTGCGGAGGACGCGATAAGCCGCATCCTCTCGCTTGAGGTGATAGATATCGGCTACAGGAACGCCTCCGTAATGGAGATATATGAGATACGCACCCTGCTGGAATCGCAGAGCGCCTATTGGGCGGCCCTGCGGGTGACGGAGAGCGACATCGGCGAGTTAAACGAACTCCTGCGGATGAGCCGCTGCGCCGAGAGCTGCGACATCGCTGAACAAAACAGGATACATTACCTCTTCCACGACACAGTTATCCGTATGAGTAAGAATTCATTGCTGCTGCATATGCTCTCATCAATAAAGGCTGAAATAGACGCGCACCACGCGAGTTTTGACAATCTGCCTCCGGCAGACATCACCAATCTCATCAATGATCAGGAAAAGGTCATAACCGCCATCCTGAATAAAAGACCGGAAGAGGCGCGGCTGGCCATGATCTCTCATCTCGAAAGCGCGATGAGGCTTATAAAATAGTCTTTAAGATATCCGCGGTCTGAAATACCGCGAGACACTGGAATGGAGGAATATAAATGGCTGCGATCGAAGAAAAGGCGGCGGCGCTGCTCGAAAGATGCGAGGTCCTGTCGCTCGCGTCAATAAACGAGGACGGCTTCCCGCGGATCTGCGTGATGAGCAAGGCGGGCAGCGAGGGAATAAGGCGGGTGTTTTTCGCTACGGGCACGAGTTCACGCAAGACGGCCCATTTTATGAAAAACCCTAAGGCCGGAATTTCATACGGCGATGAAAAAGACAGCGTCACCATGACGGGAACGATAAAGATCGTGGAGGACGATGGCTTCAAAAAGAGTCTGTGGAAAGACTGGTATACGGCGCATTTCCCCGGCGGCCCGGAGGACCCTGAATACTGCGTGCTGCAGTTTGACGCGCTGGAGGCAACCATCTATGTCGATGGAGACTTCGTCACCTGGCGCGCCTCCGACGGCAGGTGCCTCTGCCGGTACTGCCAGAGCTGCGGCATGCCGCTGAACTCCGAAGAGCTGTACGGCACGGAGGCCGACGGGAGCAAAAACGGCGACTACTGCCGTTACTGTATGACGGATGGACGGTTCACCGCCGACGTTACGCTGGAGGAGATGATCGAGCTATGCCTCCCTCACATGTCGGCGGCGCACCCGGAGATCACCGCCGGCAGCGCGCGCGAGATGATGCGGCGGCTCCTGCCTGGACTTAAACGGTGGCGGTCGGAGCGGGACTGAAAACGGCATAAACTCCCTGCAGAGGGGAAATTGTTTCTGACTGCCGTGGTTTTTCTATGCAGCGTAACCCAGGGCAAACGCGCCAAGTTTCTTGACGAACATCGAGCGGCCCGCGACGGCTGGTCTGCTGCACGGGCGTTGACGGCGGGCACATGCGTTTGCCCTGCGTGTACATCCTGCGGCATTGGCGCTGCGTTGATATCCATGTTAAAATCGTAACGGTTCCCGGCGAGTTTACCGGCCCTGCGAAAATCACCGAATCCGCGGCGCGGGTAATCAAAATACAGGCAACTCAAATGACATAAAGGAGAGGTTTTTGCTATGAAAAGTTTCAAAAATTCGCTCTGTGTTCTTTTCCTGTTTCTGTTTCTCGCCACATGTTCTGAAGCCGCGGAGGTGAAGCTGCGCTTCGCGGGACAATTTCCCAAGGACCACAGCGCCACCAAATTCATGTATGAGATCGCCGACGGCGTAAAGGCCAAGACGGGCGGACGCGTCGAGATAGAGGTCTTCCCCGCCAACAAGCTCGGCGACTACACGATAATCTATGAGGATTTGATGCGCGGCGCGGTCGACATGGCGCTCATCTCCGTACCCAGCCAGTTCGACCCGCGCCTCGAGCTTGTCTACCTCAACGCCTTCGCAAATTATGACGTGCTGAAAAAAGAATTTCAGCCCGGGAGCTGGCTCTCAAAGAAGATGAACGAATATAACACGCGCCTCGGCGTAAAGTTCCTCGGCTTCAACATCGAGGGGCTCACGGGCATCGCCTCCAAGAAAGCGGTGCGCAAGCCGCTCGACCCCAACGTCAACAAGGGCGTGCTCACACGCGTTCCCTTCATGAATGTCTACAAGTCGGCGGCTGAGGCGCAGGGCTACCGGACAATCGCGCTGCCCTACTCGGACATCGCGCGTTCTATGCAGGACGGCACCTGCGACGCCGTATCCTCGATATCAACGGGCGCGGCGCTGGCGGACCTCGGCGGGATCATGAAATATTGGTACCAGCTTAACTACTCACAGGAGACGGAATCCTACCTCATGAGCGCGAAGAGCTGGGATAAGCTCAGCGAAGAGGACCTTAAGGTGATCTATGCGGAGGTGGCCAAGGCCTCCGCGAAATCCATCGAGCAGGCCCAGCAGAACGATAAACGGAACCTTGAGCAGATGAAGAAAAACGGTGTGCAGGTCTTCACCTACAGCGAGACCGAACTGCTGCCGCTGCGCCGGGCGGTAATGGAGAACTGGAAGCAGCTTGAGCCGGCGATGGGCGTTCAGCTCATGAACGAGGCGAGGAAACATTTTCCAATAAAGGAAAAATAGGCCGAAAAAGCAAATAAAACATGGTAAGGGGCCTTTGCTGCGTTTAGTTACGCGGCAGGGCCCCTATAATTTATGTTTTCACTTCATTATCATTTACCAATCCGCGTCAATCAGGCCTTAAAAGGACAAATACGCCTTTATTGCTCTGGCAGAACATATAAATCTATGATATAAAGAAAAAAGTGCATTTTTAAACTGCGCCTCCGTTCAAAAAGAGATACCGCAAATTACAGCGGTCCCAAGGAACCGCCGTGAAACAAGAAACAAAGAGAAAGGAAAGAATAATCCGCTATGACAGGTCTAAAAAACACACTCTGTTCAGTAATGCTGCTCATCTTTATTTCTTCTCCCGCCGCGGCCGCGGAGATCACCCTGCGTTTCGCAGGACAGTTTCCCGAGGAGCACAGCGCCACTAAGCTGATGCGCGAGATCACCGACGGCGTACAGTCAAGGACCGGCGGGCGCATAAGCATAGAGGTCTACCCCGCTAACGTGCTGGGGGACTACACGATCATCTACGAGGACCTTATGCGGGGGGCTATCGACATGGCGCTGATATCCATCCCCAGCCAGTTCGACCCGCGTCTCGAGCTCGTCTACCTCAACCCCTTCGTCAACTATAACGCGGTCAAAAAGGCTTTCCGCCTTGACAGCTGGCTCTCTCAGAAGATGGATGAGTACAACACGCGCCTCGGCGTAAAACTGCTGGGCTTCAACATCGAGGGGCTAACAGGCATCGCCTCGGTCAAACCGATAAACGACCCGCTGGCCCCTGAGTCCAACAAGGGTGTTCTCGTGCGCGTCCCCCTTATGCACATATACAAAGCGGCAATCGAGGCCCAGGGATACCGGACAGTCTCGGTGCAGTACGCCGACGCCGCCCGCGCGCTGGAAGAGGGGCGGTGCGACGCCGTATCTTCAATATCCGCGGACGCGGCCTTCACCAACCTCAAGGGCACCATGAAATATTGGTACCAGCTAAACTACTCGCAGGCGGTGGAACCCTACCTTATGAGCGCCAAGACCTGGGACAGGCTCAGCGAAGAGGATATCGCGATAATCTACGGCGAGGTGGGGCGCGCCTCGGCAAAATCCATCGCTCAGGCGAAACAGAACGACAGGAGAAACCACGAGCTAATGCGGCAAAACGGCATAGAGGTCTTTACCTACAGCGACGCCGAGCTGCTGCCGCTGCGCCGGGCGATAGCGGAAAACTGGAAAAACCTCGAGCCCGTGATGGGCCGCCAGCTTATGAACGACGCCCGGAAACATTTTCTGATAAACGTGAAGCATTAGTCCTTCGCATACGGCAAAGGAGGGGCCTCCCACAACGGGAAGGCCCCTCCTGATTATTCTGTACCCTAGCCGCAGCTGTGGCGCTGGTTTACAAAGACGACGCCTGATTCGTTTATCTCGGCCTTCGTCTCCCTGCCGCCGCAGACCGCCACCGTAAGATCCAGCAGCTCTCCGCTAAGCTCGCAGACGCTTTTTTCGCCGCTGATACTCGCCGAGGTGTCAAAATCTATCATGTCGTTATGTTTTTCAAAGGTCGCCCGGTTGCCGGTAATCTTTATCACCGGCGCGATGGGGCTGCCGAGCGGGTTCCCCATCCCCGTGGTGAAGGCCACCACCTGCGCGCCGCCCGCGATCTTCGCGGTGATCGAACCGCAGTCGTAGGCCGTAGTGTCCATGTAATAGAGCCCGTGTCCCCTGATATATTCGCCGGAGGCCAGCACCCCCTCGAACGGGCGGGTTCCGCTCTTATGTATACAGCCGAGGGACTTCTCCGAAAGCGTCGTGAGGCCGGCGGCGATGTTTCCCGGCGTCGGGTTCGTCAGCCGGATGTCGGCGCCGGTCTGTTCCTTTATGTCGCGGTCCCATTTCCTGACCATCTCGCGGAGGCGGCGTCCGACCTCCGGCGTGCGGCCGCGCGCGAGCAGGATATTTTCCGCGCCGATCGCCTCCGAGGTCTCGCTGAGTACCACCGTGGCCCCCATATCGACAAGGCGGTCTGAAAGATCTCCCAGCACGACGTTGGCCGATATCCCGGAGGTGGGGTCAGAACCGCCGCACTCAAGAGCGAGAATCAGCTCCGAGATATCGATCTCTTCGCGCTCCAGCCGCCGCGCCTCCTCGACAAGCCCTCCGGCGATCTTCACCCCCGCGGCAACCGCGCCGCCGACGCCGCCCTCTTCATGGATGGAGATGTAATGCAGAGGCTTGCGGCTCTTCGCCAGGACCGCCTCCATATAGAGCCCGCGCTGCGTCGCCTCGCAGCCGAGGCCGACGATGAGCGCGCCGTAGACATTGCCGTTGGCGAGGAGGCCGGAGAGCACCTCCAGCGTATGTTCGGTATCCGAGGGCGACTGCCCGCAGCCGTTATGATTATATAAAAAGGTCGTCCCAGGGACGGCGCTGACGATCTTCTGCGCCGCCGACGAGGAACAGAGCACTCCCGGCATGACGACGACGAGGTTGCGCACCCCCGCGCGGCCCTCCGGCCGCCGGTATCCGAGAAACTTCATCATCGGCCCTCCTCTTCCATATCCGTCAGGTTGTGGCTGTGGACATGGGCCCCCGCGGGAATATCCCGCGTCGCGTGTCCGATCCGCTCTCCATACTTGAGGACCGGCTCTCCCGCGCGTATGGGCAGCAGCGCTATCTTATGGTAAATGGGAATGTCGTCCGCCGCTGTGATCTCCATCATATCGCCGCCGTTCATGTAGGCAAGCACCTCGCCCCGCCTGACGGGGCGGTTGACGATCGCGACGGAGTCCCTGATGGAGACCAGTATCGCGTCTATTTTTTTCTGCGCCAAAATATCCGACCTCAGTCCTTCAAAAGTTTTATCTCGGCGACGGCGGCGGCCAGCTGGCCCTTCCTCATCACGTCGCCGCCCTGGAAACGCTGGAGGACGCCCTCATATCTCTTTGCGTCATCTCCAAACAACTCGCTGAGCCACTGGCTAAAATCGTCGAGGGTCACCGGCGCTTCATATTCGCGCTGAGGAAATTCCATCCGCCCGAAGGCGCGGCGAAAGGCGTCGCGCACCTCGAGCCAGTGCATCTCCTGATCCACGCCGTATATCGTTTCGGAGGCCGGGTCCATGTAGTCATATATCATCGAGAGTTCGACGCCGCGCCACCAGAGCGAATCCACGGGTACGTCATCAAAGTTGAAGAGCGAGAGCTTGTCCTTCGCCTCAAGTAGACGCCACTGGACGTCGAGCGGGTGCACCATGCGCGGTTCGACATTCTGCCGCACCGCCTCGGCGGCAAGCGCGCCGGCGGCCTGGCCGGTCAGCATCGTGACGGGCTGAAGACGCGTCGAACCGTTGACGATGCGCGAGACCGAAATATTCTTCTCCGCGGCAAGCAGCCCGTCGACCTTCTCGGGGATCAGCACTCCCATCGGTATCTGAAAGAGACCGCCCTTCCACTCCGTATCCGCCGGTATCTCCTCCGCGTTCTCGCCAAGGTCCCGGTCGAGATACTGGGGCTCGCGCAGGCCGTGGATATCGGTGGGATACTCGCCCAGCGCGATGCTGTAAGGATTCGTCTTGAGCATACGTCTCAGCACCCGGTCACGCTCTACATCCTTGACCGTCATCGTCGTCACGCCGACGATGCGGCGGCTCTCACGCACATAAGGGAAGGGGGGAAAATGCGTCAGCACGGGCACGAACTCCGCCGGCATCTCCTTCCAATCCCGCCAGTTATTGCTGAAATACCTGCCGTATCCCTGGCGGTCATCCACCGACCAGTCCTCCATGCCGAGCTCCGTCTGCATATAGAATATAAAGGCAAGCGTCTCCGCCATCGCCCGGCGCTCCGCCTCACGGCGGAACTTCTTATCCTCAAGATACTTCACCGGCATTCCAGCCGCGCCGAACTTCCGTCCGGGATAATCGTTAGCCCAGTTCACACCGGTACGTGATATCAGCGGCCACGTCCCGGAGAGACCGCCGTCTATCCTTTCACGGTCGGGGTTGGTGATATCCGGCATCGCGCGGTAGGCGTTATGCACCGGCACGTTGAAGGGATACTCCCCCGGCCACCAGCTGCCGTCCTTCGTAATCACCTTGCGGAAATGGGGCAGAAAATCCTCGTATCCGGGAGGACGCCTCGTCAGCCGCAGCTCCGGCGGCAGTCCTTCGGGATACCTCTTGACCACCGCGACATAGGTGATATCCTGAATCACGCTCTCCTTGTCCACCTTAGGCGCAATGCTGTTGCCTACGCGGTAGCGCGCGCCGGTGAGGGGGATAAAATCGCCGGTCTCGGTGGCGTCGATAAAGACCTTCGCCGCTATCGTCATCTTTTCGCCGCCGCTTTCTATGAGAGCTGAGACGACCCTGTTTTTCTCCGTCTTGGCCTTCAGCACGCGCGACTCAAGAAAGAGAGATACCCTGCCGCTCTCCTTTATCATATCCGTAAGGATCTTCTGCCCCACCCAGGGTTCAAAGGAGATCGTATCAGAGCCCCAGTAGCAGAGATTCACTGGCGTGTTCCGCTGTGCGTAATACTCGCGTACGCGCGTGATAAATTCGTTGTATATCCCAGTGCGCGTACGGCGCACATCGTCCATCGTCGAGACCGCGGCGCCTGTCATCTGGCCGCCGATCCAGTCCGATTCCTCTATAAGCGCGACATCCATCCCCATGCGCGCGGCCTGGATCGCCGCCGCCGAGCCGCCGGTCCCCGCTCCGATCACCGCGACGTCAAAGCGCAGAACATCGGCGGCGAAGGCATTGTCCGATGACATCGTCAAAAAAAATATTATTGAAGTGATTAAAAAGGTGAGCACAGAAATTCCTCCAAGTTCTAGTAGCTTAGCCATAACTTTTTAATTATACTATGGTCGGCGGATTTATTACACATCTTTGCCTAAGGTAAAAAGGCTGAATATTATTCTGTATAGTTCAGCCAGTATGTATATATTTTTCGCCAATTCAGCACACCGGCAAAAACATGCGGCGATAAAAGACGCATAAAACCGGCGACTGCTTGGGAGGATGAACGATTTGCGCGTAATAGACTTAGGCTGGCCAATCGAGGACTCTATGCAGGTATTTCCGGGAGACATCTCCCCTGAGATCAAAGAGCTTACGAAAATTGAGGATGAGGGGTGCCGCTCCAAAAAAATCATAATATCCTCGCATACCGGCACACACATGGACGCGCCGGCCCATATGCTCGCAGGCGGCGCATGCCTCGACGAACTGCCCAGCGAAACCTTTTTCGGCTTTGCGGTGATCGCCGACGTCAGCGGCTGCGCGGGACGCGAGATAGAAATATCCGACCTCGGCCTCACCAGGGAGGAGATGGCGGCGGCCGATTTTTTGCTGCTCCACACCGGCTATTGTGACAAGATGGGAGAGGACGGCTATCTTGAAGGATTCCCCGTACTCTCGCAGGCGGCGGCGCGCGCCCTCGCGGAACAGGAGCTCAAAGGGATCGGCGTCGACGCTATATCGGTAGACCCCGTTAAAAGCGCGGAATGCCCCGTGCACAAGACAATTCTAGGAAACGGCATGGTCGTCCTGGAAAACCTGCGCGGACTGCGGCAGCTCCCCTTCAAAACCCCCTTCTGCCTCACGGCGCTGCCGCTGGCGCTCAAAGGTGCCGACGGCGCGCCGGCGCGCGTCATGGCCGTGCTTGAAAAATAGCGTGCTGGAGGTTAATATGGATACGGTGATATACAAAGAACTCTGGAGGTGCGTACATTGAGAGACAACGATAAAAAACTGCTGAAAAAAAGACGGGGCTTTACCCTGATCGAGATCATGGTCGTCGTCGTCATCATCGGCCTGCTCTCCGCGCTCGTCGGGCCGCGGCTCATGGGACAGAGCGACGAGGCGAAGCGCAAGACGACCCAGACACAGATCGCCCAGCTTGAACAGGTTCTCGGCCTCTACTACCTCGACAACGGCTTCTATCCGACCACCTCCCAGGGGCTGGAGGCTCTTGTAAAAGAACCCACGATGCCGCCAGAACCGCTGAACTACAAAAAAGGCGGCTACATGAAAAAGGTCCCGAAGGACGCCTGGGGGCGCGAATTTGTCTACACCGCCCCGGGAGAGCACGGCGACTTTGACATCCTCTCCTACGGCGCGGACGGGCAGGAGGGCGGCAGCGGCGCAAACGCCGACATCACGAATTGGGAATAAAGGGCGGCGCAGCGTCTGAAAGCTTCCCGGATTTTGTCCGGAGGGCAAATTAACTGACGTGCGCCTCCGGCGAGAAGGATGTGGATATAATGAACAAACCGCAGCTGATACTTAAAGCGATCAAAGAAAACCTCATACCGCTCACACAAAAAGAGGTGACGGCCGGCAACCACGTATTCGGCGGCCTTGTGCTCGATAAAGAGAGCTGCCGGGTGATAACCGCCGGCAGCAACAACCGTCAGGCCAACCCTATCTACCACGGCGAGATCGACACCATTCAGCGATTCTTCGCCGACGGCGACCATCCAAACCCCGCGGACTGCATCTTCGTCGCGAGCCACGACCCCTGCTCCATGTGCATCTCGGCGATCTCCTGGGCCGGTTTCCATGAGATATGGGTGCTCTTCGGCTACGACGACGTCGAAAAAGAGTTTGGCATGCCCGTAGACATCATGATGTACAAAGAGGTCTTCGGCGCGGAGGGCGCGACGGACTATAATAAGTTCTTCCGCAAATACTACCTCAAAAAAGAGGCGGCGAAGCAGGAAAACGCCGCCGAACTGAGGAAAGAGATCGCGGAGATAGAAAAACTCTACGGAGAGATGCGGGTGGAGGACTTCGACTACCCCGGAATGTGATCAGGCATATCGGCGTCCCTCAAATGAGGGGCGCTTTTTTTGTTATCCTAGGCAGGGAATTCCCCCGATATAGACGGCGAAACCGCGCCCCAGCACAAAAAGCGCGGCGCCTCTCACGTAAAGAGACGCCGCGCGATACCGTCAGAAACATCATGTGACAGGCAGATCCTACCTTTTATTATTCTTTATCCTCTTCTTTATTACGGGCGCCAGGGAAAGCCCCAGGAGGACAAGAAGGGGCGGCAAGGCCGACGCAGCGTTGCAGCCGCCGCTGCCTCCGCCGGAGCGTTCCTTCGCTTCAAAGGAGAGCGTCGTCGAGCAATAGGTCTTATTTCCCAGGTCCAGCATTGCCGCGACTGTGTTCCTTCCCGCGGAATCGGGGGTATAGGTAAATATGCCATCTTTATCGCTGTGCGTCTCAAGTTTTTTGAGATTTTCAGGCCCCTCCTCGCCCTTAACGATGGGAGTGGTCTCATTTCCATATTCTATCTCCGCCCCCTCGCGCGGGCTCCCTTTATAGAGCAGTTTGAACTTGATCGGCACGCCGACCGTGGCCATGGCGAGATCGGACAGGGGAATGATCTCCGCCACTTCGCCGCCCCCGACCGCTTTCGTTGAATGACCGTCGGCGGCGGCGTTGAAGATATGCTTGCTGTAACCCGTATAGACCATCTGTCCCGGAATATTCAGATTGGTGCGGCAGGCGGCGATCACCGTCCCCTCCTTACCGATCGTGGCGACCGCGCGGCGGGAGTCGATCCCTGTGACCTCGTCGCCGTCGGGGTCGTCGTAGGCGGCAAAGAGGCTTGTCAGGTCTGTCTCCGTGCCATCCTTATAAATCAGCCTGCCGTTCAGCATGTCAGCGTCGGGATCCAACTTCATGAAGCTGTAATCATACTGGGCCTGCTTTGTGATGTGTGTAAAAGAGACGATGACGGAATGTTCATTTCCTACCCCTGTGCGGGAGACCTTTGGTATGACGCTGAAATAATGAGCATCCGCCGCCGGCGGGCAGACGAACAGCGCGCATATGAGGGCGAGAGCACCCGCGCCCGACTTATATTTCGCAGCCATTTTGAACAGCCTTTCCATAGTATATAATACCTCCTGAAGTTATTTAGTTAGCATATGCTAACTAAATAACTTATAACATTTAACTTTTCAGATGTCAATAACGGCTCAGGGAAATAATAAATTTCTGCTTTTCATTTTTGATTCAGCTCATACCAGGCAGCACATATGGCATAGTCGTGAGAAGCTGTATTTTCATAAGCCTGTAAGGCCTCGCGCCGGAGAACAAAAAAGGAGCCTCAGCGAGGCCCCCTTTCGTCATGTCGAAGTTTTTTACAGCATATCGGGGAGTTTGTCCTTGTATTCCGCCATCTCGCTTTCGTATGCCGCGAGCCTTTCGCGCGCGCGCGCGATCTGCGCCCGCACCTGCCGCGGGGAAGTACCTCCGGCGGTATCGCGGCGCTCCATCGAACGCCGCGGCGAGAGCAGCGGCAGCAGCCCCTCCTCCGCCTCCGGTATCAGCGCCTGCCACTCCGCAAGCGTCAGCTTGTCCATCGGCCGCCCCTGTTCAAGACACCAGCGCACGGCGTGTCCCACCTTTTCGTGGGCGCTGCGGAAGGGTACGCCGCGCAGCACCAGGTATTCCGCGACGTCGGTGGCGAGGATGAGGCCGTCGGCAAAGCCGCGGCCGGCCCTTTCCTCGTCTATCTCCACCTGCGAGAGCAGCGCCGGTAATACGGAAAAAATCCCCTTAAGACAGTCAAGGGTGCGGAAGAGGCTGCGCTTATCGTCCTGTAAATCACGGTTATAGGTGAGAGGTATACCCTTCGTCATCGTCAGCAGATCGACGAGCGCGCCCGAAAGCTGCCCCGCCTTGCCGCGCAGAATCTCCAGCACGTCGGGATTCTTCTTCTGCGGCATAATGCTGGAGCCGGTGCAGAATGAGTCCGGCAGCTTGACCCAGCCGAATTCGGTGGTGAAGTAGATGATGAGATCCTCGGAGAGACGGCTGGTGTGGCCGCCGAATACCGCCGCGAAGTAAAGTATATCCAGGAAATGGTCACGGTGGGCGACGGTGTCCATGCTGTTTTCCGTGAGACGCGAGAAACCCATGTCGGCGCGCGTAAATTCGCGGTCAAGCGGCAGAGTGGAACCGGCGAGCGCCCCGCAGCCGAGCGGCGATTCGTCTACCGCCTCGTAGGCTGCGGAAAGCCGCTTCGCGTCGCGCATAAAAGCCTGCGCGTGCGCCATCCAGAACTGTCCCATTGAGATGGGCTGCGCCTGCTGAAGATGCGTGTAGCCGGGCACGACTACATCGGCGTGCTCCTCGGCCTTTTTGAGAAGCACGGAGATCAGCGCCTCAAGCCCCGCCCATATCCCCAGCAGCTCTTTGCGCAGGTATAGCCGCACGGTGGTGTTGACCTGGTCGTTGCGGCTGCGCCCCATGTGAAGCCGCGCGCCCGTCGCGCCGCATTTTTCGATGAGGCGCGACTCAATGTTCATATGCACATCCTCAAGCGAGACCTTAGGCGTAAAGTCTCCGCTCTTTATCTCTTCCGCAATTTCGCGCAGATTCTTTTCTATCGTCTCAGCCTCTTTCGCGTCAAGCAATCCGGTGTGCGCGAGCATCCTCACATGCGCGATGCTCCCGCGGATATCCGCCGCGGCCATGCGCCAGTCAAGGTCCAGCGACTGGGTAAAGTTTATTACGGCCTCATCTGTATCCTGTGCAAAACGGCCCTTCCACATCAGGGGCAGCTCTCCCTTCAAGTTATCCGGCAAGTGTCGAATTCGTGTAAATTTGGCATGAATTATACATCATTTCGCCTATTATATGAAAATAGAAGAAATGGCGGCCCGCTGTTATAATAGAATAAAGTGGGCGAAAAATATGGCCGAGATCTCATATACGGATAAAATATACACGATAGACGGTAAGCGTCAAAACCCCCGTACCTATAAATTAAGCCCAAAAGCTCGTAAACTCCTTTCATCAATCAGCACCGAAGGGAGCAGTTTTATGATCGAGAGCGGTAATAAAGATATATATATTGTCTGCGGCGCTACGGATATGCGTAAGGGTGTCGACGGTCTGGCTGCCATCGTAAATTTCAGGCTTGCCTGTGATTTCAGCGGTACGTCTATGTTTATCTTTTGTAATAAGAGCCGTAACAGGGTGAAGATCATCGAGTGGGACGGCGACGGTTTCTGGCTGTATCAGAAGAGGCTTGAACGCGGTACTTTCCCGTGGCCTGCGGAGGGGAGTGTGAAGAGGATGGTTATCACTAAGGATGAATTTTCCTGTCTGTTTTCAGGCACTAAGCTGCGCCGCAGACTCAGTATGGACGAGGTTTTCCCCGAGGTGACGGCGTAAGGTAATAGTCGAAAATAGCAAGATGTTAGTATTACTGTAATTAAGGCGTATTTTCCTGTATCATAATCTTATGGAAGAGCTTATACGTGAACTGGAAGAGTTGAAGAATAAATATGCGGAGCTTGAGGAAAAGAATTCCGGTCTTGAGCTTGAACGACAGAAGCTGGAGAAGAAGGTCGCTTATTATGAAGAGTGCCTGAGGCTGAGCCGTCACAGGCAGTATGCGAGTTCAAGCGAGAAGAGCGAAGCGGATTCCCGTCAGCTTCTTCTTTTTGACGAGGCGGAAAATGAGTCGGACGTCAAAAAGCCGGAGCCCACGGTTTGTGAGATAACATATACAAGAAGAAGCCGTAAAGGCGGATCAAAGCCGGAGGATGATTTTGAGGATCTCCCCACGGAGAGATTGGAATACACCCTTTCGGAAGAAGAGCGGTCCTGTCCGGAATGCGGCGGCAAAATGCATCTTATAGGATATGATGAAAGACGCGAGATAGAGATCATCCCGGCCAGCGTAAAGGTCGTGGTCCATGCCCAGGGAATATACGGCTGCCGCCGATGCGAGAGAGAAAACACGCATGTTCCGATAAAAAAGGCGGATGTTCCTGCTCCGGTGATAAAGGGAAGTGCCGCCTCCGCGTCGTCTATAGCACACATCATGACGCAGAAATACATGCAGGGAGTGCCGTTATACCGCCAGGAACTCTCGTTCATGAAAGAGGGAATAAAACTTAGCAGACAGACGATGGCGAACTGGCTTCTGCGTGCAGGGAAAGAGTGGCTGTACCCGCTATACAATGAAATGCGCCGTAAACTTCTGGAAGAAGAGATACTCCATGCGGATGAAACAGAGATACAGGTACTGCGTGAACCCGGAAGGGCTTCACGTACCAAATCCTACATGTGGCTGTACCGTACCGGAAAATACTCCGCTTACCCCGTCGTCTTATTTCAATACCAGGAAACCCGTTCAAGCTCACACCCCATAAAATTCCTCAACGGCTTCAGAGGCTGTCTGCACACAGACGGCTATGCGGGATATGGCAGACTCGGTGCAGAAATTCGCCGCTGTGGCTGCTGGGCCCATGTGAGAAGAAAATTTCACGAAGGGATACAGGCGGTTCCACAAGAAGAACAACCAACCTGCGCCTCACAGAAAGGACTTGAATACTGTGACAGACTCTTCTCTCTTGAACGTGACTATGCAAAACTGACGCCGGAAGAGCGCCGTGTCAAAAGACTTGAACAAAGCAAGGCGGTAACGGACGCCTTCTTCGCGTGGGTCTCGAACACCCCCGCCCTCCCCAAATCGGCACTCGGAAGGGCTCTGCACTATGCCCTTGAACAGAGGCCGTTACTTGAGACCTTCTACCTTGACGGCAGATTAGAAATCTCCAACAACATGGCGGAACGAAGCATAAAACCATTCGTCATAGGCAGAAAAAACTGGCTCTTTTCCTGCTCCCCCAAAGGAGCGGAAACCAGCGCGGTAATCTACTCAATAATAGAGACGGCAAAAGAGAACCACCTCAAACCATACGAATACCTCAAATACATCCTTGAAAACATGCCCAACACGGCACCGGAGCGATACCATACCATCCTGCCCTGGAGCAAAGAACTTCCATGTCACTGTAAATTGAAAGAGCAGACTGATTCAACGGCCGGCGACAACGACGAATCCTGTGACCATGCCTCTGATGCCGGAGTCAACGACTCTGCTGAATGATAATATAATAGATCTGATTATTGGCGTAGGTACGGTATATTTGACGCTTACGATAGACGAGATAAAAGAGCTCGTCGCACCGGTTGCCGCAAGGTATGATATCGAGGCGATATATCTCTTCGGTTCCTATGCGCGCGGCGAAGCTGAGGCAAACAGCGACATCGATCTGCGGGTGGAGGCCAGCCGTATAAAGAGCCTGATGACCTTCGGCGGGTTATACTCCGATCTGGAAGAGGCGCTCGCCAAAAAGCCGGATCTGCTGACGACAAAAAATCTGGATGATGGTCTCCTGGAAGAGCTTGAAAAAGACGAGGTGTTGATCTATGTTCCACGTGGGAAATATCTACGTCCCATGTTAAGAATAAAAGGGGACAGCCTTTCGACTGTCCCTCGCTGAACGAACCAGTAGGCACGTAAATGGAAGCAGAAGCTCCATAACAGCATATTCAGTATAGTAAAAACAACTCTTGATGTCAAACGTCATTTCTCACCTTATATAATCCATAAATGGTTTTGCCATTATTTCTGAAATCTCGTGAGCACCCCCGAATGATTTCATAATATTCTTGGACTTTAGACTTGAATAAAAGTTTTTTGTCATCTAGTCCGGACTGTTTCTCCAACAACGTGTAATAGTTTCTCAGGATACCCGCGCCCACATCGGCCGCTTGGATTCCCTCCGTCATCTCAGAGTCCACGAAAAGCGGAAATTCTATTATATTGCCCAAAGAGGAGCCTTTCAGGGACTTATACAGATAATCGCTGAAAGCAAACGCCATATTCCTGTCCGTGTTTTTATAGCTATAGTCTATAAGGATCAAAGCCTGTTTTTTCTCAGATTTTGCCAGGTAATTGATTCGTTCCAGAAGAAGTTTATAATGTTTGGGCAAATATCCGCCCCCGCTCTCAAAAGGTTTCAGTCCGAGAACGGTATTCTTTGCTGAAAAGGCAAAAAATGTAAATTCTCTCAGCACCTCGTGTACATATCTGTCAATAAATGTATATTTTTTACTGAATGGCTCTCCATTCTGCGCCAGCGTACTAGCGTTGATAAAGGACTGAGCCTTTATTTCCTGTCTTTCGTTTTCCAGGATACCTTTCTTTAAATTATAAATTTGGGAAAGCAGGGAGGGAATTTTAGCTTTTCTGATTACCGCCGCTGTGGTAACAACATATTGTTCTTCTTTTGAATTCATGTCCCCTGACGTATCGATAAAAGCATACATGCTCTACAGGCTTCCCTTCAAATTCGTTAAATAAAAAAACGGCTTTTTCATTATATCATATTTGTAAGGGTAAGAACCTCACGGGAAGACCTGCTTGGTAAAAGCGCCTTCATAACTCTCCGCCATCGCCGGGAAATACATCTTCGCCGCACTCTTTGGCGGCAAGCTTTCTTTTTAACCTCTCTATCCGGTGCAGGAGGTTTTTTCTATCCTCCTCCCACTGGCGGTCTTTGAATATTCGGTGGCTCTCAAGCCATCTCAGCGCCTCCGTGGCGTGGGCCAGGGCGTCACCGCAGCGGCGGAAGCGGTGTTCCTCTATCTTCGCCATCGTCTCCAGCGTGCGCACGGGGCGGCGCTCCGTCTCGAGCGATTCTTCGTAGTAGCGGTAGGCGGCCTCGTAGTTTCCCGCGGCGCGTTCGGCCTCCGCGAGGCGCAGCAGCGCGAAGTGACGGTCGTGACGGAAGTCGAGCGCCCCCTCCCAGGCCGCGCGCGCCTCCTCCTGAAAGCCCTTCGCGGCCCAAAGGTCGCCCGCGCGTATCATATCGGCCGCGCAGGAACATTCTCCGCGCGCCATCTCCGCGATATGTATCTGCAGCGCCGCAAGCGAAACTATGTCCAGTGTGTTATGGTAGAAGATGCCGCGCAGCGGCCCCGCGTCCTGCGTGCGCAGGAACTGGGTGTACATCCAGGGTATTTCACTGCCGGGAACATCCTCGCCGCTGCGGCGCAGACCAAGGACGTTCCTCTCTATCGACGAGAGCGAACAGGATGAGAGCCGTCCCTTATAAAAGTGGCGCGAGAGGGAGAGCAGGTCCATATGCGGCGCGCCGCCCCACGAGGGTACCGCGCGGGCCAGCGTATAGCGCGTGCGCAGCAGCGGCAGGTCGAAGGCGCGCCCGTTGTACGTCACAAGGCCATAATGTTCCGGCAGCTCCGCCTCGATCGCGGCGAGCCAGCTCCGCTCCCAAGCGGGCCCGGCCAGAAAAAGCTGCACGACGCGGAAAGAATCCTCACCACAGAGCCCCAGCCCGATAAGAAAGGCGTAGGTGCCCGTGCCGCCCGATAGTCCGGTCGTCTCGGTGTCGAGAAAGACGGGAACGGCGTCCCCGCCCCAATGACGCAGCGTCCGCCCGCTCTCCGCGGGAGAGGCTAGCATCTTCTTGCCGTACCAGCGGCCATAGGCGAACTCGCGCTCCATGCGATAGACACCGCGCGCGATCCAACGCCCCTCCGGCAGCCCTTCGATGTCAAGCTCTTTAGGCAGGGAGGCGGGATTCGGCTTTATCCTTCCCTCCGCCTTCGGCAGAAGGCCGTCAAGCCGTCCGAATTTTTCCGGGTTATCTCTCTGAGGGCGCGCCAATTATCTTCTCACCAGATCTATCACCACAATCTCCGGCGGGGCCATGAGCCTCACGGGAGGCCCGACATATCCCGCGCCGTTGCTCGTATAGAGCATACTGCCCTTTTGAAGTTTTTTAAAGCCCCGTGAATGACCGCGAAAAAAAAGCCGCGAGGATAGAAGCGGAAAGAGCTGGCCTCCGTGCGTATGGCCCGAGAGCTGGAGGTCGAACATTCCCTGCGTGCCGATCTCTACGACGGGGCGGTGGCGCAGCAGCAGCATAAACTTGTCGCGGAAACGGCTCCGCGTATTGACGATCACCGTCTCCGAGCGGGACAAACCCCATTTGTCCTCGCGGAGGTGGTCGCGGTCGTCGACGCCGACGACGACGATGCCGCCGGCACAGACCGCCTCCGTACTCAGCACGCGCATCCCCGCGCGGCGCATGAAGTCCAGAGCCCTGTCGATGTCGTCATAATAGTCGTGGTTGCCGGTGACGGCGTAAACCCCGTACCTCGGCCTGATGCGGCGGAACATCGCGATCTCGCGCCCACGCCCCTCAAGGCGGCCGTCGGCGACGTCGCCCGTCACCACCACCATATCCGGTTCCGCCTCACGCACGCGCCGCAGTATCTGCGCGAGCAGCGCGACGCCGGTGTAGGGGCCGAGGTGGAGGTCCGTCAGCTGCACGATGCGCAGCCGCTCCTCGCCGGGCGGCAGTTTTTCCGTCTCTATCGTGATCTTCGTCGTCTGTATCGTGTGGGCCTGCTTCACTCCCAGCGCGATGAGACCGGCGGAGAGGGCGAAAGCGGCCGCCAGCTCAGCCCATACGGGCATTATCTCTCTTCCCATGATCAGCCCGGCCAGCTCTAAGACGAGAAGGGCGAAAAAGCTATAGAGCACGAAAAGCAGCCAGAGGCTGCCGGCCCGGTCCGTCCAGCGGCGCAGCTGAGCATGGTGGAGGCGTTTTGTGCGACGTGCAAGATATGAGAGCCCCGTCATCGCGCCGCAGGACATCAGCCAGATAACTCCGGCGGTTCCCCCCGGCTGCGCCTCGTTTATCTTAAAGAATATGTATATGCAGATAACCGTGACGATGGCGGCGCAGACCACCCAGAAGGCGGGATGTTCGGAGAAGCGCCGCGAGTAGACCCTGTCGTTCATGCTATATCTGCGCCGAGTAGAGGCGTCCGAAGGACTCCAGCAGCTTCTGCCACAGCGGGCGTTTCTCCCACTCGGCGATGTTAAGCTCCTTACAGCGTTTCATGTCGGTCTCGAACTGCCGCGCGAAGGACTCCGCGATCTCCCGGTCGTAGATAAAGAGCTGGTTTTCAAAGTTGATATCGAGGCTGCGGACATCCATGTTGCAGGTGCCGACGGAGGCTATACGGCTGTCGGAGACGACCGACTTCGTGTGGATGAAGCCGTCCTGATACAAAAAGACGCGCACTCCCGCGCGCAGCAGCGGCTCGATATTGCTGCGGCTGCCCCAGAAGACGAGGAAGTGGTCCTTGACGGAGGGCATCATCACGCGCACGTCAACGCCCGAGAGCGAGGAGGCGATGAGCGCGTTCATCAGCTCAGGGCCAGGCACCAGATACGGCGATGTCACCCAGACGCGCCTCTGCGCGCGCGAGATCATCCCGTAATAGCCCTTGGCGATCGAATGCCAGACGCTGTCGATGCCGCTCTCCACAACCTGCAGCGGGATCACCGGCAGATCGGAATAGTCGTCTTTCACCGGCAGGCCGTTTATTATGATGTCAAGATCCTCGCAGATCGCGGCGGGATCGTCCGCGGAGCGCACGCACCAGTCGTGGAGGAATATCGCGTGCAGCGCCGGCACCGCCTCGCCCTCAAGGCGCACAAAGGTGTCGCGCCAGAAACCGAGATGGCCCTTGCCCTCGTATTCCTCGCCGATATTTATGCCGCCGGTGAAGGCCACCCTGCGGTCGACCACCAAAATCTTACGGTGATTGCGGAAATTCATCTTGCGGCGGAAGAGCGGCAGCGAAACTGGCATAAATGAGCGGCACTCGACGCCGGCCTCCTCGAGCTCCTTAACAAAACTGGCCTTGAGGCTCCAGCTGCCGACCGCGTCGTACAGAACGCGCACCTTGACCCCGCGCCGCGCCGCCTCCATGAGCAGGCCGCCGATCTTATGCCCGAGGGCGTCGTCGCGGATGATAAAAAACTCCATGTGGATGAACTTCCGCGCCCCGGCGATCGCCGCCTCCATCGCGGGGAAGGTCTCACTGCCGTTTATCAGGATCTCCACGCGGTTACGCATGAGAAGGTCGGCGCCGCTGCAGGCGTGCAGCATCCTGCCGGTGAGAAACTGGTCCTCCGCCGCCTTTTTGAATGGCGAATGGTCAAAGCTGTACTTCTTCGCCGGACGGAAGAGCCGCCTGTTGCGAATACTCTGCAGGTCCGGGCCAAGGACAAGATACAGGACGACGCCCAAGACCGGCACCAGGATGAGAACGAGCATCCATAATATCGTCCGGTCTGGATTCTGCCCCTCCATAAAGATGATGAAGGCGATAATGATGGAATAGATGATGATGATGTGCCACATATAGCTCTCTATAGTGGCAACGACCTGGTTAAAGACACGCGTAAAATGCTGCGTTACGCCGAGCCCCTCCTCCGTAAGGACGAAAAAATCCGCCAGCGTATCTATTATCGTCGGCAGAAAGCCGAGCAGAAAGGCCGCGATCAGGGCCCAGATTATCCATTTGCCGATTTTATTCATATTGTCACGCCACCGTCCCTTTCCTCTAAGATATTATATGCGAAGAATTATTTTATCGGCAGAATATATGTTCTTTTGCGCCGTTCTGCCTCGGCGCAGTATCACATTTCCTTCAGGCAGGAAAAGAGGTAACTTGCGGTTTAGCTTCTGCCCTTGTAGCCTCCCTCTCTGAGGCGGCCAGAGAGCCGAAATCTTTGATTTCGTGCGATTAGGCTGGTAATTACATCAGAGGTGTTGGCCGCCTATTTTTGGCGGCTGACGGAAGGAGTGTTGCTCTGTATGGCGCGGTTTCCGCGCCATACAGAGCCCGCGGCAAAAGCCGCGGGAGAAACTAAGGTCAACTCTCCCTTAGTCCCTACGGGACAGCTCCCTCGGAGAGGGCGCCAAAATTTTTGATAAACCGCTATTTATCATTTAGCATATTGAAGCTATTCCGCAGTGCGCCCTTGTCCTGTCGTACCGGCCTGCGAGCGGTACCCAGATGCCGGGCTTAACCCCGAACGACTGAACGAAGAGAACCGACTCCAAACAAACGCTCCATGCGAAGAATCGCGCGCAAAAAAACAGGCCCGGGGGCGCGGCTCCGGGCCTGACCGTATGGCGGCGTCTCGTTTATTTGGATACGCTGTCGATAAGGTTCGCTATGTGCCTTTTCATCGTGAGCTCAGCGAGCTCCGGGTCACGCGCCTCGACCGCTTCAAATATCCGGCGGTGCTCGCTGTTGTAGATATGCCCCGCGTCGCGGCGTATCTTCTCAAAGACCCGCCCGTACTCCTCTTTCTTGCGCAGCAGCTCGACGATCGCCTCCAATATCTGATTGTGGCTCGCCGCCGCGAGGGTGCGGTGGAACTCGTTGTCCAGCGCCGACACGGGAGAGCCGCTCTTGGCAAGGCGCTCCTGCTCCTTCACGACGCCGCGAAGCTCCTCTATCTCCGCCGGCGTGGCGTTGAGCGCAGCGAGCCGCGCGACGGTCGTCTCTACCGGCAGACGCGCCTCCAGCAGCTCCAGCAGGTAATTTTTATCGGTGTTTTCAAAGACGTCCAAGAACCCCTCCGTCCATTTGTCGTGCCAGCGCATCTCTTCCAGTTCGCGCAGCCGCCTCTCTCCGTTGGCGGAGATCGTGCGCCCCTGATTGCTTACCTTCTCCGTGTAGCCCTCGTAATCCATATCGCGCAGGACGCGGCCCACCGTAGCCTCGGCCATGGAGAAGCCCTTCTTCTCCAGAAAGCGCTGCACCGACCCCGCCCCCGCGGGTTCGTTCGTCTCTTTGAGAAAGAGAAGTATGTTGTATATTACGTTGTCATGCGACTGTACCAAATCAAACACTCCTATATCCTTGATGCGCCCTTTGTCCAAGGGACCGGCAACATCTGACTGTTAATCATCAAAAGTGATGAGTTAAGGATACCCAATATTTCATTTTATTTCAAGTCCATACAACAGTTTTTCCTCAAGGTTTATCTTCGTCCTTCGTATCATTCAACGGCTCACCGAATATTTTAAGTTCGCCGCTCCTCAAAAGAGCGACCATCGCCGCGGCGATCGCGGGATCGAACTGCCGCCCGGAATTTTTTTCAATCTCGGAGATGATGTATTCAAGGCCGCACGCGGTTTTGTAAGTACGCGCGGTGGCCATCGCGTCAAGCGCGTCCGCGACGCAGATGACGCGCGCGACAAGCGGGATCTCCTCGCCCTTGAGTCCTTTGCTGTATCCTGTGCCGTCGTAGCGTTCATGATGATAGGCGGCGCCGTTCTTGATCTCGTCGATTATCGTGATGTTGCTGAGGATATTTCCTCCCTTGACCACGTGCCGCTTCATAATCTCGAACTCTTCGTCCGTCAGCCGCTCCGGCTTGTTGAGGATGCTGTCCGGTATCCCAATCTTGCCGATGTCGTGAAGCAGCGCCGTGTAATAGAGGTTGTCGAGGTATTCTTTGGAAAAACCCAGCTTCCGGCCAAGCGCGACGGAATATTTCGCGACGCGCGTCGAGTGGCCGCTCGTGTACGGGTCCTTGGCGTCGATGGTATCCGCGATCGCCGCGAATGCCTGCGCCAGAATCGCGCGCAGCTCCTCCTGACGCCTTTCAAGTTTGAGGCTGCGCCGCCGGTAGTAATAGCGGGTGAGGAGAAATATCAGCGCCGCCAGCGATAAGAAAAATAGTACGATCACCACCGGCTCCTCGTAGAAGGCCTTCTCTTTGATTATCGATATCTCAAGCGGCTTCTCGCTCGCGGCGCCGTCGCCGTTAAATCCGCTGAATATGAGCGTGTAGGAGCCACCGGGCAGGTTCGTGTAGCTGATGTTGCTGATATCCTGCTGATTGCCGGTATTCGTCTCGTCTTCAAAACCTTCGAGACGGTATTCCCCAACGTTGTATCCGGGGTTCGTGAAGCTCAGCACGGCAAGGTCGACGGTGAGTCGTTTCGCCCCGCCAGGCATATCTATCCGCTTTGGGTTTTCGTAGACCGTACCGTCCACGATGATCTTGTTAACCACCAGCTTCGGCCGGACGTTGTTCTTTTCAATCCGGTCGGGAACCACGGCGTAGAGGCCGCTGGTGCTGCACAGATAGAAGCTGCCGCGGCCGTCGAAGCTGTTCCATGAGTTGGGCGTCACCGTACTGCCAAGCCCCTCGCGGCGCATGAAGGAGGTCCAGTGCGCCTCCTTGCCCGCGAGCAGCTCTTTCCTGTCCGCCAGGTGTATACCCGTGTCGGCGATCAGCATCAGCCTGCCGTGCGGCCCGTTCTTTATATCAAAAATCCCGCTTGAGACGCGGACCGGGATTTTAAAAGAGCGCGCCTTGCCATCGCGGTCCATAAATGAAATGCCGTTGCCGGCGCTCACCCAGATGCCGCCCTCCTCCGCGTCGTAGAGCATGCGGAGTATCACGTCCGCGCCAAGGCCGTCGGCCTTCGTGTAGTTCGTCATCACGCCGCCGCGCGTCACCGAGAAGATGCCGCCGCCGTCCGTGCCGAGATAGAGCGTCCCGTCATTGCTCTCGCAGGCGGAGAGTATCGTAAGGTTCGTCAGCCCCGATTCGCCGTCAAAGACCCGTATCACCTTCCCGCCGCGTATGATAGCCGCGCCGCTGTTAGTGCTGGCGACGATGTCGCCGTTAGTGAGCTCCATCGCAAGGCGCACCTTGTCGTCCGGCATTCCCTCGGCCCGGCGGTAGTGTTTTAATCCCCCGTCAGGAGATACGCAGATCAGCCCCGACTCGGAGAAGGTGCTTATCCATATCCGCCCGCGGGAATCGCGGATGATGTTGCGGACACGCTTTCCGCGAAGCTCTTTCGTCAGTCCATTTTCATGAAGCCGGAAATCGGCGTCGGCAAGATAGAGCCCCTCGTCCGTGCCGATATAGAGAAGGCCGCCGACGGCAAGGGCCGCGTTCGTCACCGCGGGAGGCAGCTGCAGCGCGAAATTTACATCCATGAATTTATTCTTTGTGAAATACAGCAGCCCCTGACGCGAGGAGGTGACCCAGAATCCTCCCTCATAGTCCTGAAATATCCTTTCGATAGAGCTATTGAGCAGCGCCCCCTCGATCAGGCGGAATTTCAGTTCCTTATCAAAGCGGCCGAGGCCGTTATCAGCACAGACCCACAGATAGCCGTCACTGTCCTCGTAAAGGTCGTTTATGCCCTCAAGTCCCGGCGTCGGGATATATTCGGCGTTCCGCGCGGCACCGTCCGCTCCGAGAGAGAGCATCCCCCCCTCGGAGAGCCCAACGAATATCCGGCCCGAAGAGTGGCGGATAACGCACTGCGCGGTGTGGTCCCGAAGCTCCGGCGCGGTTATCCTCCGGCGCAGCTCTCCATCCTTCAGGACAAAGACCTCCCCCGCGCGCGTCACGCCCCAGATGCCGCCCTCTCCGTCGCATATGAGGTCAAGAACAAAGGCGGTGTCCATATCCCCGAGCGGGATGCGTTCCAGCCCCTCCCGTGTCACGCGCCCAACGCCGCTTGCGGAGCCGAAATATATCGTTCCGTCACGCCCCTCGGTGACGGCGCGGATGGTGTTAAAATGTCCCCCCGTGAGGTCGGGGATATGGCGGAACTTGCCGCCCTCCTCGCGGACAAAGAGGCCGTTGTCGTTGGTGCCAACCCACAGCCGGCTGCCGCGGTCCTCATAGAGGGTGGTGGCGCTCTTGGCCGCGAAACCGCTGCGCCCGCCGGCAAAACGCAGGAAATCGGTGCAGTCGTAGCGCAGGAGGCCGCTGTAGGAGGCGACCCAAACGTAACCGTCGGCGGTCTGTAATACGTCGTTCGCCTCGTCCGCCCCCAGGCCGCTCCCTAAATTGAATAGGGTCTGCTTATATTCGGAAAGGAACACATGATCGGCACAAGCCTGCACCGGTGTCGATAGCAGTATAAAAAAGATTGCGGCCATCTGAAAAAATTTTCGCATCCCCGCACCTCGGATAAAGTATGTTAGGTCCAGTCATTATAAGTGTTCGGAGGTATGCAAGTCTATCTAATTCGGGGAAAACCGGGGCGAACGCATCGATAACGCTCAAAGGCGATAAATGACGATTTATCATTTCCCTTATCGAAGGTAAGTAACGGTTTAGCTTTTGACTTGCCCTCTTGCCTCCCTCTCTGAGGCGGCCAGGGAGCCGAAATCTTTGATTTCGTGCGATTCGGCTGGTAGTTACATCAGAGGTGTCGGCCGCCTGTTTTTGGCGGCTGACGGAAGGAGTGTTACTCTGTTTGGCTCGGGAACCGCGCCAAACAGAGCCCGCGGCAAAAGCCGCGGGAGAACCTAAGGTCAACTCTCCCTCAGTCTCGGCGAAAAACATCGCCGAGCCAGCTCTGATGTAACTACCAGCCGAATCGCACAAATCAGAAGAACTCTGATTTGGCTCCCTGGCCGCCTCACAGAGGGCGCCTTTAAGGGCAAAGTCAAAAGAAAGGTTAAACAGCTATTTATTTTTTACACTCTCAAAGCTAAACCGCTATTTATCTCTTTTCTCTAACCAAAGATGGATCGGCGTTTAGACACGCCGCTGATTTAGCTCAACAGGACCGGAGACCGGCGGCCAAGAGCCGCCGTCACATGCAATTGCCCCACATACCCATCACGATATCACGCAGGTCGCCGGGGCCGAACAGACGGCGCTCCTCTTCCGTCATGAGGTAAAATTCGCGGCAAAGCACGTCGTCCAGTTCCTTGGGGGTGAATGAGTATCCGAGCGCGCGGAGTGCCATACCGTGTTCTCTTTTGGGCAGCATGGTGATCTCTATACATTTACCGCGTATAGTTGTATCTTCCATCAGGTCGCGGAAGAATCGTTTCGCGTCTTTTAAGCGCAATTCGTCTCACTCCTGTTCTGTGGTTGAGGGTACAGCCCGTCACCGCCGGCAGGCTATTTTTCGAGAAAGGTTTTATCTCTTTCCGTATATAAGCATTTTACGGAACTCTCTATCCATATCGCACCTCGTGAGTCAACAGGCAAAAGATGAGGAAGAGACAGATTGAAAAGAGTATCGCGATCAACAGCGGCGCGTGGAATCCTCGATGTTTCGCAGACATCCGATCATCTCCCGGCATAATGGCACACGGAACGGAGTTTTTCATTCTCCGTTCCGTGTTTTAGCCTTTATTTACCGCCTTTGTTTTTCCTGACTGCGCAGGGAAGGAGCGTCAAAAGCGCGAGCGCGCCTAGCCCCAGCCCAGCGTTGCAGCCGCCGGAACCGCCTCCTGAGCCGCCGCCGGAGTCCGGCGTGACTTTGACCGCACACTCGGCGCTCGCCGCGCCGTCCGCGGTGGAAGCCTTTATCATACATTTTCCCTCGGAGAGCGTGGTGACATTACCCTGTCCGTCAACTTTGGCTATCTTTTCATCACTGCTGCTCCAGACAAGCGGCTGTTCTGCGATGCCGTTAAAGGAGACTGTGATTTTTTCCTTTGTGCCTTTGTACATAGTCATAGAGGCCGGTGTCAGGACGATGCCCTCCGCCTGCGTTTTTTCCGTCACTGTCACCGCGCACGACGAGGTTTTGCCGCCGGGCGTGGAGGCCGTTATGACGGCAGTTCCCGTGCCAAGCGCCTTTACGACGCCTGTGCTGGAGTCTACTGCGGCAATATCCGGCTTGTCGCTGCTCCAGATTATCTTTTCGGAGGTTCCTTCGGGAGCAAAGATAACGGATAACTGCGTGGCATATCCTTTAACAATGGTAAGTGCGGAGGGGGTCACCTCTATAGCCGTGGTCTTAGGGGCAGGCTCTTCGACGTCTTCGGAGAGCGGCGTTATCTTTCTGCCGGGTCCGATAAGACATATTGGCTTGCTGGCAAAATCGGTCTTATTGTCGCCGTTGTTATTGCGCCCCTCAACAAAGAGATAGAACTCTTCGCCGCTTTTGTATTCGGGGATGGTGAAGGTAACGTCGCCGCTTTTGTCGGCGGCGGCCGCAAGGCTCTTTATCCGCCCATAGTACAGGGCTCTGTCGCCGCTTGTGACGGCGGCGGCGAGGTGGTAGCCCACGCCGGTGGAGGCGCCTGAGTACCTTACCTTCACGTCAAGGTTGACGGCGCCGTTCGAGATCGAGAAGTCCCCGCTCGTTAAGTCGGCAGAGGCCAGTTTGTATGTATTTGTCGCGAGGGTCAGTTTGTGTTCGTATTTTCCTTTATCGTTGGAGGCGTAGGTTTGTTTATGGAGCGAGGCGGTCAGGCCATCCTGTTTCCCGCCTGCGGCGGGAGATGTGAAGATGATGTTTTTAAGATTCAGACGAAAAGCCGGACGAAGGCCGAAAACCATCATGAAATGGTGGAAACTGTTGATCATGCCGTCAGGGAGGATGTCCATCGCCATGAAGTGCAGGGGGACGTTGCCAATTCCGCCCGCGCTGTGGAGGGAACGAAGCCACCAATAACCATACTTATTGTTACCTTCGATCTCGGCTCCCTGCGACAGGGCATAGTCGGTAAGCTCCGCTTTGCGGGAATTATCATCGACAAAACCGTATTTCCTGCCTTTCGCTAACGGCTCGCTTGACGGGTCGGAACTGTCAACATCGGAGAGGGAGAGGAGGAATATTTTATCGGTCGTCTTGGGACCGGTGGGAGCACCCCATGCGCTCGAGTTGTCCACATCCGCCTTTATTATCCCGCCGCCTTCGCCCACGGAGAAGGCCTTCTCGTAGAAGGAATAGGGCTTCGGGTTCCTCACCGTTATCTTGGTCACATCCGCGGAGACCGACTCGACATATTCTTTGCCGTTGAGGAATTTGCGGATCTCCGATTCGCTCCACCAGCAATAGTATGGATCGGTATTGCTGTAATCGGGGTTGAATGGCACGCCGCTGTCCAGTAGCTTTTCCGAAAGCATGAGCGCCGTCTTGTCGCCGCTCACTTCGAGCACGCGCCAGAGAACGGGCTCCTCATTGAAGTCAGGAGATGTGCCGGACTGCGGATAGCTGCCGTAATATACGACATCCGCGCTCGTCAGCGCCGCCGCGGGCCGCGCCGTGTTCAGTATTAGTGTAAGTGAAAGTAAGAGAAGAATTAAAATAAAGGGACAGGGATATCTTAAACTCGACTTTACTTCCTGGGGGGGGGGCACTCTCGTTCAATACAAAAATATTACAGTGGTCTCTGTTCTGAGTTTTCAACTTAGTTCGCTCCTTTGCACTGCTAAACTAATCCTGTACATATAGGGGGTAAAAGTGAGACAAGATATAATTGTCTTTTATACATGACAATAATATCTTGTGGCACAAGAGCCATGTTTATATGCACAGGAGGCCTGTAATGCGATACACGAAAGAAGAGCGTCTTGAAATCGGACGAAAAGTTTATGAGGGGATAATGACACGTTACGAGGCTGCCGAAGCCTACGGCATCAGCGACGACACGGCTAGGGACTATATGCGGATGTATCGTGATTCCAACAGTCTGCCGCCCAAGTCTTCCGGAAACGGTTCGGACAGTTATGTTTACAAGCCTTCCGAAAGACAGCCTGACCTATCAGATTATGAGTCCATGACAAAAAAAGAACTCATTGTTGAGTTGATTAAAGCGAAAGTAGCGGAAGCAAGATTAAAAAAAGGCTACGAGGTGAAAGGAGATGGTCCGGTAAAGGAATATATCCTTTTAGACAGCTCGAATACCAAGTAATTCTGGAACTATCCGAGTATTTTCCTGTAGTCATCCTGTGCCGTGTGACGGGGATTCCCAGAAGCAGCTTCTATAACTGGAAACGCAGCCTGTTTGAACCGTCCAAAAGAGCGAGGGATTTTGCTAGAAGCGTAATGCTCTTTATGGAATATCATAAAAGATATCCGTCGCACGGATACAGATGGCTTAACGCGAAGATACGCCTTGACACCGGAATAGTCCATTCAGATCCGTACGCCTATAAATGTTGCAGGGCTGCCGGTATAAAGAGCAAGGCAAAACACTACCGTTATAAAAAACCAGGCAATCCGTACAGATTATTCCCCAACCTGCTTCTTGCAGGCCTGCCGGTATACTCACCGATGCAGTACATAGCGAGCGATATGACGGCATTCTGCTTCAAAGGTACGTACTATGAGCTGACACTGTATATGGACCTATGGAACAACGAAATAGTAAGCCATGCGTTGTCTTCAAGGCGCGGAGACAGAATGACATACATAGACGGGCTGGAAGGACTGATAATGAATAAAGATAAAAAAACGGAATGGCAGACGATACTGCACACAGACCAGGGCGCGGTATACGCCTCCAAGAAATACAACGACATCTTGGAACTGAACCATATAGCCCACTCCATGTCCAGAAGCGGAACTCCTACGGACAATGCGGCGATGGAAGCGATAAACGGCTGGCTGAAAGCGGAGCTGTTTACAGACTTTCATGTAACAGGCAAAGAAAACATAGAGCGGGAGATAGAGGAATACATAAAATTCTTCAATGAAGAGCGTCCGGCCTATGCTTTGGGATACATGACGCCGAAACAGTATAAGGAGGCGTATAGCGGAAACGGCAGTTTTAGGAGTAGGACGTAACGAGATACCCCCCTACTATACAGAGTTAAGCAAGTCAACTGTCCAGGTTTTGTTGACTAGTGCACTTCGTTATTATTTTTACCTTATTGGTAGGTAGTTTTACTTAGTGCAGTATAGCATAATTTACTTAATCCAGGCAATTTATTCGTTCATGGCCTTTTTTATCTTTTTACGGATCGTTTTGAGGCGCGCCGCGACGGCCTGCTGGCTGACGCCCAGGGTGCGCGCGATCTCCCGCTGGCTGCAGCCCTCAAGGAGCGCCAGCGTGATGTCGAACTCATCGGGGGAAAGGGCGCGCATGAGCGTCTCGCGCAGTTCGATTTCGCGGTAGTTTTGTTCTTCCGCGCCAAGTATCTCTTCCAGCTCTTCGAGCGGCAGCTCTTTGCCGGCGGCGTGCGCGCGGCGGAGGCGCGCCGCGGCGTCCCTTATGTATCCGGGCAGGTGGTTTTTGAGGAAAAGCGCGAGCCATTGGGGGTCGGGGCATTTGGGGACGAGGATGAGCAGCGCGAGACAGCCCTCCTGCACGAGGTCGTCGTATTCCGCGCCGCGCCCCTGGTAGCGTTTCGCAACGGCCTTTACAAGCGGCTTGTAGGCACGGACAGCCTCCGGTATGGGGACGGTGTTCAGCCGTGGTACGGGTAGGGGAGACAAGTGAACGTTCTGGTTCTCTTTCTGCATTGTCGCAGTCCTCCTTATTGGGTTTTGTAAAGTCAAGGTGTGACAACTTTAACAGTGGGAGGAGACGAGGAAGGCGACAACGCCGCGCGGGGGGCCGGGGGTTGGGGGGTGCTGGTTGTTTGGTTGTGTGATAAGGAGGAGGGGGAATCGGTAAGGTAAAAGATAAATTACGATTTAGATTTTGACTTTGCCCTTACAGCCTCCCTCTCCGAGGCGGCCAGGGAGCCGAAATCTTTGATTTCGTGCGATTCGGCTGGTAGTTACATCAGAGGTGTCGGCCGCCCGTTTTTGGCGGCTGACGGAAGGAGTGTTGCTCTGTATGGCGCGGAAAGCGCGCCATACAGAGCCCGCGGCAAAAGCCGCGGGAGAACCGAAGGTCAACTCTCCCTCACCCCGCTTCGTGAACAGCATCCCGAAAATCGGACAGCCAAATAAAGCCCCTGGATTATAATAAAACTAAATACATATAAAGGGGGATCTTCTATGCGTAAACGTAAAACGGAAGAAAGAATAAGAGCAATTGAGATGCACAAACAGGGAATTCCACGAAGGCGGATTGCTGAAGAACTTGGTGTTAGTCCTGATTCTATTAAAACATGGATATCTTTATATAAGAGCGGACAGAAGGACTTACTGGATGATACAAGGAAAAAAAGAACCTACAGCAAGGCTGTAAAACTTGAAGCTGTTTCGGCTCATTTAGAAGAGGGACGTACTATGGTAGATGTTACCTCATCTTTTAACATTTCAAGTCCCTCTCTTTTAAGACGATGGTGTAAGGAATTTATCGAACAAGGGGATATTTCTAGTTCAAAACGTGACTGTCCAGATAAGAAATTGGAAGTTACAAATAGCATAGAAAAGATCAAAGAGCTGGAAATGCAGGTCGACGTATTAAAAAAAGCCTTAGAGCTGCAAAGGTGGTGATAGAAAGAAATATTAAATACAGAATCATTTTTGAATTTTCAACAAAACATTCTGTCTGTGGAATGTGTAGATTTTTGTCCGTATCACGCTCTGCATACTACAGTTGGCTAAAGCGGCGTGGAATGGAAGATAAAGACGGTCCTCTCATAGAAGCAATAAGAACGGGACAGGATATCAACAAAAACACTTATGGGTACAGGCGAATGACTCTGTGGCTCAACAACTTCATTGGCATTCATGTAAACAATAAGAGGGTAAGGCGTGTTATGAAAAAAGCAGGACTTCAAGCGGAAATAAGAAAAAAGAAAAAGTTTAAAGTGATGTCAGGAAATATCCACAGCTATGAGAATATCCTGAACAGAGAATTTCGTTCCGACAGACCAAACCAGAAACTGGTTACTGATATCACATATATACGAACAAAAAAGGGTAATATATTCCTCTCCATGATAAAAGATCTCTTTGATAATTCCATACAGGGATATCAAATCAGTCGTAATAATAATATTAAGTTAGTAACCGATACATTGAAGAAAGCATTTGAAAACAATAATAAGGTGGTCGCTGATGGACCAATCCTCCACAGCGACCAGGGGTTTCAATATACAAGCCATGCATATTTCAACCTGACACAAAGATACGGACTCAAGGTCTCGATGTCAAGGAAAGGAAATTGTTTGGATAATGCCTGTGCAGAAAACTTCTTTAGTCACATTAAATCAGAACTCGTCAACCGAGTAAAATGGGAGAACTACGAGGAGGCTAAAGATGCTATAGACGAATATATAAGGTATTATAATAACGACAGGATACAGATAAAATTGAAAAAGGCTCCGATGCAATATCGAAGTCTCTTTATTGAATAAATTTTTGATACCCTTGGGAGCTTTTATAGCGCTGTGCGGTTTTCGGGACTCTGTTCATCGCGGGGAGCTCCCTCAGAGAGGGCGCCAAAATCTTTGGTAAATCGGCGTTTATACGCGCAGCTGACTTTGTAACAACGTCAGGCATGACGCTGCCGAACAATGCGGGCAGGGGCGTGAGAGATTCATGTTCTCCCCGAAATCCCGCCGGGCGCACATTTGTTTATATCATTATTGCAGGATTCTTTATATAATTAGGATGAATCTATGGAGAGGACGATGTGCCAATGAGACGCGGCTTTTTTACAATTTTTCTGTTCTTATGCCTCCTCTGCGCCCCCGTGCGCGCCGAAGCGGTAAAGCTCTCCATCGAGATACCATCCGTGTACGAGACGGTGCTTGAATCGGGGCGCGACTTTTATGTGGCCGGGCGCATCGACCGCGAGGGGATATCTCCCGCCGAACTGCCCATCGACATCCGCGTGGAGGTGGCGGAGGCCGGACTGATGCGCGACGGCATAAGGATACCGCTGCGCACCGTCGAAAGCCACGTCGACAGGACAAGCGGCCTCACGCCGCGCCGCGATATCTGGTTCCGTTATGAGGGGAAAGCCCCCTGGACAAAGCTCTCTCCTGAGGAGCTGATGGCCTCGCCGCCGCCGGATCTCGTCTACCGTCACGGCGACCCACAGTCCTTTTACGACCCCCGGCTCAAAGCGGCGGTGACGGAAGAGGGTTACGCCGCACTGGTACAGGGCGGCAATACAAAGGATTTTGACAGCGACTATAAAAAGTTATACCGAGACGATCTCGAATGGAAGTATTACCGCGTCACCGTCTCCGCGATATCCGGAGGCCGGGTCCTCGCGGAGCGTTATGTCGACGTGATGCTCGGCTCCGTGCCGGACAAGATGCTCGCGCGTTTCTCCCCGCCAGCCCATATGAAAAAGGTGACGGAGTTCGCCGCCGCCAGGGGCTATCGGATATACGGAGACCCCTTCCCCGGCTACTGGTTCCGCGGCCTTCCCGGGACCTATGAGATTCCGCTGCGCTGGCGGTTCAACGACGCGCTTGAATATAATTCCGGCAGGGTCCACGCCGTACTCTATAACATACCGGAAAAGCGCAGCGCCTCGCAGGAGGTGGAGTTGGGGCGCATTGCCTTTGAGGGGCGGATGTTCCGCGACGACGAGGTATGGTTTTACTGTTATGACACCGGCGAGCCCTCGCTGAAATATGCCGCCTGGGACGGCGAGCATGTGAAGGATGGAAAGATCATAAAGCTCTATGAGGGAGAACGGCTGCGCTTCACGCGCGCGGAGATAGGCGCGCGCCCGGAGAAATACTTCCCCACGCGGAACGCGGGAAATGTCGACTGGAACGTCTACGATTCCGTGGCTGCGGCTCCCGGTCTGCCGGTGACACTCTACGGAGTGGTGCCGCCGATCCAGCCGCCGCTCTCGGAGGTGGAACAGAACGACGACGGCACCTACACGATCAAAAACCGTATCGCCAAGATACGCTACCGCCTGGAGGAAAAGAGTACGGGCGAGGTGATCGAGAAGGATTTTCCCACCGGCCTCGAGCGCTATTATGATCCTCGGGACGAAAAATGGGCCTCGCCGTCGATCTATGAGTTCCGCCACACGATAACGGTGCCGGGCGGCGGGAAAAGACGGCTCTACACCGTCACCACCGAGGCCTTCGACAGCCGCGGCGAGCCGGTCGGCGGGGCGGAGACGATGTTTTACCTCTGGATACGGTAACAAAACCGGCCATTTGGACGATAGTTCCCCGCAGGATGACGTATTACAATACTCCCGAATTTGGCGGTCCTCTAAGGACCATATATCACTTCACCACATCTCAAATTTGGAGGTAACAATATGAAACGTGTAATACACGAAATCGCCGCCGCGGCGGTCCTTTCGCTCTTCCTGCTCCCCGCCGGAGCCGCTTTAGCCTGCACATGGGCCGTTTACAGCGGAGGCACGTCGTCTGTCGTAGCACGGACTATGGACTGGTATTCCGACGACGGCGCCGTAGTCGAAGGACACGGAAGGAATGTGGCGGTGAAGGCGGCCGACACCCCCAACGCGCTGGAGTATAAGTCAAAATATGCGAGCATTCAGATCAGAGGCGGCGTCTCCGGCCTCGTTTCGGAGGCGATGAATGAAAAGGGGCTCCAGTGCAGCCTGCTCTTCCTTGACGGTTCGCAGCTGCCGGTACCGTCGCCGCAGCACAGGGACGTCGGCATCGCCAATTTCGTCAGCTATATCGTCTCCAACTTCGCGACCGTGAACGAGGCTCTCGCCGCCCTGCCGTCGATCAACGTCTATCCGGCCGCGTTCCATAGTATTCAGGGTTCCAATGGTCCGCGGCTTGACTATGAGACGCAGAATACCCCTCTCCACTTCGCCGTTGCCGACACCGGCGGAGACCGGGCGGTGATCGAGTTTATAGACGGCGCTGTGAAGGTCTACCACGGCAGCCAATACGACGCGATGACCAACGAGCCGCATTACGACGTGCATCTCTACCTAGACAGCGCGGGATACCAGCCGAACGGCACCAATCTGCCCGTCGACCGCCGCGCGAGGGCCAGAATGTATCTCGCCGATATGCGGGGGCGTAAAGTGGACGGCAGCCCGCGCACGCTGCTCGCGATGCGCGGCCTTCTGGCCACGGTCAACGCCGGAACGGAGCAGGTCGACCCGGTGGAGAACGAAGTTTACCCGACAATGTGGTCGGTGCTGGCCGATCAGGAGAACCGGGCCTACTACCTCTCGCGGTATAACACCTGGAACACGGAGTATTATGATTTTTCCATGTTCCCCTTTGAGCAGGCCAAGGTCGTGAAGCTCAAAACCACCGCGAAGCCTCCCGTCATCAAATAAGAGAGGCAATCCGACGCAGGGCTGACGGCATAACGGGGTTGACAATCGCGCCAATCATTACTACAATGTGTCCCATATTTGGAGAAGGAGGAGCAAACATGAGATCTAGTACCGGCTATTTTGCCAACAACATGATGATGTGCATGTACACGCAGGGCTCCTCTTGTGATTTACCGGACGCCTAGAGCGTCGCGCGCGTAAAATCATAAGACCGAGCCTTGAGGCTCGGTCTTTTTTTGTGAAGAAGAAGTTTTATAAAATCAAGATTTTGTGCGAAGGATGGATCTGTATGATCGAAATCAATAATCTGGGGAAATATTTCGGCGACCATAAGGTGCTCTCCGACATCTCCCTTGAGGTGAAGAAGGGCGACGTATTCGGCATCGTCGGCCATTCCGGGGCGGGAAAATCGACACTCCTACGCTGCCTCAACGGCCTCGAAAGCTACAGCGAGGGCAGCGTGCGCGTCGGCGGCAAGGAGGTAAAGGACCTTGACGAAAGTGAGCTGAAGCTCCTGCGCCGCGATATGGGGATGATATTCCAGAACTTCAACCTCATGAACAGAAAGGATGTCTATGAGAACATCCTCTTCCCTCTCAAGGTATGGGGCACCCCTAAAAACGAGGCGGCGGCGCGCGCCGACGAGCTGCTAGAACTGGTCGGCCTCACGGGGAAAAAGCATGAGAAGGTGCGCAACCTGAGCGGCGGGCAGAAGCAGCGCGTCGGTATCGCCAGGGCGCTCGCGCTGAACCCCGAGATACTGCTCTGCGACGAAGCCACCTCGGCGCTCGACCCCAAGACGACGATCTCGATCCTCGAACTGCTGATGGATATCAATAAAAAACTCAACGTCACCATCATCGTCGTCACACACCAGATGGAGGTCGTGAAGATGATCTGCAACAAGGTCATCATCCTTGACGGCGGCGAGATCGTCGCCTCCGGCGAGACCGACAAGCTCTTCCTCGCCCCCGGCGAGGAGCTGCGCAAGCTCATCACCGACGACTACGCCGTCATCCCCTCCGGCACCAACATCCGCCTGATGTTCCCACGCGAGGTCGCCAACGACAGCATCATCACGAATATGGCGCGCGACCTTGACATCAACTTTTCTATCGTCGGCGGGCGCATCGAAAAGTACCGCGAGACGGTGATGGGCTTCCTCATCATAAACGTCGCCGACGAGGACGTGGCGAATATCGAAAAATGGCTTGGAGAAAACAAGATGTACTGGGAGGTAATGAAAGATGGGCAGTGAGCTTGTAGCGGCGCTTTGGGAAACTATATATATGGTGGTCGTCTCCACCTTCTTCTCGGGGATATTCGGCTCCGGCGTGGCGATCCTGATGATAATCACGGGGCCGAACGGACTGAAGCCCAACAAGGCCATATACGGCGTACTCGACGTGGCGGTAAACCTGCTCCGCTCCTTCCCCTTCATCATCCTGCTGATCGCGATTATCCCGCTGACACGCCTCATCGCCGGCACCTCTATCGGCAGCACCGCCTCGATAGTGCCGCTGACGATCGCGGCGACACCCTTCGTGGCGCGCCTCATGGAGGGCAGCCTGCTTGAGGTCGACCGCGGCGTCGTGGAGGCGGCAAGGTCATTCGGGGCCTCCACCACGCAGATCATCTTCGGCGTGATGATAAAAGAGGCGATGCCCGCGATAGTCCTCAACTGGGCGATCGTCGCGATAAACCTTCTCGGCTACTCCGCGATGGCGGGAGTCGTCGGCGGGGGCGGACTCGGCGATCTTGCGATAAAGTACGGCTACAACCGTTTCCAGACAGACGTAATGGTATATTCCGTCGCGATCCTCATCGTGATCGTCCAGGTGATCCAGTACGCCGGAAACTATGTCTACGAGAAGATCAGATAACGGGGGTGGTGTCGAATAGAATATGAAATGAGCACCACGCGCCTAAAGCAGGAACCTGCCCGTTTAGCGGCTGATACATCTAATCAGCGGAATATGCGTTAGTAGTTATTTAGGTAAAACGAACTTAAATAAAAAAACCAAAAGGAGAGTAAAAACACAATGAAGAAAATCGCACTCGCACTTCTCGCCGCACTCATCATCCCCGCCGCCGCCTTCGCCGCCGGCAAAGAGATCAAGGTCGGAGTCACCCCCTTCCCGCACAAGGATCTCATGAACGTCGTCAAGGAGCTCGTCGCGAAGGACGGCTATGACCTCAAGATCGTCGAATTCACCGATTACGTGACGCCGAACACCGCGCTCGCCGAAAAGGCCCTCGACGCGAACTTCTTCCAGCACATCCCCTATCTCGAAAACACCAACAAAGAGAGGGGCTATGATCTCGTTTGGGTCGCGAAGATACACATCGAGCCGCTGGGACTCTACTCAAAGAAGATCAAGAAGATAGACGAACTCAAGAACGGCGCGCAGATAGCGATCCCCAACGACGCGACGAACTGCGCCCGCGCCCTGCGCCTGCTTGAGAAGAGCGGCCTTATCAAGGTCAAAGCCGGAGAGCTCGTGACGGCGAAGGACATCACCGAGAACCCGAAGAACCTCAAGATCCGCGAACTTGATGCCGCCCAGCTTCCCCGCACCCTTCAGGATGTGGAGGCCGCCGTCATCAACACCAACTTCGCCGGCGAAGCGGGCCTCATCCCCGCCAAAGACGCGATCGTGATCGAGGGCAAGGACTCTCCCTACGCGAACGTCCTCGTCGTGCGCGGCGCGGATAAGGACAGCCCCGCAGTGAAGGCGCTCGTGAAGGCCTCCAATTCCAAAGAGGTCAAAGACTACATCAACAAAAATCTCGTGCCGAAGGGCATTGTCCCCGCGTTCTAAGAACACCAAATCCCCGGCTTGACGCCGAGGAGCTAAGAATCCAACAAGAAAAACCGACGCCCTCCCGTCTGTATTCGGGAGGGCGTCATTCTATCGAACGGACGGCTGACAAACTATGGCTTGTCTTAACACAAGCGGCCTGTCCGGCCATAGCCGCCTATAAGGTCACCAGTATCGAACCTCCGACCGCCAGCGCGATCCCCGCCCACTGCGAGGGGCGTATCCTCTCCTTATAGACAAACATCGCGAGTATCGAGGCGATTATCGGGTTTGAGGCCCCTATCGGCGTGGCGACGGCGGGAGAGACGTACTCCAGCGCGCGCGAATAAAACCAGGCACCGAAGCCCAGCGAGCAGATCCCCGCCAGCAGACCGTAGAGGGAATCGCTCTTGAGAAAGACCCGCCAGGCGTTAAGATCTTTCTTGACCACAAGCACGCGAAAAAACCAGATCAGAAAGGCGAGCGTAAAAAAGGTGACGCCGCGCCCCAGCACAATCGTCGCGGGCGAGAGTCCCTCCACCAGCAGCTCTTTATTGAATACGAGCCCCGCGGCCCAGAAAATACTGGCAAGGAAGGCATAGGCAAGGCCGGAGACGGAAAGCTTTCCCTCGTCCTTGTCCGAATGGCAGAGCAAAGCGACACCTGCGACGACAAAGAGCGTACCGGTGATTATCGTCAGCGTAAGCGGCGAACCGAAGAATAGGTACGAGGCAAGCGCGACAAGAATCGGGTAGGAGCTGGCTATCGCCGAGCCGCGCGCGACGCCGAGCCGGTGCAGCGCGAAAAATAGAAATACGTCGCCGATGACGTTGTTACAGAGCACGAGAGCGGCAAAAATCAGCGCCTCCGAGGCCCCCAGCCGCGCCACATCCGCCCCGTGCACGAAAGAGACCAGCCCGACGGCGCAGAGCAGGCCGCCGCAGGAGCGCATCAGCGACATCTCCGATGCGTCCAGCCCCTTTATCCCCCGCAGCAGAAAAGAGGTGCTGCCCCAACAAAAACAGGTAACTACACTCAGAAAAATTCCATAAAGCACGATATCACCGGCGTATCATAAATTTAATCGGTGCGCGGCCACGCAGGCGACTATATTATATAATATCAGAATAAACGCCGCTGTCATTACCCTGGGTGAGGCGGCGAAGCAAAAGTAAAGAGAGGTACAGCATGAAACTGAAAAAAATAACGATAATCACCGCCTCGGCGGCAATCCTCATCCTGGCCTTCGCGCTGCAGGCCCTCGCGATGGATTTCAGCGCCGAATTCGTAGAAAAAGACGGCGACTCCGTGCGTAAGGGAAAGATATACATGACGGGGCAAAAATCCCGCTTTGAGATGGAGGGCATGGACGAGATTGAGGTGACGCGCGCCGACAAAAAGGTGATGTGGATCATCTTCCCGAAGAAGAGGGTCTACGTGGAGGAGGAATTCTGGGGCGTTATCCCCGGAGATATCGGAGAGACCGGCGCGCCGAAGGACACGGGAGACCTCTCGCGCAAAGACCTCGGCTATGAGATGGTCGACAGCTACCGCCTGAAAAAATTCCTCGTCACCGTCAAATACAACAAAGGCGAGACCCAGGACCAATACTACGAGTGGTACCGCACAGGCTTCCCCATCCCCGTAAAAATGGAATCGATGAACGGCGCCGTCTCCTACGAATATAAGAAGATAAAGATGGCCCCTCAGGACCCCAGCCTCTTCAACGAGCCCAAAGGCTACAAAAAGATCACCATCGACGAACTGGAAAAGCTGGAGGCCGAATGGGCGAAGGATAAAAAGAAATAAGAGATACGGCAAAAGGCTAAATAATACGGAGGCGAAGGGCGGCACCGCTTCGCCTCCGTATTTTTTGATATTCCGAGGTCTGCGATATTGAAATAAAGTGAAAAACGGCGGCGCTTATTTCCTGAATAAAAGCATTAAAGCCGACCGCCTGCGGCCGTACCGGCTGGCAGCCTCAGGGCAAACACATCAAGTCTATTAACAGAAAAATTGAGCAGCCAGCGACGGCTGGGCGGCGGCATTTTTCGCTTTCACATGGCAGTGATAGGTCGCAGTGAACATTTACAGAAGGGAAACCGCGTCATTTTTCTTAATATTTCTAAGGTAATTTACGGCGAACGTTGTGAAAGCGCTAAAAATGACGACGCCCAGCCGCTGCTGGCAGATCTTTTAGTATTGCTGTTGTACTGACATACGCATATAATAAGGATGCAGAAAACTTTTGAAAGGAGTGATGCACTATGGCGGCTAAATCGGCAAATTTATATGCGCGAATCGAACCGGACGTTAAAGAGCAGGCGGAAGGCATACTTTCCGCGCTCGGAATCCCAGCCTCGAACGCTATCAATATGTTTTACAAACAGATCATTCTTCATAGAGGGCTTCCCTTTGAGGTGAAGATTCCTTCCGCACGTCCAGTGGACATGAGAGCTTTATCCGACGCGGAGATAAATGCCGAACTGGAAAGAGGATATGCCGACGCGAAAGCTGGGCGAACTAAACCGGCAGGCAGAGCATTTGCTGACATCCACAAAGATTATGATCTTTGAAATTGAAATTTCGGCGCAGGCGGATGCCGACCTCCGCGGCGTATACGAATATATCGCTTTTGAACTGCAGTCGCCTGAAAACGCCCGCGGACAGCTTGACCGCCTAGAAAAAAGCATCATAAGCCTCAGCCAAATGCCGGAACGCTTTCGTGAATATGAGAATGAGCCATGGCACAGTCGTGGGCTCCGCGTCATGCCTGTCGGCAGCTACTGCGTATTTTACATTCTTAACATAGAAAAAGCCGTCGTCACAATTATCCGAGTCATGTACGGCGGCCGTGATATTGAAGCTCAGCTTAAAAAGAACGCAAAAATATAACCGAATATTTTTCAAAAGCAGCGGGAAGAACCGTGCCGTCGGCGCAAACCGCCGGCACCTCGCCCCGTCAAAAGTTAAAATAAGAAATGGCTCTCAAATACCAGCTGGCCGTTCTCGCTCGCCAGGCTCTTCCGCTCTTACACCCAGACAGAGGCCGTTTTCCAGCACGTCGCGCCGGAGAGATTCCCAAACATTAAAACATCCTTTGGCATCCTCATTAGATACCAAAGTTCTAATGCCGGTCCACATTTTATGGTTTATACAGGGCGCTGTCGCCGCCGGACGCGGGAAGCCGATCTCGTCCTTCAGTTTGCAGGGGAAGAAGCTGTACATACCGTCTATGGGATTCTGATAGGTGGCGCTTTCATATAAGACAAATTCGCAGTCTTTCGCGTTATCGTCATGGAGCAGCGGCTCGACCGTGGCCTGCCAGAAGTTTTCCGAGATCGCGCCCTCGTCCTTTAATTTCCCCAGCACCTCCCTGCCGTCCCTTCTAGTAAAGGTACAAAGCGGTCGTGAGACGACGAACACCGTGTCGAAACAAAAATGGCCGTTCACTCTGCTCCCGAAGACGATGACCGACCCCGGCAGCAGATTTCTCAGAAGATGACTTCTCTTTTGCCGGCAATTTGAATAGAGCATATACCTGCCAAATATATAGGGATCGGTGTTGATACATCCGCCTATTTCGCCGCAGCTCTGCCGATAGCAGGCCGGTCTTAACGTCTGAATGTACCTTGGGTAGCCATCAATATGGGGCCTGCCGCATAATTTATCGTATTTCAGCTGCTGCTCGTATTCACACCAGAACATGATATGCGCATGTTCTTCCCCTGAAACCAAGCTATCAGTAATATAATCCCCGCAGTCCTTAACAAACTTCCGTCCGTGCAGTTGGCATAGCTTTCCATCGGCCTTTTTAATAATTATCTCTTCGGTCTTCTCTCTGCCGGGATGCAGAAACTGAATTGCCAGTCTCTCGCCTTTGTCCATTTGAATCACTCCCTATTGATAAGATAAAAGCTCCCAAACCAGCGAAAAAATGAAAACGGAGGACAGGCGGACCTGTCCTCCGTTTGACGTCACTTAATGAACGGCCTTGCTCTTTCTGCGGAAGAAGAGCGGGATGAGCGCGGCGAGGACCACCGCGGCGAGGCCGGAATTACAGCCGCCGCCTGAGCTTCCGCCGGAACCGCCCTTCGTCACTGTCACCCTGCAGGTCACGGCAGCGGAACCGTCCTTTACGGTGATATTCGCCTTGCCGGCGCTGAGAGCTTTGACCGTTATCTCCTCACCGGAACCTTCAATCGCCGCCACCTTGTCGTTGCTGCTCTCCCATTTTAGCGTCGCTCCGGGGGCAAGACCGGATGCCGTTAAGGTTTTGGACTGCCCCTCCGCCAATAAGAGCTCCGTCGCGGAGAGCGTGAGCCGGTACTGGTTGACGGAGAGCACCGCCGGGTCCAATATATTTCCCTTTGTCTTGTCGAGGTCATACTCGCTGTTATCCGCGACGGCAAAGCTGATGAGATACTCCACGCCCGCCTTCGGCGAAGCGTTCGCCTCGACCGCCGTACCGTCTGCGGTCGTGATCGCAAATTCGCCTGACTCGATCTTTTTCGGCAGACTCTGGAAAGCGAACTTGAGGACCTTACCCGGTATCACCTTACAGAGCACGATATCTTTGAACTTGTGGGAGGAAAATTCATCCAGCCTGCCCCTGAACGACGCGAGCGCCGTCTTGTCCGCGGATACGACGGTCTTGAACACCGGTATGGATTTGATCAGGTTCGTGTCGACCGTGCCGTTGACGTCGCTGGAAGCCACGGCGGCGGCGAATTTCGCCGAAGTCACGACGATGTCGCCGTTAGGCTGTTTTTCAACGAGCGCGGGAACGCCTGCGGGGAGATCGTCGACGCTCTTTACCGTCTCCGGCTTTACCGGTATGACGTTGACGTCGTCCGGCTTAATGGGCGGCTCCTCCGGGTTTACCTTTCTCACAACGATGTTGCCTTCGATCTTCGCGCCCTCGCCCTTTTCAAGGCTGTTGTTGAGGATCAGCGTCATGCCATCTTCGACGATGAGCGTACCGTCGATCTTCGCGTTACCGAGAATAGGATCACCAGTATCTCCGGTTGGATCTTTCACAATACGCAGAGTACTGCCCTTTTCGACTATGAGCTTAACCGTCTCTTTATCGTCGGCAGCATCCATAAGCTGTGACAGTGACCTGTTAAATGTCACAGAGCTTTCACCTTTGAAAATTATCTCGTCGAACAGGAAAGTCCTGGCACCGGTCGTTCCCTTAACATTGTCAAAAATCAAACTTGAAGTGCCGACAACGGAATTATCATAGAATCCCATGTTGGCAGCCATCTTGTCATCATTAATACGCCCCTGACCACTGATGGCTGTATTATTCATGAGTCTTGAGATATCAGTGATGTTTTTGAATGTAATTTTACCATTGCCCTTTACATCGTTGGAGACTATAGAGTTGTTGTTATTGCTCAAGTAACTTCCCGCGCTTATATGAATCCAATCCTTTTCAGGATCAAGAGGGGTTATCATATCAAGCGCAGCATCGCCGCTGATTACAACGTTAGTATTTCCCAATATTTCCGCATTTCCCCAGTTTTCTATGTATGAGCCACCAAAGATAACATTCACACCACGCCCCGTAAAGCCATTTGATGGCGCAATTAGAATATTAGTATCCCCACTGACCACACTACGACAAAATGGTTCTGTCCGATATGGGGAATTTGCATGCCCTCCACCATAAACGACGGCATCGCATGAAAGGTTTTTGCCATAAATATTATTTGCACCGTCGATTTCTATGCGTGTGTTTGCTGTATAAGCAATCCCGCTATCCCTAGCATATGACCCACCAACAACTGTTCCTATGGTACCGTCATTAATTAATACTTCACTACCGCCTTCGATAAAGGAAGTTGAATTTGCCCCAGCCTCGCTACCTCCATATATTAATGGCACGGAACCTGCAATACTGTCAAGATGTACATAAGATTTACCATTAATAGTGGCTATTGACGTGCCGTTCGTCTCACTTCCTCCAAAAATTTGCACACATGGCAATTTGCGGGTTCCAAAATCCCATGGTCCATCTATAGTCACGCCTGAATTTCCTAAAATTATATTTCGATTATCATTTCCGATGTTACTTCCACCAAAAATAAAAATTCTACTGGTATTTATTTCGTTAGGACCAGGTAAAATTTCTGGGGAATATTCTCCAGTCAGCTGAACGAACGCATCACCGGAAATAACGTGTTCATATCTATAATTATGGTAAAGATGGCTCCCGCCAAAAAACAAAATAGGCCGACCTCCATTACCACCGTTATTTAGATTTATCTTAGCCATACTGTTTCCAGTTACTATTAGTTCTGTATTACCATTTATTACAGAATCTGATCCGTCACTAGCAGTATTACTTCCGCCACCATAGGCCATAAAACTCGGTGAGTTTTGAGTGTTCCTTAGGTCAAAATCATTTGATATTACTAGATTCAGTAGAGTACCTTCAATTTTATTTTGACCTGCTCCTAGTAACGTACCACCCAATATACCCATAGTTTTATCACGCCAATCTCCGTAGAGATATGCCTCTTCTACGTTTGTATACCACCCTCCTTCTGTACCATTTTGCCAATTAGTTTCCCCTCTTAGTCTATAGAGAGATCCATGCCACATTTCAGCAGCCATCGCCGAAATCGACAAGACAAACACAAGACATAACGCCGCAAAAATCCATTTGGTTCTTTTCATCTACATACCTCCGTTTGGACTAATAAATCCTCGCTTAAACCTTTAACCGCGCCGTACGTTATTGAAAAATCTGCTTTTCGCATCACCTGTGCCTTCACAATAATTTTTTAAAATCAACTTGATACAACTGTGTAAAAAAGGCGGACACGCCGCCTGTTTTTCAAAAAAGACAACAAACAACCTGTTGGATTTTTTCTGTATAAATCCAAATGACAATGCTATCTTTTTATTGTAATAGCCATATTTTATACTATAAATTTATAGTGTCAAACATATTAATCATTTTATAGATGATTTATTACGATAATATAATCGTTGAAGCCACCACCATAATGAGGTAGCTTTATATGGTGAGGTGAGCATATGGAAACTTTTGGCGCCCGCTTGGGTCGTCTGCGCAGGGAAAAAGGTTTAAAACGTTATGATATCGCAGAGCCGTTAGGGGTGGACGCTGAGACGATCGCGCGTTATGAGAGGGAAGAGCGGGAGCCTAAGGTGAGCGACGCGGTCGCTATCGCCAATATTTTAGGGGTTTCTGTAGAATACCTTGCCACCGGCATCGCCTCGCCGCTCAAGCATTCCATGTACGCCTACAGCGCTGACGACAGGATCGTCGTCCCCGTGCTTTCCAGCAGCGATTCGTATAATATCATCCCCTCAACGGATACAATATCAGTCAGCACTGAACACATCCTCATCCCTAAAACCCTTATCGGTACGATACAGCCGCAAAACCCGCCTTTTGCGTTTATCGCGCGCGACAGGTCTTTTGAAAAATTCGCCGTACGCGAAGGCAGTTATGTGGTCATTAACCCCGCGGAACGTGTGGCAAATTTTGATATCGCTCTTGTGTTTTATAAGGGCAAGCTGACGCTGAAGCGTCCGCAGTATACAAAGAGCGGTGCCCTCTATCTCTTTTCCGGCAGCAACAGCGACGCGATCTATGTCCCGGCCGAGGACGCCTCCGACGCCAAGGAATTCAAAATCGTCGGTAAGGCCGTCGCCTATCAGTTCGAAGAAACAAAAAAAATTTACCATAACATCTAGGAATTTTATTTGATCTTTCGCAAAGCGGAGGCCTAGTTATCATTTAGGGTAAGGCTATTTTATTCATGAAACCGCCGAAGATAACTGCCTTCCGCGTCAGAGTCTATATCGCCGCCGTATAAATTGACCGGCGGCATAATAGAGCCGCGCCGGATTTTTCGATTTGTAAAAAATACAGATTCGTCAAATCATTTTAGTCTTTCTCTCAGCAGCTGTGATAAGATTAATGAAACAGAAAACACCGCCAGGGGAAAGTCAATGTTTAAATACTTGATATTAATATCGATAAATCTTCTTATTTTCGCCGGCCTCTCAAGCTCCGCCGCAGCCGCCGAGGCGGAGCTTGGCGAGGTGGTCGTGACCGCCTCGCGGATCGACGAGCGGGCCTTTGACGCGAAGGCCGACGTGAGAGTCATTACGGCGGAGGATATTGAAGAAAACCGTTTCGCGGATCTCGCGGAGGCGCTTTCATCGCTGAACGGCGTGACGGTCGACACCTACGGCAACGGCGTTGGCTATGAGAACATGCAGACACTCGAAATCAACGGCTCTTCGCAGATCGTCGTGGTCATTGACGGCATCCGCGCCAACACCAACACCAGCATGTTCAACGTCTTTAACTTCCAGAGCATGCCTAATCTCGACAGCATCGAGCGTATCGAGGTACTCAACGGCTCCGCCTCCACCCTCTACGGCGCGGACGCCAAGGGCGGCGTGGTGAATATCATCACCAAGGCGCCGGAGAAAAATGTCTTCAAGTTCGGCGCGGAGAACGGCACCTTCGGCTTTCAGGACTACCGCCTCTACGCCGCCAGCGGCGACGGAGATCTCTCATGGAGGCTGAGCGCCAACAAGCGGCGCTCCTCGGATTACAAGGACGGTAACGGAAACCGTTATATCTCCGACGGCGACGCGGAGAATATCAGCGCGAAGTTCTGGAAGAAGACGAGCGGAAGAAGCACGCTTTCGCTGGCCTTTGACAATTACGAATCGGATACGGTGCACACCGGGACCTATTTCCGGCAGCAGCACGGCATGAGGCCGCCCGCAAGTTTCTACGAGAAGCAGCAGCGGCTGATCCTCGCCTACCGCACCCAGTTTTCCGAGGAGAGCGACAATCTCCTCTCCCTCTACCGCATCAGGAGCACATTCAACGGGCAGAATTTCAGCACTGCGGAGGATATGATCGACGGCAAGGCCGACACTACGACCTGGGGCTTCTCCGACCAGTACCGTCTGAAGTGGCATGAGAAGCACCAGCTCGCGGCTGGCCTTGAATATTCCCACGAAACGATAGACGACTGGGCGGACCTATTGTTCACCTACTCCAATGAGAGCTATTACCATTACTCGTTATACGCGGAGGACAACTGGGACTTCGACGGCCGCTACAGCCTTACGCTCGGCGCGCGCTATTACCGCCATTCAATCGCCGGCGGCAGGCTCTCGCCCTCGGTCACGCTCGGCCTCGCGGCGGACGAAAAGACGAATCTCTACCTCAGCGCCAAGGATTATTTCGTGCCGCCCTCGCAGTATCAGCTCTTCAGCGGCTACGGCAATAAAGACCTTTCGCCGGAGAGCGGCCAGACATACGAATTCGGCGTCAAGCACGCGCCAGACAACGACACGGTCATAGACGCAAACCTCTTTTACCGCCGCGGAAAAAATACTATCAGTTACAACAAAGAAATCAAAAAATATGAAAATTTAGATCGTGAAAAGGTCTGGGGCTTCCGCGCAAACGTCACGCGGCAGTTGGACGAACATTTCAAGGCCACCCTCGGCTACGCCTGGATCAGATATAAGAATGTTGACGCAGAGGGAGAGGAGAGCTACAGCAGCAATTATCCCAACGGCGAGATCAAGGTGGGGCTCAATTATAAAAACAGGGACCTCACCGTCGTACTCTTCGGGCGCGGTGTGATGGGGAGGGAGGGTTCTCGCCAATACGCCTCCAGAACCAATCTTTTTTACGGAACATATCCGGTCTCGTCATTCTGGGTCGTAGATATGGCTGTGAATTACAAAACTTCGGAGCATCTTACGTTCTATCTCAAAATAAACAACATCTTCGACGAATTTTACTGCGATGACGTGACCGGCGTTTACGGACATGAAGATATTTACGGCGCGCCTGGGCGTAATTTCCGGGTCGGATTCACCTACGAGTTTTAGCGAATTATGCCGCGCCGCGGAACCTCCGGCGGGCACCCTTAATTAAGATGGACGCCCCTTTGTGAATTTCTCCAGTGTCTCATAAAGCAACTGCGGCTCCACAGGTTTGGAGAGGTGTACGTCCATACCGGCATCCAGACTTAGACGCACGTCCTCGTCGAAGGCATTCGCGCTCATGGCAATGATAGGTATTTTTTTTGCATCATCACGCTCCTCGGCGCGAATAAGCCGCGTCGCCTCCAGGCCGTCCATCACGGGCATCCTGATATCCATGAGGATGGCGTCGTAGAAGCCCGGAGCGGCGGCGCGGAATTTGTCGAGGGCCTCGCGGCCGTTTTCCGCGACGTCAACGGTGATATTTTTTCTCTCAAGCAGCTTTTTCGCCACCAAAATGTTAAGTTTATGGTCGTCGACCAACAGCACCCTGATGCCGGAGAGGCCCGCGCCGCCCGCCTCCTCTTTTTGCGGTGTCCGCTCATGGGACAGCCGCCGTTCCCCCGTCACGGCAAGGGGAACCTTCACCGTGAATTTGGTCCCTTTACCAACATCGCTCTCGCACTCCACAGAGCCTCCCATCAGCGCTACAAGTCTCTTTACTATCGAGAGTCCCAGCCCGGTACCGCCGGTCGCTCTGCCCTGACGCTCCGTATCAAGCGAAAAGGGCTCGAACATCCTCTTCTGGAACTCCGGCGAAATGCCGATGCCGTCGTCCTTCACCACCGCGGTAAGCAATGTTTCGTTTATGTCCTCAGTTTTCAGGATAAGTACAACGTGTCCGCCCTCTGCCGTGAACTTTATCGCGTTGTTGAGCAGATTGACCAGTATCTGCTCTATCCTCGTCTTGTCAGCGTTGTAGACCAGGCTCCGGTCGGCGTCGATATCGCAGTCAAAAGTTATGCCCCGCGTCCGCACCTGCGGCATGATGATGTTGTTTATCTCTTCAAACAGCTCCCCGAAGGTAAAGTCTACAGGGACAAGCGTCATTATATTACTGTCGATCTTGCTCATATCAAGGGTATCGTTGATAAGCGAGAGGAGGTATTTCCCCGCGTTGTTGATATTGCCCAGACTGCGCCGCAGCTCATCTTGGTCTTTTTCGCCGCCGGCAAACTCCGAGAGGCCGATGATGGCGTTCATCGGCGTGCGCATATCATGGCTCATACGCGAAAGGAAGTCGCTCTTAGCGGCGTTCGCACGTTCCAGCACGAGATTGCGCTCCATTTCCCGGCGGTGAAAGAACCAAAGCAGCAGCCCCGAGGCCGCCAAACCGCCGAAGATCATAAAGATCACGGTAGCTGCCAGCGGATTTTGCCGGGCGAAGAGTACAATCGAGTTCTTCTCCGAATATGTGAAGCTGTCCAGCGTGATATTATAGAGCTCGTTGTTGTTGATCGACTCAATATATCTGTTTAGCATCGTGAGGAGCGGCAGGTTTTCTTCTCCGCAGACGACGAAGCCGATATTGGAAAACTTGTTCTGGTTGGGAATCACCCTCACGTTGAATCTGTTCTGTGAAACATAAAAGTCCACCGTTCGGCTGTTCCCCACACCGAAGTCCGCCTCTTTGCGTTCCACAGCCCTGATGGCCGCCTCAATGTCGTCGTAAGGCTTTATTTCAAAGCCATCAGGCCGTTCTCTATCTTGCTGAGAATTGCGCAGTACCGCCATCGTTTTGATCTTTTTGTCCCGGTCAAAGTAGCCGTCGCTTACAAAGCTCACATCTTCCACCTTGGAAAAGGGACGGGTGGTGACGCGTCCGCCGCCCTTGACTATATCAATGGCCGACTTTATGCCGGCGATCACGGTATATTCTCCCGAGGCTGTCAGCTTCTGGATATCACCCGTCGGAGGGGCAGAGACAAACTCCAGCCGCAGCCCGATTGCTTTAGAGAATACCTTCAGCAGCTCGACCGACATTCCGCGCAGAACTCCGTCGGAATCCTTAAAAACATAGGGAGCTCCCTTTTCGATGCAGAGCACCTTGACCGCCGTGGCCTTTTTTATATAGGCACGTTCTCTGTCGTTGACTGAAAAGTCGTTGCGCCGTTTTCCAAAATATTTTTCATAAAGAGCGTTCTGATAATTGGGAAAGGCGATCGATATCTTCCGCATCCCCTCGTCGAGTTCCGCGAGGATATCGTCGCGGTCTTTATTTACAACTAAAAATATGGGCCAAGGAGAAATACGAGCGACTTCTACAAGACCCTCGCGGGAATGGATGGAAATATCCATTGCCAAATCCGCCCTGTTCTGCCTAAGAGCCTCCATCTGTTCTTCGACGTTGCGGCACTCGATAAGTTCATAATCGTAAACTTCACGCGGCAGGAAGAGCTCAAGTTCCTTCCGCCTGTATTCCGACAGCTTAAATGTCGCTATCCTGAGGTGGCTGGCGAGAAAATTGTTTAGGTCTTTTTTCCGATAGTTGTCTTCCAGCGCGCTGAGAGTGGTGTAAACAGTGCCGTAGGAGGCCCTTGGATAGGAAAATCTCTTTTCCAGCTCCGGACGGTACATGGTGGCGCCGACGATGTCCACCTCTCCCGAGATAAGCATGCGGTACGATTTATCGACCCGATCCTCAAAAGACGCGTCGTCTATTTTGATGTATTCGCATTTCCAGTTATTGAATTCCGCCAGCTTTTCGAGGTACTCATAATTGTACCCGCCAATCGTTCCCTTATCGTCGAATTCTGAGAAACCCTCCTGCAGCGGGAAGGCGACACGCACCGTCTTCGCCGCGGCGGAGACGGAAACGGCGGGATATAGGATCAAAACAAAGAGTATAAGTAAAGTTATCTGCAAGGTTCTTTTATGCAACACTTCGCCTCCGCGGTTTCAAAAACCGACGCACACATTTTATCACAGATACCCGGTAAATTAAAAAAACAGCCAATCCGTTCGGGGCAAACGCATAAGGAAGCCGCCAGTGCCCGCGCTGCTGCCCTATGTCCGTCAAAAGATTTGGTGCGTTTGCCCTGACAAGCCATTTTGTACATTAACTGGAATAACGTCTCAACTACTCTGTTTATATCAGTTTACGCGGCCTGCCGACCGGTTTTTTCTTTTCCCCCGTCAGTATTTCGCAGGCATATACCGCGGCGTGTTCGTAGAAGGGGGCCAGCGTCTGGCGAAATGGATGTTCGCCGCGCCAGAAGGGGAAGTCGTTCATCACGTCAAGCGCGGCGGCGCGGCGTCCCTCCTGCTCCGCGCGCTCGCAGGAGAACTCACCGCCGCGGAACCAGTCCTCGTCGGCAGAGGGTTCTTCGTCGCGGATAACGGCGCTCATCTCCGCCTCTTCCGCTCCCCCCGAAAGCTCGCCCTCAGAGACCAACTCGTAGTCCACGCCGGACTCTTCCGTAAGTTCACCCTCCTGGGCGCTCTCAAGTGTCAGCAGGTTTATCAGCGACTCTTTATCCAGTCCGCGCAGTTTCAGCAGCAAGAAGGGATCGTCTTCGAGCTCCTCGCCAAGTATCAGAAGTACCGCGATGATATGTTTGCAGGGCGAGGCGTCGTCGGGACAGGTACACTTAAAGCGGCGCAGCGCCTCCCGTGTCGGGAACAGCGGCGTTCCCGACTCTTTGAAGATCGTTTCAATCTCCTCCGGCATCTCCCCCGCCAGCAGCTTCGCGGCCAAAGCGGCGCTCTCCCGGAAGCGGAAGAGTATCAGCTCGCGAGCCTCCGGCGAGACCGTCTCAAAGCCGAAGCGTATCTGATAGGGCGTCTTGCGCGAACCCTGCACGAAGGCCGTCACCAGCCCCGGCTCCAACTGGATGTTGACGACCTGTCCCTTGCGGGCGTAGCTCTTGCCGCGCGCGAGCCTCCCGGAATCGATGCACCTTTCCATGACCTCGACCCAGCGGCGCGACCACCAGTTCGAGCCGTAGACGTGGCCGCGCGCCGTACGCGACTTGATCCCGCACTTTGTCTCACGCGGCTTTCTATACTTATAAAATTTTTCTTCGCGTTCAAATGAAGACATCATATGTTGTCCACCGCCTCTCTCTCAAGCGAGAATAGCTCGTGAAGGTCGCTGTCGCTGAGATCTGAGAGCCAGCTCTCGCCGGTGCCGACGAGCATATCGGCAAGTTCCCGCTTCGCCTCGATCAGTGATTCGATCTTTTCCTCCAGCGTGCCGCGGCAGCAGAAATAATGCACCTGTACATTGTTCCGCTGTCCGATGCGGTATGCGCGGTCGACTGCCTGCTGTTCCACGGCAGGGTTCCACCAGCGGTCGAACATCACGACGTGGTTGGCGCGCGTAAGGTTCAGCCCCGTGCCTCCCGCCTTGAGCGAGAGAACGAAGAAGGGCGGTCCCTCTTCCTCCTCTTGGAAGCGCCGTACCATCTCGTCACGCTTCTCGCGCGGCACGCCGCCATGCAGGAAGAGCACCTCGCGGCCAAAGGTCTCTTGAATGAATTTTTTGAGCAGTTCGCCCATCTCGGCGTACTGCGTAAAGATAAGCGCGCGGTCTCCCGAGGCGAGCATCTCTTCCGCGATTTCAGCGAGGCGCGCGAGTTTCCCGGAACGGTTGTCTATCTCGGATTTATCCTTCAAATAGAGCAGCGGATGGTCGCAGATCTGCTTCAGCGCCGTGATCGCGCCGAGCACGACCCCCTTGCGCCGGATGCCCTCCGTGCCCTCGATCTCGCGTTCAAGCGAGGAGGTGACGGCGCTGTAGAGCGTCGCCTGCTCACGGGAGAGCGGGCAGAACTCTTTGCTCTCGATCTTCTCCGGCAGGTCGCTGATTATCTCTTTATCTGTCTTCAGGCGGCGCAGAATGAAGGGGGCGGTCATGCGCCGCACCCTGTCCATCGCCTTCTTCTCCCCCGCCTGCACGGGGCGCAGTATCTCACGCGAGAAGCGCGCGCGGTTCGGCATGAGTCCGGGCATGAGGAATTCCATTATCGACCACATGTCGCCGACGTGATTCTCCACGGGCGTGCCTGTCAGCGCGATGTGCCAGTCGGCGCGGATGGAGCGCGCGGCGCGCGACTGGCAGGTGTCCGGGTTCTTGATATTCTGGGCCTCGTCGAGGATTATCCCCGCCCATTCCACCTTTGAAAACAGGGAGTTGTCGCGGTAGAGCAGCGAGTATGAGGAGATGACGAGCGTCTCCGCGAGCGCTTCGTCGGTGAATACATTCTTTTTGTTTCGCTTCATGCCGTGGTGTATGAGGGTCTTTGTCCCGGGAATAAAGCGCTCCGTCTCACGCCGCCAGTTTTCCATCACCGAGGTGGGACAGATGAGCAGCACGGGTCGGCGCTCCCCCATAAGCCGCAGATTCTTGATGAGGGCCAGGGTCTGCACAGTCTTGCCCAGTCCCATGTCGTCGGCGAGGCAGGCGCCCATCCCGAGCCGCACAAGGCGCGCGAGCCAGGCCAGACCCTTTGCCTGATAGGGGCGCAGACGCCCCGCAAAGCCCTCCGGGGCCTCCATCTCCTCAAGCGGTTCCGTACCGAGGAGCAGGGAACGGACGTTGGCGAGCCAGGGCGAACCCGTCACTTCGGATAACGGCGCATCCATATGTTCCTGCCGCAGCGACGAAAGCAGAGCCTCCTTCCGTTCGATCTTGTCGGGAAGCTTTTTGAGTGCCGCCGTGATCTTCTCCACTTCGTCGCGGTAGAGGATCACCCAGCGGCCGCGGATACTGGTGAGCGGGGTCTTGAGCTCTGTCAGCATCGCCAGCTCCTCTTCGGTGAGGATGTCGTCACCGAGCGCCACGGACCAGTCGACGTCGAGCATGTCTGAGAGCTGCATCCTGCCGCCAGGAGCGAAGGCGTTTTCATCGTGGAGGTTGGCGCGCACCGAGAGGCGGGGACGGTCTGAAATCTGTCCCCAGGTCGAGGGGAACTGCACCTGTATGCCCTGATCCATTATCGAGGGCAGATGATTCTGTAAAAAGTCGAATAAATTATCAAGCGAAAGACTGCACTCGCAGGGATAGGGGACCTCCAGGCTCTCCGCGATATACGGCACGCGCGTTGCGAGGTGTCCCAATATCTGCAGCATATAGCGGCGCGGGTTCGTCTGCGTATGTTCGAACCAGCCGCGTTCGGCCTCCGTCGGACTCCAGACACGCTCCGCCGGTATCACCAGGCTCGGGTCCTGCGTTGACTGGAGATGCCAGGAGAGGGTCCAGCTCCGTTCTCCCTCGCCGATCGGCTCCTCAAGGCGCATGAAGAGACGCCACGGCTGCGCGGTGACAGCCTTCAGCGAGTCGGCCCAGGCGCGTATCTGAGGATAGAGCGAAGCCATCTCCTCGTTCCACTTTATGAGCGGCGCCTTCTGCCAGATCAGCGAACGCAGCCATATCTCATGGGGATTGCCGGCGTTGACCCGGCGTCCGCGGTCCGCCGCGCCCTGCTGCGAGGAGCGGATGAGCATATCGGTCATGGATTCGAGCAGCAGCGTCGCGCCCGCGCGCTTTGAGCGCGGAGCCTCCAGCGGCGCGTCCGTCGAAAAACCACAGAGCACCGGCGGCATCGCGGACGCAAAGGATGAAAATTCGTCCTGGTATTTAGCGAGGATTATCGGCCTCCACTGGGAGACGAAGCTGTCGCCGCGGGGCTCCATATCGGGGATATAGGTTCCGCGCTGTACAAGCACCGCGGCGTATTCCAGCGCGCGGCACATAAATTTCAAATCGTCGGCGAAGAGAAGCCCTGGAAATGAAAGGCGTTCGCCGCTCTCACGGATGATCCGCAGAAGCTGAGTAAATTCCGTGAAACTGAGGACAAGGGCCTCCACGTAATAGGGGGCAAGAGCCGGAGGCTCTCCTGAATCGTGGATCTCCCCCAATATCGGGCTCGATGGCAGCGGGAACCTCCCGCGCGCCGGCAGCAGCAGCGATACGGTCGGAGCCTCCTCCGCAGGTGCTTTGCGTCCGCCGCGGAGGCCGAACGCCCGAAGCGCGGCACGAAGCTGCGGCGGCTTCGCACCCCATGGCAAGAAGCAGCGCCCCTCTTTTTCCCGGCTCCGCAGCCGCCTGTTTTCAAAAGAGCATTCGCCCCACAGATAAATCAGATCTTGTTCAAATGCCGTATGGAGAATTAACATAAAAAACCTCGTTTACTGCCTTCATAGCCCTAAAAACACAAACGGGGGCGGCTTAAACAACGCCGCACCCTCCGGTATATCATTCGAAACAGCTGCCGCCGATAAACTCCCTCAAAACGGAGAGGTTCGGCACGTCATCCGAGGGGATGACCGGTACATATTCAAGAAGCGACAAAAGGCGCGTCGCCTCACCGTAAACGGGAGACTCCTCCTTCACCGTCTTTAGAAGCGGCGTGACATAGCCCTTCAGCACCGGCACTTCGTAGGCCAGAGAGGTGTTGAAAAGCGTGTCGGCATACTCCTGATAGGGGAATATGTGGCGGTGTGAGCCGCGCACCACCGAGGGCCACTGCATGAGGGTCGCCTCCGCGGAGTGGCCGCGCGTCCGCGCGTCGCGCACAAGGCGGCGCAGCAGGCGCGTGTCCGTCGTACCGATGCGGTTGTGGAAATCAATATTGGTGCCCGTAAGCGGACAGATGAATATCTTATACTTTTTATCCGCCGGGATGCTCTCCGTGAGCCTTTCGTTGAGGCCGTGGATACCCTCGATGACGAGAATCTCGTCCGGCGAGAGGCGCATCTTATATCCCTTCGTGCGCTTGCCGGCGATAAAGTCGAACTTGGGGACGTCGACCTCCTCACCCGCGAGCAGCGCCGCGATCTGTTCGTTGACCAGCTCCAGATCAAGCGCCTCCAGCGCTTCGAAGTCAGGCTTCCCGTCGCGGTCAAGCGGCGTGCGCTCACGGTCCACAAAATAATTGTCAAGTTCAAGTGTTGCCGACTTTATCCCCGAGGAGAGCAGCTGCACGCGCAGACGGCGCGACGAGGTCGTCTTGCCGGAGCTCGAGGGTCCCGCGAGGCAGAGGAGCCTCACCTCGGGGCGCGCCTCGATCCGCGCCGCGGTATTGCTGAGCAGCTTCGTATGCAGCGCTTCGCAGACCATGATCATGTCGCGCGCGCGTCCCTCGGTGACCTGCTGGTGGATACCGGCCATCGTGCTTATATCAAGGTTCTTGAGCCAGCCGGTGTGGCTGTCTATGAGCCGGAAGAGGCGCGGGGACTCAACAAAGGCCATCGTCTTCGTCGGGTCGGCGAATGTCGGGCCGGAGAGGAAGATACCGCCGCCGTAGCTGCGCAGCTCAAAGGTGGGGGTAATCGCCGCGCAGTCAGCGAGCGCGCCGCCGAAGAAATCATATACGCCGCAGCAGTTGTAGAGGATGACGGGATCGCTGCCGGTAAACCGGAGCAGCTGTTCCTTATCCTCGTACTTCTGCGCGCGCATCATCGCGCGCGCCACGTCTTTCGGGAATATCTCGCGCACTATCGGCTCGCACTCCGCCACCATACGGCGCATCTCCAATTCAAGCTCGCGGCATAGATCCTCGGTGATCTCACCGTCGGGCGATTCATAAAAATATGAATAGGACATCGACTGCGTGAGATGCAGACGTATCCCCTTCAGCCGCGTCGCCGCCGAGGTGAGCAGGAAGGAGAGGGTGCGGATATAGACCTCGATGCCTTCGATACTGTCCGTCGTGATAAACTCCACAAAAGAATCCATGACGATCTCCCACGACAGCGGCCGCTGCACATGGTTTACACGGCAGGCAACGACATTTTCCCTCTTCGGAAAATCTATCTTTTCAAGAGCCTCACGCGCGGTGATCGGCTTCTCAAATATAAGCGGATCTCGGTCCTTAAATTTTATCTCTATGCTCAAGCTGTTTTCCCCCATTTACTGGTGAATTGACGGACATTAAACTTCATCTAAGCATTCTAGCATAATCGCGGCGGAAGTGCACCACCCGCCGCGTTTTTTAATCACTTTCCCCTATTTTTTGTGCAAAACTAAAAAATACATAAAATCCGCATTCCCGAAGGAAATCGGCGTTTATAAGCAGAGAACCAAAACGCTGATTTTGCGTTTTGTGTGATAAGTGAGAAAGGAAATCTTTGATTTCCGTCTTCGAACTTAGTTTTCCTACCATTCGCGTAGTTTGTTCATCAGAAGTGCGAGTTGCTAAATAGCTTTTGGGCTCCGGTACCGGAGCCGTATCTTCATACGGCGATTGCAAGGCAATGTCCCCGCCACAGGGCGGGGACATTTTCAAATTATCCATATTGCCGCAGCATGCGGGTGCGCCCGCCGCAGAATGCCAGAGCCCAAAGTTATGACGCAAATCGTGCTTATAAACGCCGATTTACGCCGATTTTATTTAATAGTGACCTTCTCCATAACCGCCTTTTTCAGCGGCCTGTCCATCGAGTCCGTCGGCAGTTTGCCGATCTTCTCTACGACGTCCATCCCCTCCACGACCTGTCCGAAGATCGCGTGCTTGCCGTCGAGCCAGGGCGTCGGGACAAGGGTGATGAAGAACTGCGAGCCGCCGGTGTTGGGGCCGGCGTTGGCCATTGAGAGGATGCCGGGTTTGTCATGCTTGAGCCCCTTGCCAAACTCGTCGGGAATCGTGTAGCCGGGACCGCCGGTACCGTTGCCCTCCGGGCAGCCCCCCTGGATCATGAACTGGTCGATGACGCGGTGGAAAGAGAGCCCGTTGTAGTAGCCCTTCTTAGCGAGGTCGACAAAGTTCTTCACCGTCTTGGGGGCAAGGTCGTTGAAGAGTTCAATTTTGAAGGTGCCGTAGTTCGTCTCAAAGGCAGCTATCTGACGTTTCGGCGCAGCCTCGGCGGCGTCAGCCGCCTCCGCCTGCTTCGCCGCGAATGGGAACATCACCGCCGCCGCGACCATTGCGCTGAGTGCTAATATTTTCATCATCGTAATCCTCCGTTTTTCGAGCCGCCGACCATACGCGCCCTCTGTTACCGACAGAAAACAAACCCTCGCCGGAACCGGCAAAACGCTCTGATCGGAGGTCCCTTAGTTTTATCTTGGCAATTTTACCATATTTTTATATGAATTTTATTTTTACGCGGCACTCCTTAAGGAACCCGACCGGCAGATATGACATCTTCGCCGCGCGCAGCCCCGGATCGTTCATATCCTCTTCGCGGTTGACGATCTCAAGCTCCGGATGAAGCTCGACGATATGCGAAAGGAACTCCTTGTTTATCACCTGATAGGCCGCGCCGTATTCGAGGCTCGCCTTCTCATAGTGGACGACAAGCATGTCGCCCGCGAGCTCGCCGATAGTATAGGCGACGATCTGGTCCTTTATCTTGACCACGCCGCCGCACAGATTTGGGATGCGGTGCCAGTTCTGCAGTATCTTCTGTATCCCGTGGTTCTCCTGCATGAGCCCCGCCGTCGTGCCGCAGTTGTTCACCTGGCACCACGAATACTGGAAGTCCACCACCTCCGGCAGCAGCGCGTCCGTCATCGGCTCATAGACATAGTCGTAGTTCTTCCTGAACTGGTTGACGCGGTTGCGCTTCTTCATATATTTGTTTCCCGCAAGCGTCGCCAGGTCGCGTATGTTGTAGAGGTACTCCCACGTGCCGCGGTCGTCTACGACCTCGACATCCGCCTTTCCGGCAAGTTCGGAGCACCATATCTCGGCGAGCTTCTCGGGAACAAGGAAAAACTCCATCTCATCCCCGTAGCGCTCGCGCAGTATCCGCGGCCAGTCGCCGCGCCGCCAGTTTCCCACCGGCGCGAGATCGGCGAGTCCCACCTTGCTCTGGTGCAGCCAATAGAGATCCGTACTTTCGTCATAGGCGAGCTTCGTTCCGAAGTCCGCGCCCAAGCTCCATATCACCGGGAAACAATAGTCCGAGGTGCGCTGTTCGCACATATTCCAGTGCGCGATATATCTCGGCGCCTCTTCCAGCGTTATCTCCTGAAAATTCAAATCCAAGCAAATTACCTCCGAGGTGTTATTTACCTTTCTTGAAATTATTACTCAATACCGTAGATAAGAATATACGTTTTCTACGAAAACTGCCATAGCAAAAAAGCATATATCTGATAAAATTTTGTTAAATACGCGATAGCCAAGCGTGACGTTATAACGATTATATTAAGGAAGGCACACATATATGAAAAACGAAGAAAATATTGACGGCGAAAATATTAAGTGTCCAGATATCGTACCAGAAGATCAAAAGGGCATGACCGAAGAGGAGCTTGAGTGGAGCGTAAAAAACCCGCCGCGCCCGAAGGTCCCGAGATATGTCTTTATCGCCCTGGCGCTGATCCTCCTCGTCGCTTTTGGAGGCGGAAGCTGGTGGTACTACAGAAAAAACGTGCTCCCTGAGAAATACTACCTGCGCGCCACGACGCTGATGAAAGACAAACAGTATGCCAGGGCCGAGGAGCTTTACCGCCGGATAATGAAGATCCGCCCCGAGAGGCGCGACGTCCTCTACAACATCGCCTACTGCAAAGAGGAGACCGGCGAGACGGCGGAGGCGATAAAATATTACGAGGAGCACCTAAAAACCGCCAAGAATGACACCAAGGCGATGACTCGCCTCGGCTGGCTTTATATGAAGGGCGGAGACTACGAACAGGCGCTTAAGTGGCTCAAGGAGGCGGCCTCCCGCGATAAAAAGAACGACGAGCTCTGGCGGCTCACCGCCGAGGCGGCGGTGAAGGCCGGCGACGGCGAGGAGGCCGGCAAAGCCTGGTCGCATATTGCGACGCTCTGCAAGGAGCCCGACAAGATCATGGCCTGCGGCAAAGAGCTGCTCGCGCTCAAAGATTACCGCCGTGCGCTCGACGTATACGCCCTCGCGGCCAAGGCGGCGCCCGACGACAAGCGGCCGCTCCACGGAATGAGCGCGGCGAGGGCGATGCTTGGTCTGCCGACGGAGGCGAAATTCGTCATCAAACCGGGAGAATCGCTCGGCCTTATAAAGCTGGACGCCTCCAAAGAAGAGGTCAAAGAGGAGATGGGCGGCAGAGCGCCCGACGCCAAGATATTCGGCCTCGTCGGCGGCAAATCGATGATGGCCGATCACCCCGTAGAAATCTGGCTCTATAACGAGGGAGACCCGCAGCGGGAGCTGCGCGTGATATTCATCTCCGGCAAAGTCAACGAAATAGAGACAGCCTCGCCGCTCTACAAGACGGAAGAGGGGCTCGGCCTGTCAAACTTCCTGCTCGCGAAAAACGCCGATAAGATAAAGTGGCGCAAAGAGGCGCGCAACAGCGCGCTGGTCTGTCTGGCGAAGGGCGGCGGCCTCACCTTCTTCGCCTCCGGGCTCAACGAGGCAGGCACCGAGGCGAAGTACAAACGCCTGCGCGTGCACCACGGAGAGGTCAGCATCGACAACGTCGACGGCTTTTCGCTGATGAACCTCGGCAGCAGATAAAAACACAAACCGGCCTATAACGCTCCCGCTTTTTACTGTGCTATACTCTTCCACGACAGGGAAGGATAACATACATGGGACAGACAGAGCAGGCGCTTGAAGTTTTAAAAAAGGTATTTGGCTACGGCTCCTTCAGAAAGGGGCAGCAGGAGATCATCGAGGCCGTGACCTCGGGCCGTGACGCGCTCGGCATCATGCCGACGGGCGCGGGAAAGTCCCTCTGCTATCAGATTCCCGCGATCCTCAGCGGCGGCACCGCCATCATCATCTCCCCACTTATATCACTTATGAAAGACCAGGTGGACGCCCTCGTACAGAACGGCGTGAGCGCCGCCTCGATAAACAGCGCGGTGGACTGGGAGACGGCCTCCGACATCTTCCGCGAGGTACGCCAGGGACGGGTGAGCCTGCTCTACGTCGCGCCGGAGCGGCTTGAGGGCGAGGGCTTCGCTGAGTTCCTGCGCTCCATCGATATAGGTCTCGTCGTCGTCGACGAGGCGCACTGCGTCTCCCAGTGGGGACACGACTTCCGCCCCTCATACCTCAACATCGCCCCAGTGATCGCCTCGCTGCCCAAACGCCCCACGGTAGCCGCCTTCACGGCGACCGCCACCCCCGAGGTGCGGGACGACATCATCTCCCAGCTTGCGCTGCGGGAACCCTTTACGCTGACGACGGGATTCGACAGAGAAAACCTCTTCTTCCACGTCGAACATCCCGCCGACAAAAACGCCGCGCTGATACAATATGTCCGGCAGTTCCCCGATGTGTCGGGCATCGTCTACGCCTCCACGCGGAAAAATGTCGAATCGATATGCGAACGGCTGCGCGGACATGGGATAAACGCCGTCCGCTATCACGCGGGACTCTCCGACGAAGAACGACGGCGGAACCAGGAATCGTTCATCTACGACAGAGCCTCGATAATGGTCGCGACAAACGCCTTTGGCATGGGTATAGACAAGTCAAACGTACGCTACGTCATCCACTACAATATGCCCTCTAACCTCGACGCCTACTATCAGGAGGCGGGACGCGCGGGACGCGACGGACTGCCCGCCGACTGCATTCTATTCTACGGTTCGAGAGATATCATGACCGCGCGCTTCTTTATCGCCCAAAGCCCAGAGGAGACGCGGCCGGCCGCCTACCGCAAATTGCAGGCGATGGTCGACTACTGCCACACCAACAACTGCCTGCGCGGCTACATCCTGAGCTACTTTGGAGAGAGCGGAGTCCCGGAAAAATGCAGCGCCTGCGGCAACTGCACGAACGAGATAGAGCGCGTCGACATCACCGTCGAGGCACAGAAGATACTCTCCTGCGTCTACCGCATGGCCCAGGCGAGCGGCGGCGGCAAATACGGCTCCGTGATGCTCGTCAACGTGCTGCGCGGCTCGAAACGCGAGGAGGTGCGTAGGCTCGGCTTCGATAAAATATCCACCTGGGGGCTGCTCAAGGAACACAGCGCTCAGAACGTACACGAGATGATAAACTTCCTCATCTCGGAAAACTATCTGCAGATGGAAAACAGCGACTACCCCGTCCTCTCGTTTACAGAGCGTACGATGCCCTTCCTGCGCAGCGCGACGCCGCTCATCATGCGCCGCACCGAAGAGCGGGCGCAGAAAGCCGAACGCCTCAAAAAACGGGCCAAGAGCGTGGAGATCGTCCGCAGCGAACTGTTTGAAGAGCTCCGCGCGCTGCGGCGGGCCATCGCCACGGAAGAGGGAGTCCCGCCATACGTCGTCTTTACCGACAAGACGCTCTCCGCCATCTGCGACATGCTGCCGACGGACGAAGAGGAATTCCTCGAGGTCCCCGGCGTCGGCGCGGCCAAGCTAGAACGCTACGGAGAGGCCTTCATAGACGCCGTCAACGACTGGAAGGGCAGACAGGGATAAAAATCTATCGTTACTCTGTAATAGTGCATAAATAATAAGTTATTTTTTGAAACCACGTAGTTTTTACTATGTTTTTATTTTTCTCACAGTTTGATATAATATTCTTATTGTTAATATTCTAGTTAATTTAGACCTTGATCATATTAAAGATAACGTAGGTGCCAATTAAATGTATACCGAAGAAAAAGCATACCGTTTAATACTTGAAGATATCATCAATGGCAAGTACATGCCCGGTGATTTTTTGTTAGAGTTAGATATTGCATCCCGTTTAAAAATGAGCCGTACACCTGTCAACAGTGCACTGTCTCGTTTAGAGTCTGAGGGATATCTAACAAGAATGCCCAAAAAAGGATGCTGTATACCAACGCCTACTCCTAAAGAGGTAAATCTCACATTCTCAACCCGTAGCTTTATTGAGGCTGAATCCGCGGCATCGGCCGCAGTGAATATAGAGGATGACGAGATCGATATTTTAGATGGAATAATAAATAAAGAACGCTCAATATTTTCTATAAAAGATTCAAAGTGTTGGGCTGATATAAACATGGAATTTCACTTCTCAATTGCGAAATTCTCCCATAATCCGTATCTCGAGCGATGGGTAAAACAAATCTATTGGCATTGTTATCTTTACATATCGTACCTTAACGGCTTCTATCTCCCTAACGATCTTAATGAAAAAGAATTAGTTACCACATATAAAACCCCGGAGTATCATGCGGAAATTGCAAAAGCGATAAAAAGCAGACAACCGAAAGAAGCCCGTAAACTTATGGAGGAGCATATACTTCATACATATTCTTTTCATTTTAAAAAATAGCTGCTCATTTTTTTGATGTAATTGAAATACATGAAATTGCACAAATTATTATTAGACTTCCAATAATCTCAGGATAAGTAGGGATTATTTTTAAAATAATAGCCGTTAACAATATACCGACAACGATTTCAAATGCACAGAATAGGCTGACCATCACCGCAGAGATATACTTCAATGCGATGAAGAACGCTCCATACGCCAGAACGCTGGAGATAAGCGCTTGAAAGGTCATTAAAAATAACGAAAAGTACGATATGATTTTTAAATCGCACCATCCAAAGTACATTGTTTTAAATAAAATTAAAACGATCACACCTGTGAAATTAGAATAAAAGAGTAAGTTATATTCGTCTAATTGATGATTTAGCGAAAAGCGCCGTACAACTAAAGACTGTCCGCTCATCCCAATAACTGAAACTATGCCCCAAATGATCCCGGTGATGGATAGGCCGTTATTTTGCGTTCCCCCCATTCCGATATAAACTCCAACGATTATCAAAACTCCTGCAACTACCTGTAGGCAGGTTGGAGATTCGCGCGTAATAAAATAAGAACCTAAAATTGTAAATAACGGGAACGTGTAATGTATAACGAGGGCTTCTGGAACTGTGAGATACGCCAATGACATTAGAAAGCCTCCTCCAGCAAACGCAACAGAAAGTATCCCTGAGATAACATAAAAGATAAATATGTCTTTTTTCAAGCAATAAAATGGTTTTTCTTTTTTTACAAAAATAATATATTGGCCAACGACAAAAATCGTAAAAATAGAGCGGAATATCATCACCGTCATTAAATTTATCCCCATGCTTGACAATATTTTTGCGATTGGGCTTATCATTCCCCACCCGATTGCGGCAGATAAAGCTAGAAAGATACCTTGAATAGATTTTTTCAATTTTATTTTCCCCCATTAATGTATCTGTATTTTAAAAAACAAAAAATATTTATTGACAAATCCATGTTGTTTTATATAATAACACATAAATAAATACATTAAAGCATTTTTATAAAAAGGAGGGTAATATGGTTTTTCATCAAGTACAAAATTATAGGAGGTGTGTAAAGTGGTAGATAACTTACTCAATTCCATCGTTTCTTTTCTGTGGGGGCCGCCGTTACTGGTTCTTTTACTTGGTACCGGGGTATATTTTTCTGTATTAACGCGTTGCTGGCAAATAAGGAATTTTTTTAAAGCATTTAAACACTGTTTTTTTACAAAAGATAGCAACGATAATGACAGTGGCAATAATATATCCTCTTATGAGGCAGCTAGTGTAGCTATTGCTGGTTCTATCGGTGCAGGAAATATTGGCGGTGTGGCTGGAGCAATCGCATTAGGTGGACCAGGGGTAGTATTCTGGCTTTGGGCAACGGCGCTTGTTGGAATGATGACAAAGATGGTCGAAGTCACACTAGCCGTATATTTTCGAGAGAAAAATAACGAAGGAAAATTTATCGGCGGTCCAACGTTCTATATGGAGAAGGGGTTAGGAAGCAAAGGGTTTCCCTGGAAAATTATTGCTATCGTTTTTAGTGTAGGTATATTGTTGCAAATGTTCCTAAGCCCTGAAAATTTTTCTGTGTCAGAATCGATGTATGAACTTATAGGTGTCGATAGGATATGGGGAGGCGTCATATATGCAATAGCCTGCTGGGTAGTAATATACGGAGGATTAAGCCGCGTTGCAAAATTTGCATCCCTTATGATGCCATTTATGTCCTTGACATATTTGATTTTGGGTTTATGGATCATTGTTGTTAATTATGAAAGATTACCAGAGGTCATAACATTGATTTTCCGTAATGCATTCACCCCAACAGCTGCTGTGGGAGGTTTTGCCGGAGCGACGTTCATGATTACGGTACGCACAGGTATTGCCAGAGGATTATTCAGCAATGAAGCTGGCTGGGGAACAAGTCCTATGGTGCATGCCTCTGCAAGGAATAAGCATCCCATTGAGCAAGGCATGTGGGGAATGATGGAAGTTTTCATAGACACAATGGTCGTGTGTACTATAACCGCCCTTGTCATTCTAGTATCGGGCGAATGGGCCTCTGGAGCTGCTGGTGTTACATTGACAATGAGAAGTTTCCAGCATGGACTGGGTGGTTTTGCAAAATATTTCATCGCGATAGCCCTATTCCTTTTTTGCTGGACAACACAAACCGGATGGTTTTGTTATCACCAAATGCTCATCAAGCATGTTTTTAGAGATTATCCAAAAGCATGTAATTTTTTAGCAAAAGCTCAGCAATGTACGCAGCCACTTTATGGGTTGATAATGACAATCTTGATAGTTATATTCGGTGTGCAAACAAAATATGCTTGGCTGGTTGTTGATATCTCGTCCGCCATACCAACTTTCATCAATCTTTTTGTCATAATCTTCCTAACTAAGAAATTCCTTTCTGTGCTGAATGATTTTGAAGGGCCAAAGAAATTATATGGTAAAGAACTATACGATTCAGTAAAAATTGACTAATAAGGAGATAAGAAAAATGAAAAAAGTATTGGTTGCGGGATGCGGCTTAGTCGGTAAAACAATAGCGCTCGATCTTTCCCAGGATTTTGATGTAACAGTTATGGATCCGTCAGAATCTTCACTGGCATCTATAGACAATCCTAATATAAAAAAAATCAGAAAGTCTGTCACAGACGCTGACAGTCTTTTTGAGATCGCAAAAGATATGGATGTTGTCTGCGGCCTTGTGCCTCAACCGTTCTTAAAACAGCTGCATACTCAAATAATCGATATAGGGAAAAATTATGTAAGCCCCTCCGGCTATAGGTTAAGCGAAGGATTAGACACTCTTGCAAAAAAACGTGGATGTACTGGTGTCTGCGATATTGGAATTGCTCCTGGGATGTCAAACTATCTTTTAGCAAAAGGTGCAGAAATGCTGGAAGAACTTGATTTTGGATGTATCTATGTGACAGGAATACCAGACAAGCTAGACCCTCCGTTCAATTACAGGATCGTATTCTGCCTTGAAGACACAATGAGGGAATATTGCCGTCCAGCAAGATATATAAAAGATGGACAACTCACAACAGCACCAGCTCTTAGCGGCATCGAAGATGTCTATATACCGGGAATTGGTAAACTTGAAGCATTCTTTACCGATGGCCTTTGTTCTGCCGCGGATAATATAAAAGGCAACTATATAGCAGAAAAAACTATGCGCTGGCCGGGATATGTAGACACCATAAATGTATTAAAAGCAGCAGGGTGCTTTGGCACAGAGCCAATTAGGGTCGATGGCATGGAAATTGTACCTTTTAATGTAACTGCCGAACTATTGCGTCCTATATGGAAACTACGTCCGGAAAATGGTGACAGAGATCTCACTATAATGAGAATTGTCGCAAAAGGTCCTAGAGAAGGGAAATATGTAACTTATACTTGGGATATGATTGATAAGTTTGACGAAAAAAATAATCTGCATTCTATGGCCAGAACTACCGCATTTCCATGCGCAACCGCAGCTAGGGCCATAGCTAATGGAATTATTTCTGAAAAGGGGTTCTTTACTCCAGAGTTGCTTATTGAAAATAAAAATTTTGATTCCTTCCTTATGTCAGAATTAAAAATTAGAGGAATGAACTTTAAGTTAAGTACACTTATTGAAGAATTATAAAATATAATTTTTCTGTAAATAACATCGATAATGCAGTCTTTTGATTGGTAGGTACAATCAAAAGACTGCATTATTTATATGCTTTTATATTCGCTCCATCACCAGGCTCGTTCGTATATCTTCCTTACCGCCTCTTCCGTCAGCTTTCGTGGATTGTTGCCGATAAGCCGCTTCTCCTTCATCGCCGCGGGGGCCATCCGGGAACAGGCCTCCTTGGGGATGCCGAAGTCGCGCAGGCGCGTCTTTACGCCGCATTCCTCACCGAGCGCGATCATCGCGTCAAGAGCCGCCGAGGCGGCGCGCTCCGGGCTCATGCCCTCCGTCCTTATCCCCATCGCCTCCGCGATCGGCACAAACTTCTCCGAGCAGCCCTCAAGGTTATACTCCATCACCCAGCGCAGCATCGCCGTGTTAGCTTCGCCGTGCGGCACATGGAACTCGCCGCCGAGCGGATAGGCCATCGCGTGAACGCCGGCGGTGCCGGACATCGCAAAGGCCATTCCCGCCGTGAGGCTGCCGTAGGCCTGCGCGGTGCGCGCCCCGATATTGCCTGGCTCGCGCACGCAGAGGGCGAGATTGGGAACGATCTTCCTTATCGCGGCGAGGGCCAGATCCTGCGTCAGCCGGTTCGTGCCCAGCGAAAGATACGACTCAACGGCGTGCACCAGCGCGTCCATCCCCGCGGCGGCGGTGATATGGGCCGGCAGGCCGAGAGTCAGCAGCGGATCGACGAGCGCGGCGTCGGCGACCATATTGCCGCTCGCAACGCCCTTTTTCATCTTATCCTCCGGGAAAGAGAATACGGCGACCGCCGAGACCTCCGAACCGCTGCCCGCCGTCGTCGGAATCATCACCGTCGGCAGGCCGCGAGCTGGCACCCGCTCCGAACCGACCATCTCGTCCACCCTTATCGCGGGATACTTCGCAAGCACCGCCGCCATTTTGGCAAAATCCATTGAACTGCCGCCGCCGAAGGCGATGAGACAGTCCCCGCCAAAGTCACGAATATCCGCCGCAGCCCTGTAAAGGAGAGCGGCGGGCGGCTCCGGCTCCACCTCGCGCCAGTGCAGCGGTTCCATGCCCGCGGCCTTCGCCCCGTCAAGCAGCCGGGCCAGCTCCGAGCTCTCCGCCATGCTGCGTCCGGTCACAAAGACGGGCCGCTTCGCTCCTAAGGCCGCCGCCTTCGAGGCGGCCAGCGCGGAACAGCCGGCCTCGAAGATGACCTCGCGCGGCATACGGAAATTGAACGGACGCGTCATAATGTCATCCATCATATCCTCTCCTATCTGCCGACCAGCGCGGGCACGCCGTCGACATCCTTTAATACCGGCACCGTAGAGCTTGAGTCGACCTCGCCGCAGAAAAACAGGTCGTTGTCAAAGCCAAGCCCAGAGAGAATCTTCCCGTGCGTCGACTCCTGACAGACCACTGTGATATCAGGGCCGAAATGGTGCCAGAGCGCCATCGCCGACATCGCGCCGTCGGTGAGCTCCATCTCTTCCGCGCCGTTCGCGGGGGCGAGGGCCAGCAGTTTCTCTACCAGCATCCCTGCGCAGACCGTATCCTCGAGCGAAAACTCGCCGTTGCGCCCGGCGCAGATTATCCCGACATTATTTCCCGAACAGAGGGCGTCCCAGCAGACCGCCTCCGCGTTGCGCGCGCAGCCGGCGAGCACGCGCCCGCAGCCCTCGGCGGCGCGCATCAGCGCGCGCGTACCGTTCGAGGTGGTAATGATCGCAAACTCCGGCACACCGGCCTCCAGCAGCTCCAGCGGCGAATTGCCGAAATCGAAGCCCGGCGCGGGCAGACCGCCGCGCTCTCCCATGATCTTCCAGTCTTTGCCGAGCCGCTCCTTCATCTCAAAGGCCGCCTCAACCTCCTTCAGCGGGACGAGCACGCTGCCGCCGCCGTCGAAAAAGGTGGTGATCTGGGTGGTCGCGCGCAGGAGATCCACCACTATCCGTACATCATGATCCTTAAAAACTTCAGAGGGAAGAAATGCAACATCAAATATGTATTTCAACTGACCAAGCCTCCGTCAATTTTATTGATAATATTGATTAATCTGTACAACGTACAACTAGAGATTATAATAGAAATGCAAAAATAAGACAGAGGAGGGAACAACTATTATGAAAATGTTGATCGCAGTGGATTTTAGCCCCGTCGGACGCGAGGCGGCCTTCAACGGCTACCGTTACGCGCAGCAGCTGGGAGCGGACGTCACCTTTCTCCACATAGTCCCCGCGATGGCTACGCCGCTCGAGGGCTACAACATGCACTTTTACATCACCCCCGAAGCCCGCAGCACAGAAGAAAAGGTCAAAGCGGCGGCGGCCAAAGAGATCAATACGCTGGTCGATGAGATCAAAGAAAAATACGGCGCGCTGCCCGACGGGCATAAATGCGGCGTCAGCGTGAACGTGGCGGACAACCCCGGAAGCGAAATCATCCGCGTAGCCGACAGCGACGGCTATAGCATCATCGTAATTGGAAACAAGGGCTACACGACGCTGGAACGCATGATCCTCGGCAGCACCGCGCTGAAGGTCGTCAACCAGGCTAAGTGTTCTGTTCTTCTTTATCGTCACCAATAAATCGGCGTTTATAAGCACGATTTGCGTCATAAAACGGGGGCCCCGAATCCTCACCGTATGAAGATACGGTTCCGGTATCGGAGCCCCCGTTTCATTTAGCAACTCGCACTTCTAAACGCCGATTTCCTTCGGGTTGGGAAAAGAGATAAATATGGATTTAGCTCTGTTTTATCATGCAGGGTCAAACCCTGCATGACAAAACAGAGGCAACTTAATGCCTTCATGTAACATTAAAATCAAATTTCGCATAACAACAGTAAAATCGGCGCGAAGAAGTGCCGTAGGATAAATAAGCCGGTCTCTGAGTACCGGAGCCGTATTGTTCATACGGCGAGGACACTCAGGGGCCGGCTTATGACGCATACGGTGCTTATTCGCGCCGATTTTAGCCGATTTGAGATGTAAAATGCTATAATCATCAGTTGTATATCCGTGATCTGGAGGCTTTGTGATGATTCGACTGAAGTTTGAACCCCGCCTTTACAATCCCCCCTGGGTAAACGTCCTCATTCCCGTCGCGGCGGTCATTTTCGGACTCCTGGCCGGCGGCGTGCTCTTTGCCTTCCTTGGAGTGAATCCATTGAAAGCCTATCATGAGGTGCTTAAAGGAGCACTCGGAAGCAGCTACGGAATCAGCGAGATCGTCACCAAGGCGATACCGCTGACGCTGACGGCGCTTGGCGGCCTGATCTGTTACAAGATGCTCGTCTGGAACATTGGCGGCGAGGGGCAGCTCTGCCTCGGAGCGATCGCCACCGTCGCCGTCGTGCGCTATTTCCCCGTAGACAACTGGGTTGTAATGTTCGTAATGATGTTCGCTGCGGGAGCCGCCGCGGGCGGCCTGTGGTGCATGCTCGCCGGTGTTCTGAAGGCGCGCTGGAACGTCAACGAGACGATTACGACGCTGATGCTCAATTATATCGGTATAAATCTCAGCGAATATTTCATATACGGACCGTGGAAGGACCCGATGAGCATGGGCTTTCCCTTCACACCCAATTTCCCCGACGCGGCGCGCCTCTGGGTCTTCGGCAATACGCGCATCCACGGCGGCATCTTCATCGCGCTGGCGATCGCGGTCGTCTTTCAAATTATATTGAAGCGCAGCAAGTGGGGCTACGAGATCTCGGTGATCGGCGAGAACCCGCGCGCGGCACGCTACGCCGGTATCGATATCTCAAAGAATATTCTCCTGGTCACCTTCATCGGCGGCGCGGTGGCGGGGCTCGCGGGAATGAGCGAGATGGCGGGCCTATACGGACGCATGAGCCGCGGCTTCTCGATGGGCTACGGCTATACCGGCATTCTCGTCGCCTGGCTCGCGCGCCTCTCTCCGATATATGTTCCGCTCGTCGCCTTTCTCATGGGCATACTGCTTGTCGGCGGCGACACGCTGCAGGTGGTAATGGGGCTGCCGCTGGCGAGCCTCCAGATTTTGCAGGGGCTGATATTGTTTTCCGTACTCGCCGCGGAGACCCTGTCCCGTTTTAAGATATCTGTGGTACATGTTGAAAGAGAAAAGGCCGCCTCCGGCGGCGGGGAGGAAGCGTAATGGAATTTCTCACAGTGGTGCTCGCGGCTGCGGTAAGAAGCGGAACCCCGGTGCTATACGCCTCTCTCGGAGAGGTAATTTCCGAGAGAGCAGGCGTGATGAATCTCGGCCTTGAGGGCATTATGCTGGTCGGCGCTTACGCCGGTTTTGCCGTGACGATGACGACGGGCAATCCCTGGCTCGGCATCGCCGCCTCCTTCGCAGCGGGCTGCGCGATAACGCTGATACACGCCTTCCTCTGTATAACGCTGATGTGCAACCAGGTCGTGAGCGGCCTCGCGATGGTGCTCACCGGTTACGGCCTCTCCGCGCTGATGGGACGCACGGCGATCGGCCAGACGATACAGGGGATGAAGCAGATGAATCTGCCGCTGCTCGCCGATATCCCCTTTATCGGACCGATATTTTTTCAGCATAACGCGATGGTCTATCTCTCGTACCTCCTCGTGATACTCCTCTGCTGGTTCATCTTCTTTACGCGCCCTGGGCTCAACCTGCGCGCCGTGGGAGAGAACCCGCGCGCGGCGGACGCGATGGGGCTTCCAGTCACGAGGATACGTTATTTTTACTGCATCCTTGGCGGCGGCCTGGCAGGAGTGGGCGGCGGCTATCTTTCCGTCGTTTACGCGCAGATGTGGATCGAGGGGATGACCGCCGGACGCGGCTGGATCGCGGTGGCCCTCGTAATCTTCGGGCTCTGGAATCCCGCGCGCGCGGCGCTCGGAGCCTACCTTTTCGGCGGCGTTGAAGCTTTGCAGCTGCGGCTGCAGGCGATGGGCTCCACAATCTCCACCTCTTTGCTTATGACGCTGCCATATATTATGACTATAATCGTATTAACCGCCGTCTCTGTTAAGGCCGGCAAGGGCCGGCTGCTGGGCGCGCCGGCGGCGCTGGGGGTACCCTTCCGCAGGGAGGATAGGGAGTAAATACCGTCAGTATGCGCAGACAGACAGTCAGGATAATGTTACGGAGTATCCGCACCGCATCCGGCGGATATCCGGTTAGCCCGAGTACAGGAGTAAGATGATGCTATCAAAATATGCGCAGGAAATTTCGGAATATCTCAGTTCGATGATGGGCCGCAGTATCATCATCACGGATATCAACGGGATCATTATCGGCTCTCCCGCAAAGGAGAGGATCGGAGACTTTCATCCGCCCTCCATCCCCTGCATAAAGTATAAGAAGATGAGCTTTGACGACGCGGAGGCGGCGAAGAAGCTCGGCGTATGGTATCCGGGCTCCACGGTGCCGCTCTTCTATAACGGACGCGTCATCGGCACCTTCGCGATCGCGGGGGAGCCGGAGATCGTGCTGCAGTTCTCGATGCTGGTGAAGAATCAGATAGAGAGCATGCTGCGCGAAAAGATACTCTCCCCCACCATGAGCTCACCGCAGAAGAAGATAAACGATCTCGTCCGCGAAATCAGCCTCTTCGACCCGAGCAGCGACGACCACACGTCGCTGACAAAGCGCGCAGAACAGTTCGGGATCGAGCTTGACAGACCGCGCGGCGTGATCGCCGTCTTTTTCTCGAATTTTCGCGGCCTGGGACTTGAAAAGAACCCGGTGAAGATATCCTACGAGAACTATTCCGACCCGATAGAGGACGAGATAGATTATTCCTCGATGCATGGGCGCGTCATTGTGCTGCTGCGGGAGATCTTCCCCGATCCCCAGACGATCATTGCAAGCGTGGCACGTGATCGCTTTGTCGTGATACGCCCCTGCGACATCTCCGATGAGAAGCGTCTGGACGAGGATGTCGAGAGATCGGGCGAGGCCGCCGAGGAGATATACAACAGGCTGAAAGAGGCCTCCTTGGAGACGATCATCGGCGTGGGGCACCCCGCGCGCAATCTTTTCGAGCTGCCGAACGCCTACCGAAACGCCTGGGACGTCGCCGGGATCGCCGAAAAGCTGTCGCTGCCCCCCGGCGCCTATACCTTCAACAGGCTGCTGCTGGAGGAGATGCTGATCTCGGTAAAACCGCACGTATCTCTGCGCTTTATTGAGAAGAAGCTCGCAGCGCTCGGCAGCGACGGCGACGCGCACGACCTGCTGGAGACATTCAAAGTCTACTGTGAAACATTTTTCAGTAAGCAGCAGGCCGCCGAAAGGCTCCACCTGCACAGAAACACCCTCTCTTACCGCCTGCAAAAGGTAGAGGAGCGCCTCGGCATCTCGATGCAGGATTTCAAGCAGGTGACCGCCTTCTATCTCGCGCTTTACATGAGGGAGCTCGGAAACCGCGGCGGCAGCCGCTGACTCACGGATAAATATATACGGTTAAAAGAAGAGGGCCGTGCTCATACACGGCCCTCTTCTTCTGTTGGGGTTGAAACGGCATATCTTGTTTTACGCGGTGCCTCCGCCTTCAGAGTGCGCCGCCGCGGATGTCTTTATTGTTTGGTGCTGTTCAGTATATTTTTCATCTCCGTGCGGAACTCGTCCATCAGTCCTTTGCCCTTTGTGCTGTCAAGCTGGCCCCAGGTCGCCGCAAAGGCCTCCATGAGCGGACGGAGCTGTTCCGTAGTGTAGGTATGGACCTTGATACCCTTTTTCCTCATCAGGTCGAGATATTTTTTGTCATTGGCCTCCGCGTTCTTTATTGAAAGCGCAGCCTGCTTGTTGACCTCTTCCTGAAGGATCTTTTTATCGCCGTCGGAGAGTTTGTCCCAGACCTTGGCGCTGATCATGATCCCAAGGCATTCCGTGTTTTTATTCAGGTTGTACCAGTTCTTGATGACGTCGCCGAGCGCCGTGTAGGCCGCCACGATCGAGTAGCCGGTGTCTCCGTCGCATACGCCCGTCTGCATCGACTGATAGACATCGGCAAAGGGGATGGAGATCGTGCGGTATTTCGCGCCTTCAAGGGCCGTCTTAAAGACATCCATGTTCGGTATGCGAAGCAGTACGCCATGATCGACCTTCGGGTTGAGCGGGTCTCTCATCTCTTTCACGGTGCCGATGCCGACCATGCCCTCAAGATACATGCCAAGGAGCTTGACGCCGAGGGCCTTGTTGAATTCATCCATCTTTTTGAAGAACCAGCCGTTTGGGTCATAGACCTTCGCGACCTGTTCGTAGCTGCTGGTGTAGCCCTGTACGTAGATGAGGTCCATCCTGCTGTCGAACTGGCTCGGGAAGGAGATGGCCGCCATCTCGACGGTGCCGCGGATGAGCTCTTCATAGACGAGGGAATAATCGCCGAGCTGGTTGGCGGGGTATACCTTGATCTGGATACGTCCGTCAGTCTTTTTTTCGACCGCCTTCGCGATCTCGTTCATCGACGTCGTCGCGTAGTGGTCAGGTGGATTTTGTCCGGCAAACTTAAGGATGACCGGCGCGGCCTGCGCGCTCTGCGCGCAGCAAAGCAGCAGCATCAGCGCGGCCGCCGCGAACGATGAAGCGAAAAACCTGAAAAAACCCTTGTGTAGCATGATAAATCTCCCCTTTTATATGTATATAATTACAAAGCCCAAGGCCTTTATCGGCAAAAATGTTCTTTCGCGGCGGCGGCGCGCTCCGGCAGCAGCCACAGGTCGGTCACCACGGCTATCCCCATCTCCTCAAGCTCCCCACTCACCTCTGCCGGCGTCGTTCCCTCCGCCGTGTTCTGGTTGAGCACGCCGCCCATGCAGACGGGGACTTTATAGTCCTCTTCTTCCATCTCGTCGAGCAGATTGCGGGCGTACTCCAGGGCCATGCCGTTGTGCGTGCTGATGAAGACCATCTCCGAACCGCGCTTCGCCGCCTCCGAGACCACCTCGTCGGGGTTGCGTTCAGCGCCGATGTTGTCCACCAGTGCCCCCGCCGCCGATAGCAGGCGGTCTATGAGCAGCAGTCCGTGTTCGTGTACGTCAGTCGAGGCCAGCAGCACCTTTATGCCGGAGAGTTTTTCGCGCGCCTCGCCGCTCTCGTAGCGCGGACGCCAGATATCGACCTGCGCCAGCGTCATGGTAAAGATATCGTTGGGGATCGGCGGGTTATCCTCCGCCGCCGTTTTACTCCGCGCTCCGGGATTTAGTTCGTCCTCAAAGGCGCGCGGGCCGATACACTTCAATATATAGAGCATCTGGACGGCGTCTCTTGTATCGACGCCGCAGTCCGCGAAGAAATCCAGTGCGCTGTGGAAGATGGCCTTTCCCTTCGTGCAGATAGATGAGGCAAATTTTTTGCTCGCCGTGAAGTCAAAGTGCGGGTGCATGCGGCGCGCGATACGTTCTATCTCACGGGTCCAGAGCTGGACCTCGCAGATCTCCTCCAGCGAGGGGGCGCGCAGCGCCTCGGTGAAGGGAACGGGCATCAGTCCGTGCCCGGTAGGACATTCCAGCTGCGCCATGATGTCCCACAGCAGATATTCGGCGGTCAGCGAACGGTTCTTTTCCGGATCGCGGTCCGAGGATATCGTATCTCCGTAGAACATCGAACCGATGCAGTCATGGTCGTGTATCTCATCAAGCGCAAAGACCCAGCCCGAGCGCTTTACGGGGTCCGAAACGAGGCCGCCCACGCAGTGGGCCAGCTTAGCTCCGAGAAGCTCTTCGACGATGTATCTTTCAAGGTAGGCCCAGGCCGCGCTTGTCGCGCAGTCAAGGAAGAGGGCTCCGAAGCCGTCGTCGAGGTAGGAGTGCATCAGCGCCCCCTTATCTCTCAGCGCCCCCATAATGCCTATCGCCTTGACGGTCTCGACCGTAGTGATGTCCGTGCGCTTCCACATCGGCGCCTCGTGGGCGAAAAACTGCGAAAGATTACCCACCGTTGTCACGCCGGCGCGCAGCGCCGCCATAGCGTTTACCGTCGAGGCGGGGAAACCGATGATGAAGTCCCCCATGTGCGGCTGGATTGGCGCGGCCTGCCCCACCTCGCGCCAGTCGTCGTCGTTTTCAAGATATGGGCCGCTCTCCTGCGGCGCCGACTTTCTCATCTCCGGCGGCAGAGACATGCGGCGGTCAAGGCAGATACCGGCGCGGTCGAGTATAAAACCGTTATCCTGCGCGAAGTTATAGACTCCGTCAAGCGCCTTGGCCGTCTCCTTCCAAGTGTTCATGCCGATGTGGGCATGGTACATGATCCGCCCCTCTTTGATACAGCGGCGCTTATATTCGAGCTCTGACGAAACGTCATATTTATCCATAAATTTTGTGCGGCCTATAGTTATCTCAGAGGCAAGCCTGCGCGATTCGTCCATGACGTCCCGCGCCTTTGGAAGCGGCGTCTCCTTCAATATGTTGGCGATACGTTCTTTCAATGAAATTATCATTATCAATGCCTCCAAATTGTATAGACCCTGCAGCTTATGGCCCATACTTTATATGAATTTAGAAATGGCGTCATCGTAAAGAGCCGATGAAAGATTGACTCCATAAGATTTAATTTTTGTGCATAATAAATAATTAGATGAACTTTTTGAAGAAATCAGACAAATTATACGCCACTTATTTATGCACCATGCACAATGGCCTTGCCGTTCAGAGCAACTGACGCAAGCGACAGAAGGGATCTCTCTTTCCCAATATATTCGCGTTCCTCGCTGATCTCGGCGGCGGCCTCCAGAAAGCCCATCTGCGCCGCCTGCTCTATCAGATATTTCTCGAGAGCCGCGCGGGACCTTGAATAAACGGACTCAAAATCCGTTCCTCTTATCTGACCGGCGGGAAGAAAGGCGTAAAAGTTCCCGTCAAAGAAGCTGTGCAGGATGGATACGGTGCAGGACAGCGAGAGCGAGCTGGAGGCCGCGCCTACGGCGCTCGCGATCGCCGCCTCTTCCGGCACCGAGCAGTCCCCGCCACAGGCAAAAGAGGCGACTGGCGCGCCGACGCAGATACGCCGAGACTCTTCGCCGCTCCCGTGAAGCGCCTCCGACAGCCGCTTCGACACTTCGCCGCGCACAAGACGCGCGAACTCCACCGCCGAGACGCCCAGTCTGCCGCCATATTCATTTGAGGCGCGGAGGCTCCTGCCGCAGCTGCCGATCGCCGCCGCGCCAAGGGCGGAGAGCGCGTCGCTCGGCGTATAGCCGCATTCCTCTCCCTCGGAGGTACGGCAGTAGGGACGCACCCTCTCGGGGCCGACGGTGAGCTCTCCTCCTTTGCCAAGTTTCACCGCGCTGTCGCCGCCAAGGGCGATCGAATGTATCTCAAGCGAGGGGATCATCGTACGGTAACTCCCGATCGAGGCGCCCTCCTTTGAATAGACGGCCTTTCCCCCTTTCACGACGCCGATGTCCGTAGAGGTGCCGCCCATGTCGGCGACGACAGCGTCCTCATCGCGCACGCCGCCGAGCAGCATCGCGCCGCGCATGCTCGCCGCGGGGCCGGAGAATACCGTCTCCAGCGGGAAGCGCGCGCACCATTGTCCGCAGACGAGCGAGCTGTCGCTGCGCAGGAACATCACGGGGCAGCGGAGGCCATGCGAGGCCGCGCAAAACTCAACGCCTTGGATAAGGCGCTCCGTAACCTCCATCAGGGAAGAATTCAGAAAGGCCGTCACGGTACGCTTCACAGAGTTCAGCTTTGAGCGGGCCATCTCGTGGCCGCAGGTGATCCCAGCGCAGCCGGCGGCCCTGATAATTCCGGCGGCCTCCATCTCATGCAGGGGGTTGCGCGGAGAATAGAGCGACGAGACGGCGAAATAGCCGCCCGCCTCTTCCCTGGCGAAACGCGTCAGCGCCTCGCGGTCAAGCGGCTCGCGCTCCTTGCCCCAGCCGTTATGGCCGCCGCGGACGGAGAGCAGCGCCGCCGGCGAGACGGTCCGCAGTATCTCATCCTTTATATGGGGAAAATCCTCATAGCCGATCAGCACCAGCGCCACTGGGGCGCCCTTGCCCTCGAGCAGGGCGTTGGTCGAAAGCGTTGTGGAAATGTTGAGCGAGATTATCTCCTCGGAGTCAGCGGTACGAAGCAGCCTGCCCAAAGCGGCTTCGATCGAATCCCGATAATCCGCGTGGTTGGTTGGAATTTTCTCTGAGGATATGATACGGCGCTCCTCCGTATCGTAAAGCACCCCGTCTGTGTTGGTACCGCCGACGTCGATACCTATTGTGAGCCTCTTTCGCCTGTTTTCCCGCTCTTTCCGCATAAACACCCTCCAAAATGATCCCGGCGGTTTCCCGGCGGCCTTCGCGCGGCGTATCTTCAGCCGCCGTTAATTTTCTTTATTAAATCCCTTGGACCTCTCCCACGCGGCGCGGTAAGACTCCTTAACGGCGGCGCGGAAATTCATCTGGTCCATAACGCGCAGGCTCTCCACCGAGGTACCCGCCGGCGTGCACGATTTTACGATCAGCTCGTTTAAATTGAAGCCGTTCTTCTCCCACATCTTTAGACAGCCCATTACCGTCTGAAAGACCATCGCCGACGAAGTTTCGCGGTCAAGGCCGCAGAGGACCGAGGCGTCTATCATCGTCTCAAAAAAGGTCAGCACGGGGGCGGGGCTTGTCAGTGAGGTGAAGATGTCTATCTTGTCCTCCGGGACGATAAAAGATTTTCCAAACAGGCCGACCAGCTTCATGATACTTTCGACCTGCTCCCCGTCCGCATTCCCGCTGATCGTCACTGGTATCGCCCCCTCCCCGATCCCACTGGGAGGATTGGGGAGTATCCGCGCGACGACGGCATCGGGAAGCTCACTCCGGTAGAGGCCTGTTGAGATTCCCGCACTGACCGATATCAAAATACGGCCGCGCAGGCAGGTATCTTTCAGTTCATCGATAACCTTGCGAACGATATGCGGCTGTACGCATACGAAGGTAAAATCCGACCGTGAAACAGCCTCACAGTTGTCCGCCGCCACGGAGACGCCAAACCTCCGCTTCAGCTCCGCGCATCTATTTCCGTCGGGGTCTGAAATCGTCAGATCATCCGCCTCGAACATTACGTCGGAGACAAGATGGTTTATCAGAAGCTCTGTAATATGACCCGCGCCAATGAATGATATTCTCATGTTTCGTACCTCCTGTTTCTTTTAATTCTGCATCAGCTGTGGAAGCCATAATGCAATTTGTGGAAATGCGATTATAATAGCCAGCCCTATTATCTGTAGAATTATGAACGGTATTGCGGCAGAATATATCTCTTCGATAGCGACATCCTTAGGAGCAGCTCCCTTCATGTAAAACAGGGTAAAACCAAAAGGCGGAGAAAGGTAAGCCACTTGTAAAAGGACCATGAAGATGAGTCCCCACCACAGAGGGTTGAACCCAGCTTTAGCGATTAAAGGAGAAACGATAGGGGCGGCAAGCATTATCATTGCCGCTGGTTCAAGAAACATTCCTAAAATAAAAATAAATAGTAACGCTACCGCCAGTATCGCCCATGAACCTCCTGGCAGACTCATGGCAATATTGCTAATGAGGACATTGCCACCTATTCCAGAAAATATTGAGCCAAATGCGGAAGCACCAATGATGATCCAGCAGACCATCGCAGTAATCTCCAATGTTTCCACAGACGCTTCCAAAACAAGCGCTTTTGTGAGCTTTCTATTTAAAGCTACAAGCAGAACAGCACCACCAGCACCGAAAGAGGCTGCTTCGGTTGGAGTCGCAATACCTGTCAATATTGACCCAAGTACGATAATTATAAGCATGCTTGGCAGGAATACATTACGCAGGGCCTCAACTTTCTCTCTTGTTGTAGCACGTTCATTCAAGGGAAGGGATGGACATAGGCTCTTATTAAAATAACTTCTCAATAGAATATACAGTGAATAGATAAACGCTAAAAGTAGCCCACAGGTTATGCCTCCCGCGAAAAGTCCACCAATAGAAACTCCTGTCACCGCACCATAGACAACCATGTTTGTGCTAGGAGGAATCAGTTGTCCTAAGGTTCCCCCAGCCATGACCGAGCCAATTCCTATTTTTCTGTCATATCCATGTTTTGTCATCTGTGGCAGTCCAATCAGCCCAAGGCCGATAACCCCTGCCGCAACAACACCGGAAATCGCACCTAGCATGGCTCCGACAAGTATAGTCGCAACAGCTAAACCTCCGCGCAGAGGTCCCGACCACTTGTAAAACGCGTCATAAAGATCTTCCACTACCCGTGCCTTTTGTAGAACCAATGCCATAAAAATAAAAAGAGGGATAGCGATAAGTGTGAAGTTGTTCATAGTTCCCCACACTGCGGATATCGCCAGGCTTATTCCTCCCGCACCCCACAAGGCAGTACCAAACAACAGTGCGACAATTAGGAGAGAAAACGAAATAGGAATACCGAATGCAAGAGCCAGCATCAGCAAGATGAACATATAAAGAGGAGTATAGTCAAAAACCATAATTATTTATCCTCCTTTAAAGGTTTCAAGTCATCCGAATCGGGTGGTGGTAAAATTATGTTTGCTATAGATTGTAAAGCTATCAATAGAAACGAAACGGGAACAAACCATTTAAACCACCACACAGTTGGGTTAAAGTCTGTTTGATGGACAGATCGCTCATTAATTAGAGTTGATTCATATGCCCATTTACTTGCATAATAGGCCACAGTAAAACAGGCAATAGCTATCATCACATTTGATATTACACTCAATCTTCTCTGCCATTTTGGCGATACATATTTAGGAAGGATGTCGACATTTACGTGTTTGCCTTTTAGCTGACACAAAATACCTCCCATGAGGAAGAATATCCCGTAGATAAATATCGGAACTTCGTACCCCCATGAAGGCATACTGTCAAAGAAATAGCGTTTTGACGTAGCATAAACTATCAATATAATTAAGGGCAGAATAAGAAGAGCGGCAATGTTTCCAATGTTTCTTGACAAATTGCTAATTTTTTCAGCAAAAATCTTTAACATCATCTTTCTCCTACAGTAATCTTTTAATAAAAGGGGCATAATCCCTTAAGGTATGCCCCTTTACCAATATTGCTATGTGGCGAATGTTGGCTATTTATACCCTAATGCCTTTGCTTGTTCTTTATAACCAAGTTCGTTTAGTACCTTTGAATATATTTTTATGAATTCTTTACCTTCTGCCGTCTTACCAGCCTGATCAAGAATTACCTTTGCACCAATTTGACGTGCTTTGTCTACATCTTCTTTAGGTAAAACTATAATTTTAACCTTTTTATTTATCCAGTCCTGTTTTGCCATGATACTCTGTGGCGGATTAGTAATAGCAGAGCGGTATCTTGAGTGGTCTCTGGCAGCCAGAACAATGTCTTTCAGATCCTGCGGCAGGTCGTTCCATGCTTTCGTATTGACAATGAACCCTTTATCTTCGTTAGAACCAAGATGCAGACATGGCTCTATGACATACTTAGTGACTTCGTGCAGCCCCATATCCTTGTTCTCTTTCCAATCAGAAAACTCTGCCGCATCAATTGTTTTCATCTGGAGAGCAGTATATATCTCAGGAGCTGCAATGCTTACGGTATTTGCACCAAGCGCTTTATAGAACAGAGCGCCAATTCCACCAGCACGAATATTCTTACCCTTGAAATCCGACAATTTATTAATGGGGACGACTGAACATAAAATTTCTGGAGGCATAAAGTCCAGCGTACCTAAATATGTAACACCATATTTTTTATATAGTTTTTCTTTTATCGGCATAAGTTGCTCTTCTAGATACATTTCATTGCTAAAATCTGTAATGGGGCATCCAGGACGGTTCCCAAGTACAGCAAACGTCGGATCCTTACTTGACCAGTACCCCGACCAGACAAATCCTGCCTGCACAATCCCATTTTTTACTGAGTCGAAAGAATCGTAAACTGGGAATAAGACACCGGCTCCAAAAGGTTCAATCAAAAGTCGCCCTCCAGAAGCTTTTTTTACAGTTTCGCAAAAATCTACAACTGTTTGATAACGTTCCGTACCAACCATGGAATGTGTCACCAAACGCCACTTATATACCTTATCGGCCGCACTTGAGGGAGCTGTCATTACTGCAAGATACAAAATCACTAAAGAAAATACGATTAAACCTCTGAAAAATCTGTTCATTTCAACTGCCTCCTTTAGTTTTTATAACGTAACACGGTGTAAATAATGTATTTCAAAATATTGAATATGTCATTAGAATGGAGGCACAAAATAAGATTGCATTATCTCATATTGATTGTGCATTTTGCACAAGTATTGATATTTCATGGTACATCTCACATAAACGATTTTGACTCAACGATTTAATATAGTTATCTTGTTAAAAGAACTCTAGGATTTTTAAATACTCATTATTTATTTTTATGTAAAGAGATAGACTTATGGCAGATAAATAGCGTAGAATTATCTTGAGAAAGGGTCTCTCTTTCGTGTTTTTCAGGTATTGTGTGAGGTGGTCAAATGATGAAGCAAATCTTTAAGAATAAAATCTTTTTATCTCTGATTTTGATATTCTTTATTGTGGGAAACCGCGCCGCGGCGGAGGCAGCCGACAGCCTGCCCGGTAAAGATGTCATCCAGGACAAAGAGAGTACGGAGCGAGCGGAGTTTGAGCGGGACAGCCCCGAAACGCGGGTGCACATGCAGAGCTGGGGTTTCCCGCACAAAGAGGGCGTCGTGCTGGTGCTCTGCGGCGGAGGGATGAAGGGGCTCTCGCATCTTGGCGTATTTGAGGTGCTTGAGCGTGAACATATCCCAGTCGCCGCCATCATCGGCACCAGTATGGGCTCGATAATGGGCGGCCTCTACGCCTCAGGCCATACACCTGCCGATATGCGCGAGATACTCTCAAAGGTAGACCTTATGGAGATCATGTCGGGACGCAACCGGACCGATCTTATAAACGGCTACAATAAGCCCGCCACCCCAGGGGATTCGCTCTTTTCTCTCACAATAGATAAAAACAAAAACGAGCAGGGCCGCCTCGGAGCCCTTAACGCGAAGGACCTCTACGCTTTTCTCAGCGAGCTCACATCCACTGTCTCGGTGACGGACTTCGACCACCTTCCCATCCCCTTCGCCGCGGTTGCGACGAACCTGGGGAATGGAGACACCGTCGTCCTGCGCAACGGTAACCTCGCTTCGGCGCTGCGCGCCTCGATGTCGATACCTGTCATCTTCGACCCGTGGCCGATGAACGGCATGCTGCTGGTCGACGGCGGCCTGAAGGCCAATCTGCCTGTCCTCGAGGCAAAAAAGATATTCCCCGGACATCCGATCGTCGCCGTAAACCTTTCACCGGAGGACATCACAAAAAAGAACGAGAGCTTCCGCACGATGTTCGACGTCGCGGCACAGACGCTTGACATCCTTATGGTGCAGCAGATACGTGAGAATCTCGATGCCGCCGACCTCGTCATCACCCCCGACGTGAGCAGTTTCAGCACCTTCGCCTCCGGCGGCTACGACAAGATAATAGACAAGGGCGCGGAGGCGGCCGAAGAGAAAGTTCCCGAGCTGAAAAAGCTTGTCGAAGAAAAATGTCACACCTGGGATCACAGCCAGAGGGAGCGCAGCAGGCGGCATGGGCCGCCGGTAGTCGCCGAAGTCCGCTTCGAAGGCGTGCCGAAGGGCGTCGCGGAAGAGCTCCACGAGAAGTATGAGGACTGGATCGGCAAACCCCTTGATATGAGGCTCGTGGCGGCCACCGTGGCCCAGATATCCACGCGCGACGACATAAAGTCCGTCGACGGACGCACAGAGATCATCTCGCGCGGCTCAGTCGCCGTCATCTTCCAGATCGAGCGGCCCGCTAAATATGAATTCGGCATCGACGGTTACGCGAGCAACCTCTACTGGAACCGCTGGATATCGCTCTCGGCGGTGGTACACGACACTCTGATGGCGGGAGACTCCACTTCGCTCGAGTACCGATTCGGCACAACCTGGGGCGCGATGATGCGCTACTTCACGGTGGAGGACGAAAAGGACTCCCAGTGGGGACTGGTGCTCGCGGGACGCCGCGAGGAATATGAACCGTATAACTACGGCGCCGCCGAGTTTGAGAGATTTACGGCAAAGGCCGCCTGGTATAAGCGGCTTAACGACCGCGCGCGTATTGGTATCGGCTACGGCGCGCAGCGTGTCACTTCGCTGGGTAACGAAGCGATTGAGGATAATGGCCCCTACCTCACCTTCAATTTCAATACCCTCGACGACCCGATCCTGCCGACCAGAGGCATGGTCGTTATGAGCGACCTCTGGTTCCCGATAGACCATAACGTGGTCTCCAACACCCAATTCAGCACCTATGTCCCCATCTTCCAGAGAGGTAAGGTGATCTTCTCCGGCGGCCTCAAAACGGGAGACGCCGACAACCTTGCCTACGCGGCGATGCTCGGCACGCGCGAGGAGCTGTACAGCCTCGGACAGCACCCGCTGGTCGGAGATCAGGCCTACTGGTTCCACCTTGGCATAGAGCGTGTCTTCACCCGTTCGTGGTGGGGCGGGGTCAATATGGAGCTCTTCGGCAACTATGGGCAGGTGATGTACGACTGGAACAGCGCAGACAGCCGCTGGGAGGTAGGTCTTGCGCTCTCCGTCCCGACGAACAATTTCAGCGGCAAGCTGGTCTTCGTATACGACGACGACGGCGGCTTCACGGTAGGCTACACCATCGGGGTGCCGCGGTTCTGGGATGGGCCGCTGCCCTAATAAATCGGCGTTTATAAGCACGATTTGCGTCATAAAACGGGGGCCCCGAATCCTCACCGTATGAAGATACGGTTCCGGTATCGGAGCCCCCGTTTCATTTAGCAACTCGCACTTCTAAACGCCGATTTCCTTCGGGTAGGAAAAGATGTAAATAACGATTTAGCTTCGAGTGGGGAGAAGATAAATTGCGGTTTATCGTCCAGCATATTGAGGCAAAAGCCGCCGTGTGCCCCTGCCTTGTCGCGCCGGCCTCTGAGCCGGAGACCAGTGGCTCTAGGGCTAACTCACGACATAAGGCAATGTCCCCGCCACAGGGCGGGGACATTTTCAAATTATCCATATTGCCGCGGCATTCGGATGCCTTTGCCGTAGGATTCGGAGCCACCGTTTTATGACGCAAATCGTGCTTATAAACGCCGATTTTAGATGATGAGCTTGCCGCCCTTCTTACCCGCCGCCGCATCGAGCTGGTTCAGGACGTTCGCGCCGGCCACTTCGATCTTCGGCTTCTTCGCCGCCTCTTCGCGGGCGTACTCCTGAAGCTTCTTTTCGTAATCGGCCATCGACTGTTTTATGCCGTCGACGTCGCCCTTGATCCACTGAAGGATGCCGTCGGTGATCGTCTTATACATAGCATCGTCAGGCTCGGCCTGTATCACGCCCAGCTCCTTGAGCATGCGATACTCGTCCTTCACGGATTCAAGGATGTCATCGTCCGTGAGTATGCCCTTTTTGTAAAGGACCCGGTTTATGATGTTCTGTTTCGTTTTGCTGTTCTCGTCGCTCGCGGAGAGAGACTCAACGCGCTGAAGAAGCATTGAGATGATCTCTTCGAGGCTTATCTGCATAGGTGCCGCCATTTCTATTCCTCCTGCCAAATTGATTTTCACAGTACATTTTATCACAGCATGCGTTACCTTAATTGTCGGAAGCTATAATTTTATTTATAGTGAAACTACGGATTGTAAAAAACGGCCGGCGATAGTAAATAAAAGCGGTAAATCAGATATAATAAGGGCAGCAAGAACCCAATGAGGAGAATAAAAAATGGAACATATGATCGAAGAGATAAAATGGAAACACCTCTATAGAAAGGCACAGCTGCTCTTCTTTTCGGAGTGGAAGACTCTGCTGATATCGATGGCGGCCATTGTGATCTACGCGGTGGGCGTAGTTGGCTTCACGATACCCTATAAATTCGCCGACCAGGGCGTCATGGGCATCGCGGTGCTGCTCAAGTATACTCTGGGGCTGAACCCCGCCTACGTGCTGCTCGTTCTGAACATAATCCTGCTTGCGTGGGGCGCGAGAACGCTCTCTAAACGCTTCCTTATCTGGACGGTCATAAACGCCTTTGTGCTCTCCGCGGTACTCGACATACTCCAGACCATCAACTTCCCGATAATGGACGACATCTTTCTGGTAGCGGTGGCCGGCGGCGTCATCAAAGGGCTCGGCATCGGCCTGCTCTACCGCGAGGGCATAAGCGCAGGCGGTCTCGACATCGCGATCTCCGTACTTAAAAAGCGTTACGGTATGGAGGTCGGGCGGCTCAGCTTCTACTTCAATATGGTAATACTCGCCGTTTCCTTCAGCATCATCGGCCTTGAAAAGGTGATGTACGGGTTCATCTCCTGCTACATCTGCGGCATGACGATGGACAGCGTGCTTGCCTCCTTCGACAAACGCCGCCTCGTCTTCATCGTCGCTTCAAACACCGACGCGGTGGTGGAGTTCATCAACAAAAGACTCGGCCGCGGCTGTACGCTGCTTTCAAGCGAAGGCGGCTACAAACGCCGCGACGGCTTCACGATCATGTGTCTGCTGATGCCGCGCCAGGTGGTGGAGCTCAAGCGATTCCTCGCCGAGCATTTCCCCAGCTCCTTCATGGTGGTCACCGAAGCCAACGAGGTGGTGGGCAAAGGTTTTAAGCGCTGGCGCAACATCTGATAAATCGGCGTTTATAAGCACGACTAACTTCATGACTGGGGGTTTGGCAATGCTCACCGCACTTTATTTAGTGCGCCTCCGCTTGCCAAACCCCCAATCATTTCGTTATTCGCACTTCTAAACGCCGATTTCCTTTGGGTAGAAAAAGAGGTAAATAGCGGTTTAGCTTTTGACTTTGCCCTTACAGCCGCCCTCTCCGAGGCGGCCAGAGAGCCGAAATCTTTGATTTCGTGCGATTCGGCTGGTAGTTACATCAGAGGTGTCGGCCGCCTGCTTTTGGCGGCTGACGGAAGGAGTGTTGCTCTGTTTGGCGCGGAAACCGCGCAAAACAGAGCCCGCGGCAAAAGCCGCGGAAGAACCTAAGGTCAACTCTCCCTCAGTCTCGGCGAAAAAACATCGCCGAGCCAGCTCCCTCAATGAGGGAGCCAAAATCTTTGGTAAACCGCTATTTACCGCTTTCCCTATCCGAAGGAAATCGGCGTTTAGAAGTGCGAGTTGCTAAATAACTTTGGGCTCTGGTACCGGAGCCGTATCTTTATACGGTGAGGATGCCAGAGCCCGAAGTTATGACGCAAATCGTGCTTATAAACGCCGATTTACGCTTAGTTACGCTTCGCCGCAGATACCAAAGAAATTAACTTCCTCCGGCGACATTTCATAGGGGACGTGCCGCGCCTCCGCGCTCTTTCTCACGGGAATGCCCTTGCCCGCGAGATAATCCTTCAGCGCGGGGATCGGTATCTCGTTGAAGTGGAAGAGCGAGGCGGCGAGCACCGCGTCGGCGCGGCCGCGCGTCAGCGCCTCGTAGAAGTGGAGATACTCGCCGGCGCCGCCGGAGGCAATGACGGGGATGTTCACGGAGGAGGAAATTAGCTCCGTAAGCTCTAGGTCATAGCCGGCCTTCGTGCCGTCGCGGTCCATGCTTGTAAGCAGTATCTCTCCCGCTCCTAGCTGCTCGGCCTTCACCGCCCAGCAGAAGGCGTCCATGTGACGCGGTACGCGCCCGCCTGCGGTGTAGACCTCCCAGTAGCCGTCGCCCTTGCGCTTCGCGTCGATCGCCACGACGACGCACTGACTGCCGAATACCTTTGCCGCTTCGCTGATGAGCGCGGGGTTTTCCACCGCCGCCGAGTTCAGCGAAACCTTGTCGGCGCCGGCGCGCAGTATTTCGCGGATGTCGTCCACGCTCCTGATACCGCCGCCGACGGTGATGGGGACAAAGACCTCGGCGGTGACGCGGCGCACAAGGTCGACGACGGTCTTGCGGCCGTCGCTGGTGGCGGTGATGTCAAGGAATACGATCTCGTCGGCACCCGCCTTTTCATAGGCCTTGGCGCACTCCACGGGATCGCCCGCGTCGCGCAGACCGACAAAATTTACCCCTTTGACGACCCGTCCGTCTTTTATATCAAGGCATGGTATTATTCTTTTCGCAAACATTTTATCTTATTCTCCCTTCGTAAGTTCAATGAAATTTTTTAATATCGCCAGCCCCGCCGTACCGCTCTTTTCGGGATGAAACTGGCATCCAAATATATTATCCCGTTCCGCCGCCGCGTCGAAGATGAGGCCGTATTCCGCTATGGCGCTCACATCGCTGCGTTCAGCCGCCTTTACGTAAAACGAGTGTACAAAATACATGTACGGCCCGCGCGGCAGCCCCGCGAGCAGACGGCTCTCCCTCAGCGGCGCGATTGAGTTCCAGCCCATGTGCGGTATTTTAAGCCCCATCTCCGGCGGGAAGCGCAGCACGCGTCCCGGCAGGACACCAAGCCCCTCCGTCTTCGGGCTCTCTTCACTAGCCTCAAAGAGCAGCTGCATGCCGAGACAGATCCCCAGTAGCGGACGTCCGCTCTTCGCAGCCTCTCTGACCGCCTCTTTGATGCCGCGGCGTTCGAGTTCCGCCATCGCGCTCCCGAACTCCCCGACGCCAGGCAGGATCACCGCGTCGGCAAGCAGTATCTCCTTTGCGGTGGAGGCCCTCATGTTCGCCGCGCCGAGGCTGTCGAGAGCGTTTTTCACACTCTTGAGGTTTCCAGCGCCGTAATCAATGACCGCGATCATTGCCTCTCCGCTCCCTTGTGGCGCGAGGCAAGCTCCCGCAATACTTCATCAAATGGCACCTCAGCCGCGATACAGGCGACAAGCAGATGGTAGAGCAGGTCGGCCGCCTCATAGCGGAAGCCGCCGCGGTCCTTCGTGGCGCAGGCTAGTGCCGTCTCAACGCCCTCTTCGCCAACCTTCTGCGCCACACGCGAGAGTCCTGACCGCAGCAGGCGCGCCGTGTAGCTCTCCTGCGGGTCGTCGTCTTTCCTGACGTTGAGATAACGCCAGAGGCGCCCCAGGAATGTCGCCTCCGTCGAATCGGCCTCACCGCAGAGGCTGCGGTAGAAGCAGCTGCGCTCACCAGTGTGGCAGGCGGGGCCCAGCGGCTCAACGAGCGCGAGCAGCGTATCTCCGTCGCAGTCGATCCGCAGCTCACGCAGGCACATACGGCTGCCGCTCGTCTCTCCTTTGTGCCATAGTTCGCCGCGCGAGCGGCTCCAAAAGACCATCTCGCCGCATTCCGCCGTCTCGGCGAGCGATTCGGCGTTCGCCCAGGCGGTCATCAGCACCTCGGCGGTGGCAACATCCTGGACAACGACGGGAACGAGCCCCTTTTCGTCAAACTTTATCAATGAAAGGTCTATTTTTGTCATTTATATTTTCCTCTTTTTTATCTATTCGGAGCAGGCTTTCATGGCCTCAGCAAGCGTTATGCCACCCTCATAGAGACTTTTTCCGATCACGGCCGCGTCGACGCCCGCCGCGGCAAGCGCGCGGATGTCATGAAGATCCGTCACGCCGCCGGCGGCGGCGATAAAACGGCCGCGGGCCGCTAGCGCCTCATATACTGAGGCGTCAGTCCCCGCCATCATCCCGTCGCGCTCCGTCTGGGTCACAAGGAAGGAGGAAAAGCCCATCCCGGATAACCGATTTACCGCCTCCGCCGCGTCGAGCGCCGTGCTCTCAAGCCAGCCGGAGTGTACGACCCTGCCGCCCCGGAGATCCACGGCGGCCATTATTTTTTCGCCGAAGCGCGCGCTCAGTTCGGAGGCCCGCTCCATATCCTTAAAGATCAGGCTGCCGGCCATCACGCGGTCCGCGCCGGCCTCTAACGCGCACGCCACAGACTCGGCGCTGCGCAGCCCTCCGCCATACTGGACAAAGAAACCAAGAGCCGCTATTTCGGAGAGCTCTTTCAGGTGCTTAGGCACCCCCTCCTTCGCCCCTTCAAGATCGACGACGTGGATATGGGCGCATCCCGCCGCCATAAATCCCTTCGCCGCCTCAACCGGCGAGAGCTGATATTCGCGCCGCCGCGAATAGTCGCCCTGCGTGAGGCGGACCACTTTGCCGTCATATAGGTCTATCGCCGGCAGGATTATCATAACCAGAGCCCCTTTGTGCTGGGGTCGACCTCTGCGGGGACGAGCGCCTCTTTAAGCGCCAGCCCTACCCCCTTAAAAACCGCCTCCGCGGCGTGGTGTGAGTTATCTGCCTCCAGCAGCGCGATGTGAAGCGTCAGCCCCGCCTCGCGCGCAAAACCGGTAAAGAACTCGGGAACCAGTTCCATATCAAAATCGCCGCACCTCTGGGAGGGAAATTCACCCCGCCACCAGAGGCCGCCGCGGCCGCTGAAGTCCAGCGCCACACGCGCGAGCGAACCATCCATCGGCAGGAGCGCGGAGCCGTAGCGGCGTATCGGCGCGGCGCCGGCGATCTTCCTCAGCGCCTGCCCCATCGCGATGCCGATATCCTCCGAAAGATGGTGATAGTCGACCTCGATATCCCCGCGAGCCTTTATACTGACACCCAGCGCCGCACGGTGGCAGAGCAGGTCCAGCATATGCGAGAGAAAACCACAGCCGATGTCAAGCGAGCGTTCCCTTTTATCATTACTCAGCAGAAGCTCTATCCGCGTCTCTTTAGTGTTCCGCGATATCTTCGCCTCCATCATGCCGCCCTCACCGCTTCCTCTATCGCGTCCACGACGCCAAAGAGTGAGTTCCAGCGAAGCTGCACTGAAGAGATACCGGCGACGAGACGCAGCGAGACGGGCATCGTCTCCTTTATCACGCGCAGGCCGTTAGCCTTCAGCGTACTTCCCGTCTGCACAACGTCGAAGATACAGTCCGCGAGGCCGAGCGCCGGGGCAAGCTCCACCGAACCGTTGAGTTTCAGCAGCTTTATTTGAACGCCCCATTCCGCGAAGGTCTTCTCCGCGAGGCGCGTATACTTCGTCGCAACCTTGAGCCCCATGAGTCCGGAGACATGTCCGCCGAATTTTTCCGCCATCTCTCCGGGACCCGCGACCGCCATCACGCAGCGCCCTCTGCCGGTGTCGAGCAGTTCGGTAAGCGCGATGCCCGCCTCCTCTATCACGTCGTTTCCGGCAAGCGCCAAATCAGCCGCGCCATAGTGGACCATCGCGGGGACGTCGGATGGCTTCGACAACAGATAGCGGAAGCTGGCCTCCTCGATCACCAGATTGCGCCCCGCCTCTTTCAGCTTCGCGGTGGGCAGTCCCGCGCGCGCCAGAATGTCCACGCAGCTGTCAAGCGAGCGCCCCGTGGGAAGTGCGAATGTCAGCATGAGAGTACCTCCGATTCAAACTTGTTCAATGATATTTCACCGCCGCGGGGAAGCAGAGTCACCTTTCTGCCGCCCAGGTCGATCCACCATTTGTATCCGCGCAGAGAGGCCGTCGAAAGAGATTCCTCCCTGTCTTTCGTCCAGCTCAGCTCAAAGGCGGTATCCTTCTTTGAAAGCGCGTCCGCGTAGCGCAGCGCCTCCGAATTATCGCAGCCGCCGCCCCAGAGCATCATCAGCGGCGCGGGGGCGGGAGAGGCGCAGTGCGCGGCAAGCTCCTTCAGGTTAAGCGCGAAGCCAGCGGCCTGTCCCTCGATCCCCTCTTTCGCGAGCAGCCCGTCATAACGGCCGCCGCCGCCTAGCAGGACGCCGTCCGCCGCCGAATAGGCGTTGTAGATAGGGCCGCTGTAGTAGCCGAGATCACGCACAAAGCTCAGGTCAACACGCAGCCGCTCCGCGTAGCCGAGCTTACAGAGGCTGTCGCAGAGACGTTTAAGCGGCATCAGCACCGAGGGATCGTCAAACAGACCCATCGCCTCGCCCAGCACCGCAACGTCACCCTTTAGCGTGGGCAGCCGCCGAAGCAGACGCGTCTTATCTTCCGAAAGTTCGAATCCGTCAAGCAGCGCGTTATATTTTGTGTAAGCCCTTTCCTGCAGAGCCTCGATAAGTTTTCCCGCGCAGCTTTCGGGAAGCCCGCCGAGGATGCCGGCAAGTACGGAGACGTCGCCAAGCACCAGCGCCGAACGCTCGATACTCAGCAGGTCGAGCGTGCGCAGAAGCAGGCCCGCCGTCTCCGCGTCGGCTCCGGAGTCCTCCCAGCCGATCAGCTCGACGCCGACCTGATTCTCCTCAAGGTTGTACTTCGGAGGCAGCGGCACGGCAAAGACCCGGTCGGCGTATGAGAGGCGCAGCGGCCTTTCGCTGCGCGCGTGGTGGCTGCCGAGATAGGCGACCGCCGAGAGCGTAAGGTCGCCGCGCAGCACGCAGGGCTCGCCGAGCGGCGACATCATCGGAATGAGCCGGCGCGCGCGCGCCGGTGAAATCTTGCTCCACACATCCTCAACCAGCTGAAACTCCGCGGGGCTGAAAGGATGGTATCCGTAAAGGGAAAAAAGATGCATCGCCGCACCCCTGCAATACTCCATATTGGCCGCGATCGCTCCGCCAATGTTATTACACCCCTTCGGATTTCTGTTCATCATCTTCATCCCTTCAGCTATCATTTTACTTAATTAAAGTGATAGCTTGATAATTTTGTAAGCGGGTTATATAATAGCACTCGTTTGCCGCTTTTGCAAATGTGAAACACTATAAATCCGGCAAAAACATATAATATAACGGCAGACCGACTGTGAGAGGCTGACAAACGAAATCAAGGAGCCAATAGATATGGAGAGAGAATTCAAGGCCGACGCCCTTATATTCGATATAGACGGAGTGCTGCTCGACGTAACCGGATCATTTCCCGAGGTGATACGGCAGGCCGTCTCTACCGGCTGGGAGCGTTTCTGCGGCGGCGCCTCCGACGTTCCCGGCTACAACGCGGGACACGAACGCGTATTAAAACGTCACGGAGCCTTCAACGACGACTATGATATCGCCTGGACGCTTCTTTCAATGGCGGCGGCAAGCGGGGAAAAACTACTCTCGCGGGCGCTGCCCTCGCCCAAAAGGCTGCTTTCCGAGCTGGAGAGCTACCGCGCCCCCGTCCCGCAATGGGTAACGGCCAGATACGGCTCACTCGTTCCGCGCCCAGAGGTGCGCGCGCTATGCGCCGAACTTTATGGCGGGAAAGGCTGCGGACTGCATCTGCTTGAAAGGCCGATGATACAAAAACATTGGCGGGAGCTTGGTCTGCCGGTGGCGATATATTCGGGGCGCAACGGTCTTGAATGGGAGCTAGCCAAAGATAGCCTCGGATGGAACGACTTTCCCGACGAACTGATAATACACTCCGACAGCGGCATCACGAAGCCCTCGCCGGAGGGCCTTGAAATACTCTGTCGCCGGCTCGGCGTCTCTTCGCCCGTATTTTTCGGCGATACCGCAAGCGACATGCAGGCGCAGGCGGCCTTCGGAAAGGGACGTTTCGCGGCGGTCGGCCCGCTGCTGCCGGAGGCGGAGTTCCGTTACGACACCACGGAGGAGGCCGTGAAGGCCGCGATAGCGATAGCCACCGTAAATCCTTAAAAAGGAGACTATAAAACAATGCAGAATATAGAGGAACTTTTTCGCTCGCTGGCGCGCCCCGCGATCCGCGACCTCGAGCCGTACGACGCCTCGGTCAGCGGGAATCCGCTGATACGGGTATCGGCAAACGAAAATAACGAGGGGCTGCCGGAGTCCGTCCTTACGGCGATGCGAAACGCGCTTGCAGAGGGCAACCGCTATCCCGACAGCCGCAATACCTCTCTGCGCGAAAAGCTGGCCGCACGCTTTTCTCTGAGGCCGGAACAGATAATCACCTCCGGCGGTCTGGACGGGCTCTTCACGATGCTCGGACGCGCCTTCCTAGACCCAGGCGACGAGGTCGTCTGCGGAGAGTGCACCTTCGGCGTCTACGCGGAAACGGCGCTCATCGCCGGCGCCTCCGTTAAAACGGTTCCGCTCGGCGAGGGATACGTCCAGCTGCCGGCTGACTTCGCCGCCGCCGTGGGCCCCGCGACAAAGATGCTCTTCTTCTGCAACCCCAACAACCCCACCGGTACGCTGGCGGAGCCTGCCTCCGTACGTGAGATGCTGAAAAAAATACCGCGGAGGGTCGTCGTGATCCTAGATGAGGCATACCTTGACTTCGCGGACGCCGACGGAGATGCCTCCTTCAAACTCCTCGAAGAGTTCCCCAACCTCGTCATCTGCCGCACCTTCTCAAAGATATTCGCCCTCGCGGGGCTGCGTATCGGCTGGGCGGCGGCGCACCCCGGGCTGCTCGACTGCCTTTACCGCGTGCGCGAACCATACTGCGTCACCGCCGTAGCCGAGGCCGGAGCCTGCGCGGCGCTTGACGAAGTGGAGCGTCTTCGGAGAACGCGGACAATGGTCATCTGCGAGCGGGATAAGCTCTGCATCCTGCTGCTCCGCCTCGGCGTAAAACATATCCCCTCGCAGACAAACTTCGTGATGATCTTCCCGCAGGAGAGATACGAGCCGCTGTCCGCCGCCTTCATCCAAGGCGGCATCGCCGTGCGCCACCTCTCGCTGCGCGGCGAACGCGTGATGCGCATCTCCGTAGGATTACCGCAGGAAAATAGGCAGGTTGAGAGGGTGCTTGAGGAAATTTTCGCCTAGACGGCGCCAAGGTACAAAAGATAAATATCCCTGGATGACGGCTGCCGTCATCCGGGGATATTGAAAAACGTCACTGATATTTCGATCAATTCAACAAAAACCCCGGCAGCAACGGGTCCCTGCTCTGTTCTATGAGCCAGCTGAAACCGGTGATATTGGCCTCCCCGCTTATATAGGGGATAATAGCATCAAACTCGCCTACTTGGACTTTCTCCGTGTAGTGACCGTTGAATACAGTGCCGATTATACTTTCATGTTTAAAATTTTCGTTGGCTTTGAGCTTTCCCTGTGCCGCCAATAGTGCCATCTTCGCTGACGTACCGGTACCACACGGAGACCGGTCCACATTAGAGGCGCCAAAAACGACGCAGTTTCTTGCGTTTTCATTTTCTTTATGGAGGCCAAATTCAACCAGCAAAATCTTATTATTCTGCGGAATCAACGGGTGCTGCACTTTAAATTGCCTGTTTGCCTCATCAAGTATCTCCATCCCTAACTTACTCATGGCCTCCGCTTCGGAGGGCGTCAGATTGAAGCCAAAGTCTTCCGCATCGAGGAGGGCGAAGAAACTGCCGCCAAAGCAGATATCCATCTTGACGCTCCTGGCAAGCGACGGAATATGGAGCAAACAACCAGAGGTATAAACAAAGGCGGGAACATTACGCAGTGTCGCCCTGACTGCCTCCCCATCCTCTACCTCCACAGATATCGTGACTAAGCCGGCCGGCGTATCCAGAACAACCATCGTAACAGGTTCCGTCACTGTTACCATCTTCAGATTTACCATCGCTGAGGCCAGGCCGATAGATCCATGTCCGCACATTGAAACGCTGCCGCCCGTATCGCAGAATATCACTCCGGTATCCGCCCCCTCCATTACAGGCGGCACCATAATCGCTCCAAACATATTGGAGTGTCCGCGAGGCTCCATCATGATAAAGCGCCTGAAACTGTTGTGGTTCTCCCGAAAATCTTTCCATTTATCCGCCATATTTCGCCCCTTAAGCACCGGAGCCCCGCCAACCACGACACGCGTCGGCTCACCGCATGTGTGAGAATCTACAACGGCTACCAGCTTTCCCACCTTCATCTTATCTTCACCTCACCTGTACTTCTGTCTTCCATAAGGATATTTTCTTGACAGGGACCATATTATTTGCAGCTGAATATAAAGTATTGAATTATTTTGCTGCGTTTTTGTTTTTCGTCAGAGCACAAAACTTACAGCAAAATTATTCAAGATTATTCACAAAAATTACCTTATCATTTTTTTCATAAACTTTAGTATGTGTCGTAAAGACCGGCCGGAGACAGATACACATCAACCACAACTAAGAGGAGGGAATGCATTGAAACTCGATTTTAAGACCCTCAATATTAAGGGACTTGAATGGGGTAAAAAGACGACTGTGTCAGACGGCGTTCTTTATATTAACCCGATAGAGGCTGTCGTAGCCTGCGGAACACATCCCTATATTGAGAATATCACCCTTCACATCGCACGTCCCGGTGAAAGCGTCCGCATCATGCCGGTTAAAGATGTGATAGAACCCCGGTGTAAGACTAGCGAAGAGGGGGCGATGTTCCCCGGCTTTGTTGGGGAGCTCAGGCAGGCTGGTACTGGCGGCACGCTGGCCCTTAAAGGAGCGGCCGTCGTCGTGACGGAAAATAACGATACCAACGCTGTATGCCGTACCGGCGGATTCATCGATATGACCGGTCCGGCCGCCGAATATAGCCCCTTCTCAAGGCTGTTCAATCTCGTAGTTAATGTACGGGTAAACGAAGAGGCACAGAAAAACGACACTCAGGCCGTGGACGACGCCTGCAAATTGGCTGGCCTCCGCCTTGCCGTCTATCTGGCCGAACGTTGCAAAGACAACGAGCCAGACGAGGTAAAAGTTTATGAAACTCCGGAAACAGATCCCTCGCTCCCCGGTGTAGTCTATGTGATGCAGATGCTGGCGCAGAATCCGCTGATAAAAGATTTTTATATTTACGGGCAGCTTGCCGGCGCGACTATGATACCAACGATACTTCACCCCAACGAGATACTGGACGGCGCGCTTGTCTCATTCGTAGGTTCGCATAATACCGTATGTTCGGATAAACAGTACATGTATGAGATACAAAACGCACCTGCGGTCGAAGAACTCTATAAACTACACGGAAAATCCGTGCGCTTCCTCGGCGTGATCGTACATAACGAGGTCCTGACACTGCCAGGGAAAATCCGCAACTCGCTCTTTACGTCAAAAATCGCGAAAATGCTCGGAGCAGACGGCGCCGTACTCGTCACAGAGGGACACGGGAATCCTGATGAGGATATTATGCTCAATGTGAAAAATCTCGAAGAGGCCGGCGTCAAAACCGTCATCATTTCCGATGAACTTGGCGGCAGAGACGGCAAAAGCCCCGGACTGGCCGATTGGGTAAAAGAGTGCAGTGCGATGGTAAGTGTGGGGAACACACACGAGTTATTGGCTATCCCTCAAAAGATGGATACCTTTATCGGCAACGAGGCCAGCCTGGAGATCCTTCATGTGGCGATAGAGCGACAGCCGGAGGAGGCTGATTACTTCTACACGGAGATGATCCACGTGACCGGCGCCTGCGCCCAGGCCGGGCTTTGCAATCTTTCCGCCAAATGGATGTAGGGAGGTGCCTGTATAGTGACATATAAAATTCTGCATTACATAAACCAGTTCTTTGCCGGCGTCGGCGGAGAGGATGCGGCAGACTATGAGCCTGAAATCAAAAAAGGCGCGGTCGGACCCGGGCTCCAGCTGAATAACCTCTTCCATGGAGAGGCAGAGGTGGTCGCCACCTTCATCTGCGGAGACAACTATTTTGCCACACATACCGGACAGGTTTTGGAGATGTTTGACGGCGCTCTTGAGGAATTCCAGCCAGATATCGTTATCGCCGGCCCATCGTTTTATGCCGGACGCTACGGCCTCGCCTGCGGGAACGTTATTAAGGAGGCTGCGAAGGTTCTCTGCATCCCCGGCATAGCGGGAATGAACGTCGAGAGCCCCGCCGTGGAGATGTTCCGCAGCGACGTCTTTATCATCAAGACCGGAGATTCCGCGCGCGATATGAAAAACGCCCTGGAGAAAATGACGCGCCTGGCCAGAAAGCTTCTCAATAAAGAGCCAATAAACGGCGCCGATGAGAATGGTTACTTTCACAGAGGGTTTCGGAAAAACTTTCGACTTGAAGAATGCGGCGGTAAACGTGCCGTAGATATGCTTCTTAAAAAAATGGCCGGGGAGGAATTCATCTCGGAGTATATACAGCCGATTCCTGAGAAGGTCGACCCCGCACCCTGCATCAAAGATATGAGTAAAGCTACTGTCGCTCTGCTCACGACCGGCGGAATGGTACCAGCTGGGAATCCTGACCGCATAGAGGGGTCCGCCGCGACAAAATTTGGAGTATACTCAATGGAAGGGCTCAATGCCCTTGAGAAGGGCAAGGTCGTCTCCGTTCACGGCGGATATGATACCAGCTTTGCTTATGAAGATCCCAACAGGATCGTACCCCTTGATGTCCTGAGAGAGCTGGAAACAAATGGAGAGATTGGCAGTGTTCATGAGTTTTTCTACAGTACATCCGGGACCGGTGCCTCTTTATTGAACGGTGAGGCCTTCGGACGGTCAATTGCGGAAAAGCTGAATAAAGCGGGCGTTGACGCCGCGATTATGGTCTCCACCTGAGGATCCTGCACACGCTGCGGAGCAGCGATCACCAAAGAAATCGAACGTTCAGGCATCCCCTGTGCACATATCACAGCGATCGACCCGATAGCGCATACCTTTGGAAGCAACAGGATCATCCACGGCGACGCCATCCCCCATCCCCTCGCTCCACCCGATACAGACCGCAAGGCCGAATATGAGGCGCGTAAAACAACTGTTATGAAAGCTCTGCATTCGCTGCTGGAGGAGATCAGATAAAAGAACGATAACTGCATTTAGGTTCTGTGGCATCATTGCGGGACCTAAATGTTCGTTATCATTTTTCGCGGAATTTTAATATCTGGAGGGATCATAAAATGGCTGGGAAACGTTCTTCACAGTTAAAAAAAATCATTAAGCGTTACTGGAGATCTCATCTTAGTGACGACATACGTTTCTTAGCCGCGGCATCTGCCGACGATTTGCAGAGAGATAATCTCCCCAAGCCTCATTTTCACAACACCTTTACGATGAGCGCGCTGGAAGACGGCAGTCTGCCGATCTCATTTCATAACGGGACCGTGATTCTACACCCTGGGGAAATATTGATCATCGGTCATAATATTCCGCATATGGTCGATTTGGCCCATATAGACGATGCCTGTTACTACAGGACGGCAACGATAAACGAAAATCTCCTCGACAGTTCTCTCCTCGCCAAGATAAAAGAGGCGGAAAACACCGTTTCGAAGATATCCGATAAGAGCCTGTGGGAAAAGTTCGTCAGCGAACAGAGGAATATTGAAAGCGGTGATTCCTATGAGATCAACGCCATGAGACATCTCTCTGAAACTATGCTCTCTGAGATCTCAAAAAATGTCCTTCTGCGTTTTCAAGTAAGTTCCCCGTATATAAGACAGATAATGAGATATATGGAAGATAACTATATGTCCTCCATTAGCATCGAAGAATTATCAAAAGTTGTTAATCTGAGCCCTTTTCACTTTACCAGGCTATTTAAGCAGGAGGCGGGAATGTCTCCTCACGCCTATATTACGCAGCTTCGCGTAAACAGGGCGCAGGATTTGATACTTCGCGGCGAGTCGCTGCTTGGCATCGCCTATGAACTCGGGTTCGCGGATCAAAGCCATTTTTCACGGACCTTTTTGAAGCTGACCGGAGTCTCGCCGGTAAAGTTTAATACCGCATCCAAGGCAGACTGATATTAATACAGGGAGGTATAAAATTATGAACGCAAAACGTATGGCGGCAGTAGTAGATACACATACCAGCGGAGCGCCGACAAGGATCATCGTTGGCGGCGGACCGCTTCTCAAAGGGGAGACTTTCGCCGACCGCTGGCTTGATTTCAAAGAAAACCACGATGATTTTCGCCGTTTTGTAATGTGGGAACCTCACGGACATGACAATATGTTCGGCGCCCTCCTGACACGTCCCGTAAATCCGGAAGCGCATTACGGAATAGTCTTTATGGACAGCGACAGCAGCGTGTCAATGTGCGGGCACGGCTCCATCGGTGTCTCCCGCACATTGATCGATCTCGGTATGATAAAGAAAAAAGAGCCCTATACCGAGGTCGTGTTAGAGGCGCCTGCTGGGCTGGTGAAGGTCAAAGTCGAGGTAAAAGACGGCGTAGTCGGAGATGTTATCCTGCAAAACGTTCCTTGCTTCGTGCAGCAAAAAGACGTTGAGATAACCCTTCCTTCCACCTGTCAGAAGGTCAAGCTGGATATCGCCTTTGGCGGGAATTATACGGCGATGGTCCCAGCGGACCAGTTCGGCTTCAACATCGACCCCGACGAGATCAAAAAGATGATCCCGCTCGGAATAGAAATCCGCGACGCTGTCAACGACCAAATAACATTCCAACACCCGACCAATCCGGCCCTGAATAAAATAATCCTCACAGAATTCACCCTTGACGCTCCCCAGGGCGAGCCTAAACGCAATCTGGTAACGTGGGCCGCCGGGCAACTTGCCCGTTCCGCCTGCGGCACGGGCACCAGCGCGCGCCTAGCCTGTCTGGCAGACAAACGCCAGCTCGCTCCCGGCGTATGGTTTGATCATGCCGGCGTCACCGGCAGTATCTTCAACGGTTCATATGAACCAGGCCCTAAAGTAGGTGAGTTTGATACCGTCATACCCTACATAAAGGGACGTTCCTATATAACAGGCTTCAACTGGCTCATCCAGCAGGAGGAGGACGAGCTAGCAGACGGATTCTTCATCAAGAGATAATTCTATATTTATAAAACACTATATAACACAGATCATATATCTCTACAGAGATATACTGTTGGTTTATTGTTTCCTGAAATAAAGGCAAAAAAACCGAGAGGAAGTGAATTTATGGATTATTTAGTCGTTAAGAATCTTGATATTGCGGTGATAGTTATATACTTTATGGCAGTTATCGGCAACGGTATCTACTGGAGCAGAAAGGCAAAACAAAGCAATGACTTTTTGCTGGGGGGAAAATCTTTTGGCATATTCTCGACCCTCTGTACACAGGGGGCAACTATGAAGGGCTCGGGAGCCCTGATGGGATACAGCGCGGGCGCTTACGTCAACGGAACCGGAGTCCTCATCTCCAGTCAATGTTACAGCCTTGGGGCATGGGGGGCTATTCTCTCCGGCATCGCGCGTAAGCTGAAAAAATGCTCCAATATTATAGATATACGCAGCTCGGGTGACCTTTTCTTGAGAAGATTCGACAGCCCCCTATTGAAAAAACTGTCTGGGCTTGGCGGGGCGTGGCTGGCGCTGTCGATAATGAGCGGAAACATGGCGGCTGTGGGGCTGCTCATCCACCTGTTATTTAACAAATACGGACTCACATTTGAAGCTTCACTCATTATCGGAATGACGATAACCATCATCTACACAACGCTCGGCGGATTAGTCTCCGTCGTCCACAATGACGTGCTGCAATGGCTGATAATGACGCCGCTCATATTTATCGTCGTTCCGGCGATGCTCATAATATATGGCGGGGCAACACCCACGGCGATTCACAATGCTTTGAATGCGGAACAATACTTCTCCCTGAGGCCGAATATCTGGTGGCTGGGTTATCTGTTAAGCGGCGTGCTGGCCGCCTGCTGCGACGTAAACCATCTGACACGATTTATAACCGCTAAAGACGAGAAGACTGCCGTCAAGGGAAGTATGCTCGGCTTTACCTTCTGTACCCTGCTTGCCGGGCTGGTCATTTTCTTTGGTCTTACTGCGGCAATGCTCATCGAACCCTCCGTCGTCGCTTCAAATAAAGACGGCGTCATACTCGCCCTCGTTTCAAGAATTCTGCCAGCCGGCCTGGTTGGTCTCTTTATCGCAGCCACCCTCGCCATGACCATCTCCACGATCGACTCCAACCTTAATACCTCAGTCCTCTGCGTGATGGTCGATATCGTAGAACCATCACTTTCTCAAAATACAACGGAAAAGCAGAAACTTTTATACTGCCGCGTCATTAACTTCATCATCGCCGCACTTTCCATATTTTTCGTTCTCAAAGTAAAAGGTATCGTAGCAATAATGGGAATGGGATTCAATGTCTATTCTTCGGCGTTCTTTGTCCCGCTCATGTCCTGCATGTTCTGGAAAAAAGCGACAAAAAACGGCTGCCTCGCAGGAATAATATCGGGCGGCATTATGGCAGTAGCAGCCATTAACATGAAGCTGCCCTTACCCGTCGTTTGGGGCGTGGCAGTCTCACTTGTGCTGACTGTCTCCGTATCTCTTTTCATCTGCCGTGACAGCGCCGAAAGAGACCTGCTGCCTGGATTCAGCGAAAGCGGCCAGAAGATCGATCGCCAGGTATTTACCGCCTGCATACTCGGCGCCTCAGGTTCGCTCGTATTCTCCATTGGTGTAGGAATGTGGATAAACTGGATCTGCATCATCATCGGCGCGGCGGCGATGTACTCCTGCATACGTATCCTTAACAGAGCATTTTCAGAGTATCAGCCAACCGCCTAAAAAGCTAAGCGTCAATTTATTCCTTACAGGCTCGTATCATACCGGGAGATTATCTCCGCGGCAACTGATACGAGCCATTTCTTTATACGTCGGTAAAAACGCATCTCCGTAGGATTACCGCAGGAAAATAGGCAGGTTGAGAGGGTGCTCTCCGATATATTCGGCTAGAATCGTCATACGAATATAAGATCCGGGGAGGAATTGAAGATGGAAGATTTCATATATTCCTATAAAAAGATGTTCGCCAATTACTTCATATTTGAGGGGCGGACGTCGCGAAACGATTACTGGCAGGCGATCGCGATAAACATAATCATCGGAGCCGTCCTTATGATGCTGAGCCGCCTGCTGCCGATATTCGGCACTTTAAGTTACATCTACGGCGTCGCCGCCATTGTGCCGGTCCTGGCGATGACGGTACGCCGCCTGCATGATACGGACAAAAGCGGCTGGTGGGCACTGGCGGCGTTTTTCCCGGCGCTCAACATAATTTTAGTGGCCTACTGCTGTATGGCGGAGCCCCAGCGCGGCGGAAACAGATTCGGATATTAAGGCGTCGCCGCCAATTCAAAACCATAAAAAATCCGGCCCCGAAAGGCCGGATTTTTTATCTATTAAACGGAATTTTTATTTAGGAATCGTTCCCTCAACACCCTCGACGAACCAGTTCATCGAAAGCATCTCTCCGTCGCTGAGCTTTTTGCCCTGCGGCACTACGACCTTACCGTCCTGTCCCTTGATCGGGCCGGTGAAGACGTCCCACTTGCCGTCAAGGATCTTCTGCTTCTCCGCCGCGACGAGTTTTTTCGTATCCTCTTTGACATCCTTGCCGAACTTCGAGAGGTCTACCATACCGTCCTTCATGCTCCACCACACCTGCTGCGACTTCCAGGTACCGTTGGCGATCGCCTTTGTGGAGTAGTCGTAATATTTGCCCCAGTTCCATACGGGGGTTACGAGGTGGCGCGTCGGCGCGTACTTGTCCATCGGGTAGTTGTAGCCGACGACCCACATGCCGAGCTCTTCCGCGGCCTGCGGCGCGCCGCCGGTATCGGCGTGCATCGCTATTGTGTCACACTTAGCGTCGAAGAGGGCCTTTGTGGCCTCCTTTTCCTTTGCCGGGTCATGCCATGTGTAAATCCAGACGACCTTGACCTTTGCCTGTGGGTTCACCTTGCGCACACCGAGCGTGAAGGCGTTGATGCCGCGGATGACCTCAGGGATAGGATAGGCGGCGACAAAACCGATGAGGTTGGACTTCGTAGCCTTGCCCGCGACGATGCCTGAAAGATAGCGCGGCTGGTACATACGGCCAAAATATGTGCTGGCGTTGGGGGCGACTTTATAGCCTGAGCAGTGGTTGAAGTAGACGTCGGGATACTTCTTTGCGACGTTGATGACGTGGTCCATATAGCCGAAGGAGTTTGCGTAAACAACCTTCGCTCCGTTGCGGATAGCCGTCTCCATGACGCGTTCAGCGTCCGGTCCCTCGGGAACGGACTCGACTATCGACCCCTTCACTCCGGGGTTGGCCTTCTCCATTGCCTGACGGCCAAGGTCGTGCATGTAGTTGTACCCGCCGTCGGCGACGGGGCCGACATAGATAAATACCGGTTTCTGATCCTCAAGCTTGATCGGAGCCAGGGCAAAAGCCGAGGCCGAAAAAGCCATTACAAGCAGCAGCGCGAGCAAAATGCCTTTTTTCATTACAAATTTCCTCCCCAGATATTTTCGTTAGAGCCAGTGGCTAACATTTGTTTAGAATAGCACAGCGAGATAATTTTTTCCATATTTTTCAACAAGACGGGCACCGCACCTGATGATTACAGCAGAGGTAAACAAACGAAAAATCTTTTTGCGCGTATTAGAAAATAGCTTTCCAAAAATGGGCGGGCCTGATATTATATTAGACAATATCTAATATAAGATGAGGTCAAACAATATGAAAAAATGCGCCTGCCGCGGCTCCTTTCTGGAAAGATTCATTCAACCCTCAATTCTTCTGCTTTTAAATGAAGAGCCTATGCACGGCTTTTCAATATTAAAAAGGCTCTACAAAAGCGACATTATGGACTACAGCAGCATAGACCCCACCGGACTCTACCGCACGCTGAAAAAGATGGAGGAGGCGGGGCTGCTCGCTTCGCGTCTGGAGACGGAAAATCCGCTCCAGACCAAACGTATCTATGAGATAACCCAGGAGGGGCGTATCTGCCTCGTCTTCTGGAAGTCAACTCTGCTTGATTACATGGCCAAAATAGAACGGCTGGCGAACGCCATTCCCGATAAAATCGAGGACGGCATGTAAATAACAGGCAAACAAAAACGGGAGATGAGTCAAATGGCGGCAAACTGCGGCAATGAAAGAAGTTTTGAAGTCATAACGGAGAGATGTCTGGCCTATTACAACGCTCCAGCGGGGAGAAAACCGCTGGAGATAATCTCCGAGGTCATGGACGACGTGAATTTCCCCATGCACAACTTCGCGCATCACTACCTGGTCCCAGCGGTGCTGCTGACGGCGGTCTGCGTAAAGGAGGGCACGCCCCCGGAAATATATCAGAAGAAAATGGCTGAGGTTGCCGCACGCGCGAAAAACGTGCTGCCAGCCTTCTGCGGCCTCTACGGGGCCTGCGGCGCCGCCGTCGGCTGCGGTATCTTCATGAGCGTACAGACCGGCACCACCCCTCTGTCAAGAGAGACGTGGGGACTCTGCAACCACGCGACCGCCGGCGCGCTCGAAAAGATGGCGGATATGGGCGGCCCTCGCTGCTGCAAAAGAAACACCTTCGCGGCCCTCGCCTACATGAAAGGATATCTCGCGGAGAAACTCTCCGTCGACCTTGAGATACCAAACGAGATCAAATGCGCCTACAGCAAGTTCAACAACGAATGCCTGAAAGAAGACTGCCCCTATTACGACGACAAAAAGGAGGTGGCCAAATAATGAAGAAACTTCTTTATTTGACATTTATTCTCACTCTTGCGGCGCTCATCCAGACAGGCGGCGCAGATGCCGCCGAGAAACTCACGGTCGGCAATACCGGCAGCAGCATCAAGCCGGCGATGGTGGTGCTCGCGCACCAGATGGGATACTACAAAGACGAGGGGCTCGACGTCGAGATAAAACAGATATCGAATCTCAACGAGGGCGTCACCGCCGTACAGATGGGCAAGCTCGACATCCTGCCGCTCGGAATAATCCCCTCGCTAACCTTCATCGCCAAAGGCGCGGACCTCGTCATCTACGGCGGCACAATCGCCGAGGGCGGCCAGGGAATAACTCTGCCGCAAAACAAAGGCAAGTACAAGGATATGAAAAGCTTCAAAGGCAGGAAGATCGGCGTCCACCGCCCGGAGACCGGCCACATGATCGCCAAGGCGAAGATGCGCGAGGCGGGGCTGGATCTTGAGAAGGATGTGGAGATAATCCGCATCGACGGCTTCCAGTCGATCATTGAAGCCGTCTCCAAGGGCATCGTCGACATCGGTTTCGTCAACAGCGGCTTCGGCCTCATCGCCGAGAAGAGGGGGCTCGCCGTCGCCTTCAACATCGGCGGCATCGCGCCAAACGCGGTATGCTGCCGCCAGACCACCTCGCGCGCCGTCTATGATTCCAAACGCGGCGCGCTCGTGAAATTCCAGATCGCCAACCTGCGCGCCTATAAGCTCATGATGGACGACCCCGGTACGGCGGTCAAAAAACTCATGGAATACTCGGGGCAGCCGGAGGACTATGTAAAATACTGTCTATATTCAAACGTCATGGTGATCACGATGGACCCCGCGGTCAACCGTATCAGGGACTTTTATGAAATTATGGATAAAAACGGCGATCTTCCGAAAAATCCTAAAAAAGAGATCACGAACAATATCGACGCCTCAATCTACCGTGCGGCGCTGGACGAGATGCTCAAGCGCTATCCCAAGGACGCCTCCTTCAAAAGGATGGACAGGGAGTTCACGGTCAACAACCTCTGATGGACGAGAGATACGCAATCGAAGCTGACGACATATCGTTCAGCTACGCCACGGAGAGCCCCGCCCTCCGTGGTCTTTCGCTGCGCGTGCGGCGCGGAGAATTCGTCTGCGTCCTCGGACACAGCGGCTGCGGCAAGAGCACGCTGCTCAGCCTTCTCATGGGCCTTCTCGATCCCTCCTCGGGTTCAATAAAGATCGAAGGTGAACCGATGCGCGGGCCGGCAACCGACAGGGCGATCGTCTTTCAGGACTACTCGCTTTTTCCCTGGATGACGGCGCGGCAAAATGTCGCCTTCGGTATCGAGCACTCGCGCGGGCTGGCGAAAAAGGCGGCGCTGGAGCGCGCCGACGGCTATCTGGCACAGGTGGGGCTCTATGAGAGCCGCGGAAAGTATCCCCACCAGCTGTCGGGAGGTATGCGCCAGCGGGCCGCCATCGCGCGCGCACTGGCGATGGACTCCGCCATTTGGCTCTTCGACGAACCCTTCAGCGCGCTTGATCCGCAGATGCGCGGCTCGCTGCAGGCCCTTGTGATGGAGCTGGCAAAAACGGAGCGTCACCGAACCGTCCTCTTCGTCACCCACAACGTCGACGAGGCGGTGCTGCTCGGGGAAAGAATACTCTTTATGGCCGGGGGACGCATCTGCCGCGAGGCGGCGGTACCCTTCGATTACCCGAGGGCGAAAAACGAAATCCTGCGCACGCCGGAATATTTCTCGCTCGCCAACAGCCTCGCGGAGCTCTTTTACGAGACCCGCGGGGAGAGGGAGAGGGCGGGATGAGGCGCGCGCTGCCAGCGACCCAGCTTATCTTCGCGGCGCTGACGGCGCTGGTCCTCCACAACCACAGCGGCTCGCTCGCCGACTGCCGTATGTTCCTTGCTGCCCTCGCGCTAATCGAGGCCGTCTATCTGATAAGGATATACCGCGAACCGCGGCGCTGCGCGGCCCTCTCCGTGATAACCTCGCTGATACTGATAATCCTTTTCACCTGGGAGCTCGCGGCGGTCAACCTAAAGATCGCCAACCCCATCCTGCTGCCGCCGCCGGACGAAGTATTCGAGGTCTTCGCCGACTGCCGCGCGCTCATGCTCAAGGGCGTTTTTTCGTCACTTACGCTGCTCGGCTTCAGCATGTCGTCCGCCCTCATATCCGGTGTCGTTCTCGGCCTCGCCGTCGGCCGGGTGCCGTTCCTGCGCGACATTTTCCTGCCGGTCGCCAAGGTGCTGAGCCCGGTGCCGCCGATAATCTACAGCCCCTACGCCGTGGCGGTGATGCCGACCTTCCGCAGCGCGGCGGCATTGATAATAATTCTCGGAATCTTCTGGCCCACATTCATGGGGATAATCAACCGCGTCGCCGCGATGGACAGGCGTATCGCCGATTCGGCGCGCGCCCTGGGGCTCTCGCCAAGGGAGATGATCTTCCGTGTAATGCTGCCCTATCTATTCCCAGGCATCATGTCCGGACTGCACGTGACGCTCTCGACCTCCTTCCTGCTGCTGACGATGGCGGAGATGATGGGAGCCTCCAGCGGCCTCGGATACTTCATAAAAAATTATTCCGACTACGCCAACTACACCAACGTCATCGCGGGAATAATCCTCATCGGTGTCGTCGTCAGCCTCTTGAACGCGCTGCTGAGCTTCGCCGAGAAGAGGCTGGTACGCTGGAAGGAATAAGAAGCGCGGCTCCGCCTGCCAAGGGGAGCCGCGCCTTTCTATCTATCTCTGCGGTAAACCTAGAAACGCAGTTCGAGCAGTTTTATCCCCGCATCCTGGAAGAGTCCGGGAATTTCACGCCTTGCCCGCTTTCTTCTGATGAAGATCGCGAGGTTGCGCGGCTGGCTGAAATCCTCCGCCGCCGCAGAATAGACGGGTCTGCCGCTGCCGACGATGTCAAACACCTTCCACCGTCCGTCAGTATCGATGAAATAACCCTTTGAACGCACGATATCGTCGGGCAGTTTCTCCAGCACCTCTTTGAACTTTTCCGGATCGCCCTCCCAGAAGACGCTGAGCGAGGCGAGATTGTCCGGCGGAGCCATGTGGGGCGTCATATTACTGAGCGTATCGTCAATGAACTTCTCCCACTCCGCCATCTCAGGAATCTCTTCGGTCTTCTCTTCGGCCTCCGCCGCGGGACGGAATATCTCCCAGGGGACGTTGCCGAAGGCGGCCCGCGTGATACGCGCCGCGGGGTTGAGCTGCCGCAGATGCGCCTCAAGGGCATCCGCCTCCTCGGCGGAAACCAGGTCCGTCTTGTTGATGATGAGATCGGTCGCCGCCTCCGTCTGGCGGATGACGGCGTTGAAGAGGTCGAGCCAATCCTCAAAATGGACCGCGTCGATCACACAGATATTGCCCGCCATCTGATAATAGTCATGGAGCATCCCGTGGGACAGGTCCTTTTTCATATCGGTGGTGTCGGCGACGCCGCTCGCCTCGACAAGCAGGATCGTCGGCTGATAGTCCTTAAGTATCGTGTAGAGGCCGCGCAGGAAATCACCCTTTGCGCAGGCGCAGAAGATCGAACCGCGGCTGATCTCGATAATCTCAAGGCCGTTTTTGCGCACCACGTCGCCGTCGACTCCGGCCTTGCCGAATTCGTTCATCAGAACGGCGATCCGCTCCCCCTCGGGGTGCGTCTCAAGGAGATGCTTAAGCAGCGTCGTCTTTCCGCTGCCAAGAAACCCCGACAAAAGGAATACCTTGCATTTACTCTCTTTCATTCTCTCTCCGCTCCTCCGCGGTCAGCGATCCGCAAAATTTTTATTGCAGTTTATTGAAGACTACCACACCTATTAGACATTATCAACTATATTCAAAGTAATCTATAGATAAAAAAAGACGGCTTTATGTCCCTATCACATATCATTCATTATATTCGTTTAGATATCGGAAAAGGCCCGCTGGGACGAGACACTTTCCCTCGCGGGCCATTCATTTTAAGTATACGCCTGTAAAATGATCTGGCTTTTTTAGTATCAGAACACCTTTACCGCTCGTCCCTTTTTATCCAGCCGACCTTATGTCTAAGCAGTTCGAGCTGCTCTTCATACCACTCCTGCGAGTGCTTCAGCACGCTTTCCGCAAATTCGCGCGGCATATCGCCGCGCATTTTGAAAAGTTCCAGCTTCGCCCAGTAAAGCGTCGCCTGCCAGATGGGACGCCGCGTTTCGCTCACAAGCCGTTTAGCCACTGTGAAACAGATGCCTGCGTGGTACCAGTCTTTTTTAAGGGAGTTTATCAGCCCCATGAGGCTGAAAGCGATCCCGCCGCCCTGGAGACCGTCTTCCCAGTCCGTGTGCATGATGTTGCAGATCTTGCCCATACGCTGCAGGTAAACCTCGGCCTCTTTATATCTTCCGAGCAGCATGAGGCAGAAGGCCGCCTTCGCGAGTGAGAGCCCCAGGGCCCGGAACAGCGCCACCGATTCTCCGATATTGACGCAGTTTTCGTAAAATGAGAGCGCCTCCTCGATCTTACCCTGGGCGAGCTTCCAGTCACCGCGGAAGTGTTCGGCGGCAATGAGACAGACGGTGTAATTCTGCCCCTTTTCCTCAAGTTTTTCAAAGACCAGCGTCGACATCAGCAGATATTTTTCAACCTCGTCATGGCGTCCCGCAAGTATCCGCGCGATGGCGATGAAGCGCAGCGCGATCCCCTCCCAGTGGCGGTAACCGGCCTTTTTTGCGTATTTGTAGAGCTTTTCCGCGCAGAAGGAGAGGCGCTTAGCGTCGTCACGCTGGATCGCGAGGTAACACATCTGTACGCCGGCCTTTATCACCGGCTCCGGCTCACCGATGGCCATCGCCTTGCGCACGGCGCCGCGCAGCATATAGTCGGCGTCGTCATAGCGTCCGCTCCACCACAGATAACCACCCTTTAAAATATAGAGGTCGCGCTCCATGCGCAGAAGGCCGGGGCTGCCGCCCTCAGTGCGGAAGAGGCGGTTCATTATCTCCCAGGCGTCGGCCAGCGCCTTCTGCGTGTAATTGACGTCTTCGGCGGTGGGGATATAGTGCATAAGGTCCTGGTCGACAAGCGTCGGGAACACCTCGTGAACGGCCATAAAGTGCAGCTCAAGCTCGCGTATGCGCCAGAAAAGCTCTCTCTCCGTCAGCTTCGCCTCGTGGCAGTGATAGTAGAGCCGGGAGCATATCTTCTTATGGCGGTACTGGAGAACGGGCGGCGTCAGCGCTTCGAGTATCTCCATATTTTTCGCGTGGAGCGCCACCTTGCGGGAGACGGACATCCCATCAAGAAGCGCCTCGCGTATCTTCGTATGGGTAAAATAGTAAAGCACGTCGCCCTCGCCGGACTCCTGCTCGCGCAGGAAACCGTGCAGTCTGAGGTTGTTGAAAAATTTAGAGACCTGCAGCGGCGATATCTCCAATACCCGTGAGATCTCTTTCATTGAGGCGCACTCGGGACAGACGGCGATCGCCTCAAGAAAAAGCCTTTCGTTTTCGTCGAGAAGCTCTATCATCGACAGATAGGCGTTCTTATAGGGGGCGGCGCCGTCGATTATGCCGTCCAGCTTATATTTCAGCAGTTCTTTGATGAAGAAGGGATTACCCTCCGTCTGCATATAGACGTCGTGTATCCGTTCGTTGGACCATTCCTCGTCAGGAGCCATCTCATGGCAGATGCGGCCCGTCTCCTCAAGGTTGAATCTCCGCAGCGTTATCTCAAACTTTTCAAAAGGTTCGTCCGCGAGCGCCGTGCGCAGCATAAAGGCCGAGCGGATCTCCTCGAAGCCGGTGACGAGCATGTGGCGCGGCGCGCTGTTGTCGCACATCAGCGATTCGATGATGTTCCAAGATGCGTCATCCATCCACTGGATGTTCTCGATCACGAGCAGGCGGTGTACCCCCTCCGCGGTCTCGGCGGTGCGCTGGTAGATAAGGTCAGCGATATAGGAGTAGCTGAGCTCGGAGAGCGATTTGATATTCTCCTGCTGTGCGGGAGAGATATGGAGGGATTTCAGAAGACGCATGACGGGAGCCAGCGGATACGACTTCTCCTCCTGCCAGCAGTCGACAGAGAAGCATTCCCACCCTCTTTCCGTGAGACAGGAGATGATCTCGTTCACAAATACCGTCTTGCCGATCCCCTGTTCGCCCCAAACCAAGCCGCAGAGGGAGCGGCCCGGCACCGCGCCGGAAAAGAAATCGAGCATCCGCAGGATCTCATCGTTGCGGGCCAGCGGACTCTCCTCGCTGTTATGAGCCGACGCCCTGATGTTGGGAGTCTCTTTCTTTCGCCTCATCAGCGTCGAGATATCGGAAAGGTTGGCTTCGATGCCGAAGTCGCTCTCTATACGCGCGGAGAAGGAGCGGGCCATGTCAACGGCCTTGATCTTCTGGTTGGTTTTTATATAGAGCCGCACCAGCTCTCCATGTATCTTTTCATCATAGGGCTCGCACTCCGTAAGTTTTTCATAGCATAGTATGGCGTCGTCAAAGCGGCTTTCTGCAAAACCGGCCAGCTGCGCCTGCGCCCGTTTTTTAAGATTACGCACAAGCATGTTATGATAATGCTGTCTCTTCGGCAGCAGCCAGTCGCTGAAGGAGGCCCAGTCGTCTATCTCCGCGATATCAAAAAAGGGGCTGCAGAGTCCCGAGATCTCGGGCCAGCCGAGAGAGTCTATACGAGGCAGAAGGTCTATGTCGCGTTCTATCTTGAATTTTGCGTCAAGAACGACGGAACCTCCGCTGCTGAGATTCACAGGCAGGATTTTCTTTATATGGCTCAGCGCGTTGCTCAGATTCCGGCGCGCCTTTTCCATCGTTTTGTCGGCCCACAGATATTCGCAGATCTTATCCTTAGACAGAGTCTTTTCCTCAATCAGCATCAGCGCCAGTATCTGCGCCTTTTTAAACGGGAAAATATGAGGCGTCCCATCGATGAAAAGTTCCGGCGTTCCGAGAAAACGAGCCTTAAATTTCATATCATCTCTCCTGGGTATCTATAATTATTATCGTGTAATATCTTTTATATTTTATTTAAAAATAATTTTATAATGATTTAATGGTGCTTACTTTATTTTATATCATTTTTCATAATAAGAAAAATATCCGCAAATGTGCAAAAAGACACTCAAATTATAAACTCAGTTAAATCTTGTGCATCAGAAAGAATTCTTATTCATTATATTTCCGGAGGTCAAAAAAAATGCAAAAAAGCTCGTAACACAAATTTTAATTATTCCATCTTTAAAACGTAAAAGTTCATTATTTTGCATGGTTTTTACAGTTCGATGCTACCCTTCAAAGTACTAATATTAATTTTGCACATTAAATATAAATTAATATAAATAAATTATGCATAATTATTATTAGAATACGCCGTCAGAACCGAGATGATGCCCTGCCACCCAGCCAACCAGCTTTTAACACCACCCCGCGTTACTGCCGCCTTGTGAAAATTATTATGCTTGAAGGAGTGATTTAAGTGGAAGAAAAGAGTGCAAAAAGAAAGTTTTCCATGCCCAATACGTTTGTTGTAATTTCGATCTTTATTATGCTGGCTACGGCGCTCACCTGGCTGATCCCCTCGGGGAGCTTTGAGCGCGCCTTCGACGAAGCTACCGGCAGGACGCTGGTCGTGCCTGGAACTTTCAAACTGCTTCCGCACACGCCGGTCAGCCTGCCACAGATGGTCATGTCGATCTATGAGGGAATGGTAGACGCGGCGAACATCATCTTCTTCACCTTTTTCTCCTATGGTTTTATGGTGATGCTGATCAAGGTCGGCGCCTTCGACGCCGGCGTCGGCGCTATGATACGGAAGCTCAAAGACAAAGACCATTACGCGATGCCGCTGATCGCCATCATATTTTCACTGATGGGGGCGGCCTTTGGAATATATGAAGAGACGTACGGCTTCGTTCCGGTGGTGATGAGCCTTGGCGTCGCGCTGGGCTACGACCCCTTCTACGGCGCCATTACGGTCCTCGGAGGCATGGCGACGGGATACGCGGCGGCCTCGATCAACCCATACACCGTCGCCATCGCGCAGACCATCGGCGAACTGCCGCTGTTTTCCGGCATGGCCTTTCGCTGGATCTGCTATTTGTGTTTCATGTCGTTCTTCCTCACCTATATGTGCCGCTATGGCCGCATGGTAAAGGCCGACCCTACAAAAAGCTACGTCTACGGCGTAGAGTTCCCCTTTTTATCAACCTCCTCATCTTCCGAACTCGCGGGCAAGGATTTTAGTACAAGACATAAGATATCGCTGGTACTCTGCTTCTCAACCGTTTTCATCTTCGCCTACGGCGCGATCAAATACGGCTGGTACTTCTCGGAACTTTCAGCGATCTTTATCGTTATGATGTTCGTCATCGGCGCCGTCAACAAACAGAGTATCAACGAAACCTGCGAAGCCTTTGTCGACATCTCAAAGAACATCCTCTTCGCGGCCTTCGTCATCGGTCTATCCCGCGCCATCCTCGTCGTGCTGCAGAAGGGACAGATAATTGACACCGTCTGTTATTATTTCTCCAACAGCCTCAGCGACATGCCTAAGGTCGTCGCGGCGGAGGCCATGTTCGGATTCCAGACGCTGCTGAATCTGTTCATCCCCTCCGGCAGCGGTCAGGCCGTCACCTCGATGCCGCTCATGATACCGCTTGCCGACCTTCTGGGTATCAACCGCCAGATCGCCGTGCTGACCTTCCAGTTCGGAGACGGATTTTCCAACATCTTCTGGCCCACGGCCTGCGCCACACTCTGCGCCGTCTCAGGCGTTCCGATCAACCGGTGGTGGAAATTTTTCGCTCCCTACTGCCTTTATGTCACGATAATCGCGGTCGCGCTGATAGCGGTCGCAGTCTCGATAAATTACGGTCCCTTCTAAACGGGGATCTCAGGAGGTGTGTCTTAATTGAAAAACATTACCGAAATTTTGGAGACAAAGAAGGATTCTATCCTGGAATTGGAAAAATTCCTCTATAACAACCCGGAGATCGAGATGGAGGAATTCAAAGCGAAGGAAAAGTTTATTACGCTCCTGCGGCGGGAGAATTTCACAGTCGAAAGCGATATCGCGGGCCTGCCGACCGCCTTCGTAGCCCATAAGAGCAGCGGCGCGGGGCCAAGTATCGGGATCATGGCCGAATACGACGCCCTGCCGGGAATGGGACACGCCTGCGGGCATAACCTCATCGGCGCCATGGGCTTCGGAACCGCGGTCGTGCTGGCGGAAATGCTTGAAGAGCTGAATGGAAGCGTCTATCTCTTCGGAAGTCCGGCGGAGGAGACTGGCAGAGGTAAGCCCGGACTTTTACGGGAGGGCTGGCTCAAAAAGGCGGACGTGGCCATGATGGTGCATCCGATGAAATTTTCCGCCCTCACCTCCAACATGGTCAATCTTGAAGGTTACGACATCACCTTTCACGGACGCGCCTCGCACGCGGCGGGTTCGCCGGAAAACGGCGTCAACGCGCTTGATGCCGCGGTGATATTCTATAACTCCGTCGGCCTTTTAAGGCAGCAGACGCTCGATGGTTCGCGCGTGCACATGATAATCACAAACGGCGGCGCTGCGGTGAATATCATTCCCGATACGGCGGCGCTGCGCGTCGAGATACGCCACGAAAACCTCAACTATTTCCGTGGACTCGTGGATAAGGTCCTCGGTATCGCGCACGCGGCGGCACAGGCCGCCGGCTGTACGGTAGACATAGAGATGTTCGAACCGCCGATAGCCTGCATGAAAAACAACGGGGTGATGATAGAGCTCTTCAAAAAACATCTGCACGAGGTTGGTATTACGGAATATGTGGAGGAGTTCAGCACCGGCGGCTGTACCGATATGGGCAACGTGAGTCAGGAGGTCCCCTCCATTCACCCATTTATGAAGATGGTCCGCCCTGACTCTGATGAGCATACCCTAGAATTTTTAAAGGACGTCGACGAACCTTACGCGATAGAACAAATGTATAAGATCATCGAGTGCATGGCCGGAGTTGGCGCTGACATTCTCAAAGAACCGCGGCTGCTGCAGGAGATAAAAGACGATTTCGCAAAGGCATAGCGCATAGGATATAGGTCTATAAATATCGCGGCCCATCAAAAAGGGTACGGCTCTAAAAAAGCCGTACCCTTTTTACGGTGATATACGATAAGATCTGCCGTCTTTATACTCCGCTCAATAAAATAAATGTAAAACTTATCTGAGTGTTTTTTCATATTTTCAAAATCATTCAAGAATAGGTCGGAATAGTTTTTGCATCCCTTTTGCAGAGGGGTGGTATCTTGTACCCATCAAGTGAAATTCAAGTTGCAAACAAAAAAACTAAATCAAAGAAAGACGGAGGTAGTAACTATGTCAATAGCACAGGTTCGCCAGTATATGGTTGATGGTGATGGAGATGCGGCGGTCGCCCTTGTAAACGATTTACTCGCCAAAGGCACGGCTGCACAGGAGGTCATGAACGGTCTTACCGAAGAGATGGGCATACTCGGACAGAAGTTTGAAAACTTTGAAGTATTCCTTCCCGACCTGATGATCGCGGGCGACGCCTTTATGCAGATCATGTCCGTCCTGAAAGAACACCTTGTCGCCGCCACCGACGGCACCGCGGCCAAGACGGTGATCATCGGCACAGTCAAGGGCGACTATCACGACATAGGAAAGAACATCGTCGGCATAGTCCTCCAGGCCAACGGATTCAACGTCGTCGACCTCGGCGCGGATGTGGACCCTGTAGCGTACCTCGACGCGGCCCGCAAGGAAAAGGCCGACGTAGTCGGTCTCTCCGCCCTGATGACCACGACGATGCCCGGACAGGAAGAGTTCATCAAGCTCGTTAAGGATGCCGGAGAGAAGGGCAAGTACCTCGTCTGCGTAGGCGGAGCCCCGACCTCAGTCGAATGGGCCGAGCGCATCGGCGCCGACGTATGGTCCTTCGACGCCTTCGAGTGCGCGGCGAAACTTAAGAAGCTTCTCGGATAGTTTTTAATATCAGGATAATGGGGGAATAGACAATGTCAACATTCAGAATGTGGGAAGTATTCGCGAAGGCCGATGACGGCCCGTTCTACAAGGACCAGGGAGAGTGGATGATCAAGAGCTTCATCCCCAACATGAGAAGGGTCGTTAAAGAGCACAACATCAAGTACGACGGAAAGACGATCGTCAACCAGGACGACGACCTCGCCGACAGAGTATGGGAGGCCGCGAAGGACTTCTTCGTATCAGTCGGCGTGTATAACCAGGATACCCACCGCGTTATGAAGTTTACGGAGCGCGAAGTCAACGAAGTGCTCTACACAAAGCGCCCCAAGTATATGATCGGCGCCGGCCATGATCAGCGCTGGCTCCAGGTCCGCGCGGTAGAGGATAAGGAACGCCGTCCCTTCCACCTCTTCAGCCCCGACGCCAACTTCAGCACCGACATCCACAAGAAGGCCTGCATGGCTTACCTGAAGGAACCCCTTCTTGACGGTCTCTGCGCTCCTCTGCTTGAGGATTTCATGGGCCGCAAGGCGACCTCCCAGAGCCCGACCGAAGTGGCGGCGGCGATGGAGCACGCGATGAACCTCAGAGACGCCCAGCGCCTCGTCGGCAGACCCGACGTCTGGACGGTCTCCGTCGGCACCGCGGAATCGGCTCAGGCCCAGATCGCGGCGGGAAACCCCGTCTGGGGCGTACGCCAGTCACATCTCGACGGCCGCATGGTCTCCATCCTCACGGAGATGACGACCAACAACGCGATGCTCAACAAGTCGCTCCACTACCGTTCATACGGCAACGTATTCGGTAACCTCTGCGGCGCCATCTTCGGCGGACACGCGGGCGGCACCGAAGGCACGCTCGTCCTCCAGACGGCTTACAATATCGAAGGCGCGTGCCTCTACGGTTCATGCTGGGCGCTGAACTTCCCCTTCCATCTCAAGTGGCAGTCGACGACCACCAGAGAGCTCCTCTGGCTCCAGAGCGTACTGAGCCAGGCGATGTCACGCAACTCGAACCTCATCTTCCTCAACAACCTCTTCGCGAACGCCGGCCCCGGAACGGAGCAGCTTTACTGGGAGTGCGCGAACCACGCCATCGCCCTTGAATCCTCGGGCGGCAACCCGTGGGGCGCCGCGACCTGCCGCAACAAGTTCACCGACATGGCGACGCCGCTCGAATCACGCTTCTACCATGAGACCAATGAGGCCTCCTTCAAGATGCGTCTGAGCAGGGCAAAAGCGGAAGAGATCTGCCAGAAGATCATGGAGAAGTACGAGAAACTCATCCCCATCGACAACTACGGCAAGCATATCCAGGAAGTCTACGATATGGACCGTCTCGCGCCGCGTCAGGAATACCTTGACCAGTATGAGCGCATGAGGGACGAACTCAGCAAACTCGGCGTCGAATACGCCTATTAATAACACTGTCCGGCCGGATGAAGAGGCGCCCCAAGCGCCTCTTCATCTATAAACATTCAAATACTATGAACGGGGTGAATACATGAACGGAAAAGAGAGAGTTTTGAAGGCTCTGCGTTTTGAAGAGGTAGACCGCGTACCGTGGGTTCCCTTCACCGGCGTCCATGTGGCGAAGCTCGTAGACTCCAACGCCGAAGAGCTTTTAAAGAACGGAGATATTCTTGTAAAGGCCGTCAGCGCGGCCGCCGAACGTTATTATGCGGACGGCGTCTGCTCGGCATTTGACCTGCAGGCCGAGGCCGAAGTCCTCGGGTGCGCTCTGCACTGGAGCAAGAACAACCCGCCGGCGGTTACCGGGCACGTACTCGCGCAGGGCAAAACGCTGGAAGATCTGCCTGAGTTTACAAAGGATAAGGGCCGTCTGCCAATGTTCTTCGAGGCGACGAGAAAACTAGTGGAAAAAGTCGGCGACGAGAAGGCCGTCTTCGCACTCTGCTGCGGACCCTTTACGCTCGCGCTCCATCTGCGCGGCTCGGCCTTCATCATGGACATGATGAAAAAGCCGGACGAGGCCCATAAGGTTCTTGAATACTGCGCCGAGATCACGCGCCGTATGGGCGAGTGGTATATGGAGACCGGCGCGCATGTCGTGGCGGTCGTCGACCCGATGACAAGCCAGATCGCCCCGAAACACTTCGAGGCCTTCGTCACGCCCTACGTGAAACCCGTAATTGACGAGGTGCACGGCAAGGGCGGCATCGTCACGCTCTTCTGCTGCGGCAACGCGACAAAGAACATCGAACTCATGATGAAGAGCAAGCCCGACGCGATCGCCTTCGACGAACAGGTCGATCTTCAGTTCGTCAAGGACCTCGCCGATCAATATCACGTCTCCTTCGAAGGCAACATTCCGCTGACGACGACCCTGCTCTTCGGCTCTCCGCGCGAATGCGTCGCGGATATTAAGAAGAGGATAGAGATCGGCGGCCGCCGCGGATATATCCTCTCACCGGGCTGCGACCTGCCCTACGACACCCCGTTCTACAACCTTGAGGCCGTAGGCAAGTATGCCGCGACCGGCGAAGAGCCCTCGGAGACCTCCGGTTTCATGTCGCTCGAAGAGGCGCTCAACAGCGCCGAAGAGTCGGGAGACATATTCGAAGACGTGAAGATAGAGCCAGGCAAGGTATTCATCGAGATAGTCACCCTCGACTCGGAGGGCTGCGCTCCCTGCCAGTATATGTGCGAGGCTGTAAAGAACGTGGCCCCGATCTACGGAGACAAACTCTCCTGGCGCGAGTCGCTGATCAAGAGCGCCGCCGGCATCAAGCGCACGATGTCACTCGGCGTCTCAACGCTGCCGACGCTTCTTATCAACAACGAGGTCGTCTTCGACAACATTACGCCGACGGCGGACGCGCTTATCAAAGAGATAGACAAGAGACTGTAACCCACAGGAGGCGCCCTGCTTCGGCACGGGCGCCCTTTAAAGGCCGCGGTCACCCGGCCTTGGCCTTCAAAACAGGCGTAAGCAGCAGGCGGTTCTTACGGGGGTATCCCGCCAGCTGGATGTTTTATTAACTTTTTTAATATATTGCAGTAAAAGCACCAGAACCAAAAACCAGAAACAGAAGCGGAGGAATAAGAAATATGGAAAGCAGCACAAAAAGACCGTCCTTCCCCGTCGCCCTGGGGACCTTCATCTGTATCGCGGGAATCATAAGTTTTGGATTGCTCGGCCTCGGCCTTGACGCCCATGTGCCGATCGCGGTGGCCGCGGCGGTGGCGGCTCTCGTCGGCAAATTTATTGTAGGCATAACCTGGGAAGAGATGGAAATCTCCATCTGCAATGCCATATCTTCGTCGATCGGCGCCCTTCTCATCCTCATCGCGATCGGCATGCTCGTTGGTTCGTGGGTACAGGCCGGAGTTGTACCCGGTCTCATCTATTATGGATTCGACGTGCTCTCACCCGGCATTTTCCTCTTCGCCACGCTCATTATCTGCTCCATCGTATCGGTAGCCATCGGCGCCTCATGGGGAGTCGGCGGCACGATCGGCGTCGCCCTTATCGGCATCGCCGCCGGACTTGGCATCCCCGCCCCTCTCGCGGCCGGCGTAATAATCTCCGGCGCCTATTTCGGCGATAAGATGTCGCCCCTCTCCGATACGACGAATCTGGCCCCCGCGGTCTCAGGTTCTAACCTCTTCGACCATATCCGCGCGATGATGTGGACGACGATCCCCTCTTATCTCATCGTCGTCGTGATAACGATCGTCCTCGGATTCTCCTTCTCCGGCGGCGCAAACGGAGCCTTTGACGCAAGCCGTATCGAGGCGTTTCAGAAGATACTCTCGGCGGAATTCCAGATCAATCCTATCTTCGTGGCCCTGCCTCCAATTATCGTTCTCGGCCTGGTCATGATGAAATGCCCCGCGCTGCCCGGTATGATCGCTGGCGCCGCTGCGGCTTCGTGTATCGCCATGTTCCAGGGCAAGACCCTCGCCGAGGCGCTGGGCGCCATCCATTACGGATATGAGTCAACGATCGCCGCAAAGCTCTCGGAGACAAGCGTAGAGGCGCTGCCAGCCCTTATGAACGAGCTCGGCATCCACGGAGTCTCCGCGGATATGGCGCACGAGGTCAGCTCCATGGTCGTAGAACTCCTTAACAGAGGCGGACTGGACAGCATGATGTGGTCCCTCTCCCTAATTATGATCGCCCTGGTTCTCGGCGGCGTAATGGAGAGCTGCAACTACCTCACCGTCCTGCTCAACCCGCTGCTTTACAAGGTCCGCTCCGTCGGCGGCTTCGTAAGCCTCGTTGTCGCCTCCTGCTTCGTAAGCAACGTCTTCCTCGGGGACCAGTACCTCGCGATCGTCGTTCCCGGCCGTATGTTCAAATCCGCTGTCGCGAGAACCGACCTTTCGCCGCGTATGCTCTCGCGCACGCTGGAAGACTGCGGCACGCTCACGGCGGTCCTCATCCCCTGGACGGGATGCGGCGCCTTCCAGTCGAGCGCCTTGGGCGTTCCTACTCTGGCATACGCCCCATACTGCTTCCTCAACTATATCAACCCATTCGTCGCGATAGCCCTCTCCTATCTCGGCATAGGCAACTACTGGGGTAAGGACAAGGCTGACAAGGTCGAGAAGAGAACCGCGCTCGTATTCCCGAGGGAAGAAGTCGAAGCATAATATTTTTCGACATCAAGAGGGTGGAGGGGCAGTGCGCCCTTCCCCCTCTCTCCGTCATAGCCCGACCATTTCGAGGACGAAGCCTTTGCCCAGAAAAGCCTTCGTCCTCTATTTAAGTATCATCTTTACGAATTGACGGCTGGCCGTCAAAAGGAGGTCCCGCCCGATGAAAAATATCCAGAAATCCCTCGCCGTTGTGGCCCGTGATGAAAAGGCGATCTCGCCCTCGTCACGTTCGCCATATTATCCATTCGCCGCCGCCTCCGGAGCCGGAGCACTATTGAAAGACGCCGACGGCAACGAATACATTGACTTCTCGGCAGGCGCCGCCTCGCTGAACACCGGCACCTGCCATCCGCGCATCGTCGCCGCGATAAAAGAGCAGGCGGAAAAGCTGCTCTGTTACACCATCGGCTACATGTACGAAGAATCATCAGTGGAACTCGCCGAAAAACTGATCTCCATAACGCCGGGAGATTTTCCGAAAAAGGTCGCCTACGGACTCTCCGGCTCCGACGCCATAGACGGCGCGATAAAATTCGCGCGCAAATACACGGGACGCAGCGAAATCATAACTTTTCAGACGGCCTACCACGGCTGCACCTACGGAGCGCTGTCGGCCTCTGCAATCTGCCTCAACATGCGCCGCGGCATCGGCCCGATGCTGTCGGGCTTCCACCATTTCCCCTATCCGCATTGCAGCCGCTGTCCCTGGAAGGAAGAGCCCGCCACCTGCTCGCTCGCCTGCCTCAAAGAGATAAAAAAAGCCTTCTCGCTCTATCTGCCGCCGGAAGAGGTGGCGGCGGTAATCATCGAGCCGGTCGGAGGGGATATCGGCATCGTAGTCCCGCCGGCGCGTTATGTGCGGGCGCTCGCGGAGCTCTGCCGCGAACATGGGATACTCTTCGTCTCAGACGAAGTCCAGCAGGGCATGGGACGTACCGGCAAATGGTTCGCGATAGAACATTTTGGGATAGAGCCCGATATTATCGCGGTATCCAAGTCGCTCGCTTCGGGAATGCCGCTCAGCGCGCTCATCATGCGTTCGGAGATCGCCGATTCGCTCAAAGACCCGGGACATTGTTTCACTCTCGCGGCAAACGCAGTCTGCTGTAAAGCGGCGCTGGCGACAATTGAAGTCATAGAAGACGAGCGGCTTATAGAGAGAAGCACAAAACTCGGGAGAAACATATGCAGCCGGCTGAACGCCATGAAAAGAGAGAACCCTCTGCTCGGCGAGACGCGCAGCCTGGGGCTGACGATCGGGCAGGAAATAATAAAAGCGGACGGCGGCCCCGACAGGGACGCCTGCGCGAAAATATGCTACCGCTGCTGGGAAAAGGGGCTTATCCTGACATTTCTCAGCGACAACGTATTGAGAATCCAGCCGCCGCTCGTCATAAGCGACCAAGAAGCGGAAAAAGGGCTTAAAATAATAGAGGAATCCCTCGAGGATTACAAAAACGGAGCCATCAGCGACGAAGCGCTCCTATTCGCAAAGGGGTGGTCGTAGTGGGTGAGACAGACGAAAAGATCACAATAACCTTTATGCCAGACAATATAAGGGCCGAGGCGCACAGCGGCGAACTCGCGGCGGACGCCGCGTCGTCGGCAGGCGTCAGGATCGGACGGCACTGCGGCGGCGCGGGAGTCTGCGGCAAGTGCCGGGTAATGGCCGGAGAAGAGAACCCCTTCGCTCCGTTGACCAAGACCGAAGAAAACCTTCTGACGCCCGAGGAGATAGAAAAGGGCGTTCGGCTGTCGTGCTGTGCCAAAGTTATAAAAAACGGCACCATACATGTTGTGGATCGGGTAAAATCCGCGGGGCACAGTATCCTTGAGGGCTTTTCACGTAACATATCCGAATGGGCCCCGGACTGCGGCGGCTACGGGGTCGCTGTGGACATCGGCACAACCACCGTCGTATGCTATCTCCTGGCACTCTCCGGCAATGAGGTCGTCGACAGGATATCATTCCTAAACCCCCAGGTCGCCTTCGGAGACGACGTCATCTCAAGAATAGCATATTCTTCAAGCCAGCCGGAAGCGCTGGAACGTATCCAGAGAACGCTCACCGGCGAAATGGATAAAAACATCGGCACGATGGCCAAAAGAAACGGCATCTTCAAAGAAGATATAACCGAAATAATGATCGCGGCAAATACCGTTATGGAACATCTGTTCGCCGGCGTCTCGCCAAAGAGCATCGGCCACAGCCCTTACATGCCGGAATTCTTTCTGATGCCGCCCTTTAAGGCCTCCGCCGTCGGCATAAACATCAACGAAGCGGGCATCGTGAAGATGATACCAAACGTCGCGGGCTACGTGGGAGCGGACATCGTCGCGGGCGTCGCCGCCCTTGATATGGACCGGCAGAACAAAATAAGACTGCTCGTCGACATCGGCACCAACAACGAAATAGTGATCGGCGGCAGCGAAGGGATGTTCTGCTGCGCGACGGCCGCGGGACCGGCGCTGGAGGGGGCCAGGATACAATACGGCATGCGCGCCAGCGTCGGGGCGATAGACAAGGTCACCCTCGAAAACGGCCTCCTCAAATGTCAAACCATCGGCGGCGAAGCGCCGAAGGGGTTATGCGGCTCGGGACTCATCGACGCCATCGCCCTGCTGCTAAACGAAGGGATCATAAATGAAAGCGGGCGCTTCGAATACCCGGAAAAATGCCGCGACGAGCGCTTCATGACACGGCTCGGGCGCAGCGAAAGCGGCATGGTGCGCCTGCTCCTGACGGACGAAGAACATCCCGTCTACCTGACGCAGAAAGACATCCGCGAGGTACAGCTCGCCGTCGGCGCGGTGAAGGTGGGCGTCGAGGTGATGCTCGAACAGGTGGGAATCACTAAGGACAAGATCGCGGAGGTCTGTCTCGCTGGGGCGTTCGGCAACAACATAGACATTGAAAGCGCCGCGCGCGTCGGTCTGATACCGGACATCGAACGCTCCAAGATACACGGCGTAAAGAACACCTCGGGGCTCGGCGCCTGCCTCTCGCTCGCCTCCGAGAAATTTTACGAGAGGACAAAGGAGACCGCGCAGAAGATGTCATACGTCGAATTATCCTCCCTGCCTGATTTCCAGAAACGTTTCGTGAAGGCGATGTCCTTCTGATATTAGGCGGACGGTGATGTGATGAACGAGATGAAAAGCATAAAAATCTATCATTCCTCCTACGGCGAGAACGATTTCCATATTTCGGAGAGTGCCGGCATTGACGTAGACCTCTCCGCGCTGGAAAAATTTTACGCCTCCATGGGAGATAAACACCTGCGCTCACTCCTGAAATTCATCGACTACTGGAAGGACGAGGGGTATGAAAAATTTTTCAGCCCCCAGGCGGTCATGCGGGTGCTGCCCCTTGAAACCGCGGCCGACGCCTTCGGCACGGAGACCCTGTCGCTCAACGACTCGGTGGACAAGGTCGTCATGGCGGTATGGACCATCGGCGCGGAGCTCGAAAAAGAGGCGAGCGAGATGATGTCCTCCATAGGAAATCTTATGACCGGTTTTCTGCTTGACGTCGCCGGTTCGATCGCGCTTTACAACATGCACACGGAACTCATCACGTGGATCAAAGAAAATATCGCCGCCTCCGACGGCAAATTCATCAACGGCGAATTCTATCCCGGTATGGGAAGCATGAGGCAGGACCTCATGGAACGGGTCGTAACGCTCGGAGAGACGGAGCGCATGATCGGCGTCAGCGCCAGCGGCAACTCCCTTCTGCGCCCGAGAAAATCGCAGTGTTCCTTTACCGCCCTTGGAGCCCTCGAACACAAAATAGAGGTCAAAATGGAGCGCTGCCATCCGTGTACGGGAAAGAAGTGCCTCTACTACCAGCTCGGAGGCTGCCACATGATGACCGGCGGCTCGCAGGACGTCCCCGGCGATACAGGCAAATAACGACAAAAAGGCGGACTGTCACACTATAGTCCGCCTCTTTCCTTTTTTCGTTTTGTGCACTCATTTTTTGTATGAATACCAAATACTGCCTAACCCACAATAAATTCGGCCACATCTTTCATAATAGTATCTCCGTCATAGACGCTTACCAACCTGGGGCGGGCATACTCCGTGGCCCTTCGTTTATAGACAGCCGTATTGTACGGCACCCCCTTGCTTTCACTGTGGCGAAACGCGACAAAGCAGTCTCCAGTTTCGCTAAGTCGCACCTTGATACCGGCCTTGTCCACCGCGGTACATTCAATATATGTAATACCAAGCTGTTTAAGAAAATCTTCCAAATACCATCCCTCGTAGCGGTACATGACCAGATTGCCGTAACCAAATGGCGTGGTTTTATCCGCAATACCGCGCTTATCGATGAACAAATTCCTTTTAGGCCGACCGATCACGTCGCTATCATCGTAAAGGATCAGAGCGTCACCAGACAAAACTAAGGACTCAACCTCCCCAAGCGATTCCGGAATAACCGTGCGGTACCTTTTCAACTTGCTCGCATAGACCGTCCGGCGGATGCCCTGCGCGGAGACATCTACAAATCCTTTCTCCCTGTACAAAAATCTCACCGCCGCATCTTCACCAACATTCAGGACACGACCGCTCACATCCACCGCTTCAAACCGCGCGAGACACGGCGGCCTTACTCCTATCCGCATCCCGTCCAGGGCACCCCTCACCGCAGCCTCCTTGATGACAGAACCATCGTCACCTTCATTCAAGAGGATTAGCTTATACCCCTTAGGTGCTAATGTTGAGGCCCGCTCCCTTATTATTACCCCCATGACCCCTTTTACTGCCGCCTCGTTCGCAGACATCGCGTTTCTATAGACAGAGGGCAGTTCAAGCGAGCGAAAGGTCCCTTCGTTTTCATGATAACGGTCGGGACGGACAAAGCACTCCTTCTTTTCAAAGGCCAGAAGAGCTCTGTTATAACCGCGAAGATCGGATAACCTGTCAATATAGGTCGGCGTATCGGTATGATAGGCATCCTCTTCCATATATTGTATCTGCCAGTCCTCCGGCAGGGCAAGTCTTTTCCCTGTCTCATCACAGAGGCTGTCCATCATATCTGAGAGCAAAAGCCCGCGGCAATTCACTATCTTTTCCACTTGGTGGTCATCGTACTGATAGCGAACCTCGCTCAAAGCGTATCGATTACGCATCTCTTCCTGTGAAAAATAATAATAGTACCGCTGATCTTCCCTCTCAACGGCACAATAGAAAGAAGCGGAGGATATTTCCGCTTCCGTCCCCCAAGGCATCTTTACCGGCAAGGGACCGCCGGAAGAAATCCGGGGAGGCATATGCAGTGAGATAAAATCATCAAGAATTATTCCGTCCCCATAAAGCTTGAGATCCGTGTAGTTCTCTATTACAGCCTCTTTCGTCTCATATGCAGAATACCAGGTCAAAAGATATCTGCCCTTTTCAACGGGACCAAGCTGCGTCCGCTTACCCGCCGCATCCTTCGCATATACCTGTGAAAGCTCTGTATCGATACCATAACTGACAAGCAGCGTGTAAAGGTCGATCCCGTAACATCTATGAGAACCACCTGAACCACCGTCATATATCCTGCGCTCGCAGCCTTTCACAATAAGATCGGCAAGGCTTAGGGATATCCACAGCCTTTGTCCGAGATACAGCGTAAACGCCGGCGGGAGATCCACAGGTTGTATTCTGCATAGCCCGTGAACGAAAGAGCACTGGTTTATCTCCTCTCTATCTCGCTGTCCGAAAAAAAGTTTTGGGTATATTTTCCGGGCCTTCGAAGCAATTGTTGTTCCGCCCGCTGTTATTTGCATGCTTTCAAGCGCTATTATGGCCGGAGTCTCATCCTTATGTCCGTTTTTATCGAAAAAATAACGCCCGCTCAGAGGATGATCCACTACCGCCATGTAATTCGGCGCGGCAAAGACCAATCTTCCACACTTTTCCTCTTCGCTTAATCCGGCAAAATCAAGCAGTCTCTTCAAATCAAGGCCTCCGGCCAGATAATTATGCTCCGCCACCATGCCATGATCTTCGCGGGCGGAATATTTGCGCCAACGCCAGCACCGCCCCCATCTTGCGTCATTTTCTTTTTTACCGGCAAGTGAGAATAATTCTCTTCCCCCTATCATAAACAGGCGTTTGGAGTAGGTATGGATGGAACCTTCCTCTCCCATACCTGACTTTCTGCCTATTACCAATCCATTTAGCATCAAACCTGTGTCATTCATCGTCAGCTGAGCCCCTTTTCTCCGCAAAAAATATGCAGCCGCCTCTTATATCTGCGCGAACTATTTTCTTTTGCCGTACAAACGCTATCGGCATCTTCAGGGTAATTTATGTTGAAGAAGCAGTTTTCAGCCTCAAGATAATGAACCGGGATCATCTCATACATATCAAGGATACAATTACTATCCATAGAGAGCATCTTCTCCGCAAAAGGAAGACAATCTATATGGTATAGGGCACACAATGGTTCGATGATCCCGTTATGATATGGCAAAATTACTCGGCTGTCGCCGGAAACCGCATCGAAAAGCCTCTGAATGAAAATTTTTTCTATACTTGGCATATCACAGGCGGCAACAAAAATCCATTGGTTGCGCACAGCCGTAAGCCCTGCGTGAACTCCACCCAGCGGACCTCTGCAAGGATAAATATCCCGCACTTCGGTAACTCCGGCTATATCAAATTTACAGCCGCTGTCGCTTACTATAACGACTTCGTCGAACATATCCCCCCATCTGCGCAGAGAACGTTCCAAAAGCAGCTCATTATTTACCCTCAGCAGACTTTTGTCGCGGCCGAACCGACTGCTCCTGCCGCCAGCCAGGATAACCGCGGAGGCCTTCAATATACGCCTCCGCTGCGCCCCGCAATCATGAACGGATCGCGCCAAGCCATATCCAAAGCCAGCTCCGTCAGTCTGTCTGTATCCTCAAAACAGTTGATTACCGGAAGAGACCGGTAGCTTACCGCTGACGCGGCAAGCTTACCGGAAAATGCAAATGTGTTTGGAGTATATTTTGTATCCGCGTCAACAAACGAAGCTGCCGTTACTATTTTAGGAATATCAAGAGCGCCAAAGCCCTCCAGTATTACGATGTCATAGTCTATGCCAATCAGCAACTCTTCCAGCGATAGTTGTTTTTTTCGCACTATCGCCGTTATATCCGGACTTCTCAATATAGTGGCAACTGCCCCCGCCTCTCTGTGACGGGCGGTATCCGCCCCCGAATTCTCCACGGTAAGGTTTTTACAGGCGCTGTTCTTTATCGTCGCTACGTTGAAACCTTTAGTGGAATAGCTGCGGACCATTGCCTCCACGACAGTTGTCTTTCCCGTCTTTGAGAGGCCGCTGACTGCAAAGATATACATAACATACTCCAGATATCAGAAAAACCTATCTGTCCACCGGAGGCCTTTTACCTGAAAAGAACCTATTAGGCTGTCCCTGCCAGAAAATTGCCATTCCAAGATAGGCAAATATAATCGAAAGAAGCGGCGTCAAATAATTAAGAAACGCAAAAGGCGCGTAATCCCATGTCGCGACACCAAGCGTACCGGCGATAAAAGCCCCCATCGTCGTCCAGGGGATCATTGATCCCATACAGGTCGACCCCTCCTCGGTGAGACGGCTCAGCATCGCCGGTTTAAGCCCCTTCTCTTCAAAACATTTCTTATAGACCGTACCGTTAAGGATTATTCCCAGATAGACCTCCGCCATGGCCGCGGTCGATATGGTACTGGTGACGATCACGGTAAAGACTAAGGCACCGGCGCTGTGGATGCGCACCATCAGCCCGTTTATAAGCGTCTTCAGAAAACCGGCTTCTTCCAGCACCCCGCCAAGTGCCAGCGCAATGAAAGAGAGGGAAAAAGTCCACATCATGCTCTGGATCCCGCCGCGCATGAGTATCTTATCGACTAGCGGTATCCCACTGGCCGTACTGTAACCGTAATTCATAGCCGTCAGCACCTGAGCGATCGACATTCCCTGAAAAATCAACCCAACCAAAGATCCCGCGAGGGCGCCGATAAACATTGCCGCCGTTGCCGGAACCTTCATAAGGCTCAAACCAAGCAGGACAAAAAATGGCAGCATGACAAGAGGATTAAGATTGAAACTCTTTTCCAGCGTAGAGGTGATCAGATCTACATCTTTCAGATCAAGTTCACCTCCGGCATATTGCAGTCCCAATATGGTGTAGAGCACTATCGCAATCGTAAAGGCCGGCACGGTTGTATAAAGCATCGCTTTGATATGGTCGTAAAGATCCGCCCCTGCGGAGACAGAGGCAAGAACCGTCGTGTCAGAGATCGGAGACATCTTATCTCCGAATACCGCACCAGAGACTACAGCGCCAGCAACCCACGCAGGCGGCATACCCAACCCCATGCCCATACCCATCATCGCAACTCCCATCGTCCCCGCAGTCCCCCACGACGTTCCCGTACAGAGAGAGGTAAGCGAACAGAGAAGAAAGGCCATTGGTAGAAAAATAGATGGAGATATGACCTTAAGACCATAATACATCAAGGCTGGAACCGTCCCCGCAGATATCCAGGAACCGATTAACACTCCTATGAGTATAAAGATAAACATCGCAGGCAGGCCGCGTGTAACACCTCCGGCCATCGCATCTGAAAGTTTTCCAAAACCGATACCCTGCGACATTCCAATCAGGATTGTGGACAGCAAACCGAGGATCAATAATATGTGTAAATCAACATGAAAAACAAGTATTCCAACCATAAGGATTGCAATAATTGCTATCAGCGCTAAGAACGACGAACCAAAACTTGGAGCTTTGCATTCCGAACTCGACATTTACAATAACATCCTCTCTTAATAAAATGGATTACAACAGCGCATGCGCAATAGTCAACTATATCATGATATAATTTATTGTATTATCTGTACCTTTTATCCACAATGTGTGTATTTCCACATACAAAACATCTTATATGTGCAGGAGTATATAGGGAGGTAGTCATTCCATGAATAGAAATTTTGACCAATTCGTTACAAAAGCAACATCGCTGATTAAAAAGTTTGGTTCCGCTGATTTTTATCAGTGGGCCTTTTCCCTCCTTGTCGAGCAAATAACATGTATAAACGCAATCATGCTTTATCTTTACGACGACAAAAAAAATCTTTTACAAGTGGAACATGCTTTCGGTTTTGAACGCAACGTTCGTGGGATACATTCGTTCAATACCTCCGAGGGGATCTGCGGTAAAGTTTTTTCTTCAGGCAAAGGCGAGCTCATACTGGACCAGTATCAATTGAAATCTTTCGCACAAAACATAGAAGAGCTGGTAGATATCGTACATTTTGACGATGGTAACATCTCGCCGGTACCATCTTCTCTAATCGCCGTGCCGATTATGCTTGAAAATACGCCTGTTGGAGTTCTTGTTATTATGGATTTCTCTTCACAACATCTGCTTACGCTGCGGCATTTAAATTATGCTGAAAACGTCACAAAGATTATCGCGTTACACCGGCACTTTGAAAATATCAATATGGAGAACTACGATCTGCACGAAGAATTATCCCTTATAAAAAACGTATTGGAGCGTGACGGAGACATGCTTCTTTATGCTGGGGTCGTCTCATCCGCATTCAGCTCCATTTTTCTTAAGGGACAGGAATTTGACGAAATGCTCAAGCAGGCGTATTCATATACATCCTTTCCTATGGTACTTTATAATATATTCCTTGAGAAAATGAGCTGTACAGATGACACATACGACATAGAACTTCCCGAAAATACCATTGATATGATACAGCCACACGGACTTCTCAAAAAAGAATGGCGATGCGTGACACAGCGTGGAAAATGCCTTTATTTGCTCCCTGTGCAATACGGCGGTACGATAAGGGGCATACTGGCCGTGTGCTCCCATCATAGCCAACTATCAATAAAGGAACGTGTTGTACTGGAGACACTATCTTTTTATCTGTCGTTTGTCTGGCTCAAAAAAGCGGCAGTCAACGAAAGAAACAAAAGTCTAAAAAGTGAATTGCTGACAGGAATACTCTCCGGCAAAAAAGACGACACACTTCTGACCAAGGCCAAGATACTCGGGCTCACGAAAAACGGAAAGTTTTTTGTCATACTTCTGGCGGTTCCAGATGTAGACAATCACCTCGACTACTGCGAAAAACAGGAGGGTGCGGAGCTGCTGCATACACTCGAAGACATCATGAAAGCTAGAACGCGGGGAATTATAATCGTGCCGGAATATAACGATATCTGCATAATAGCCTCCTGTAACGCGGAGAACTGCAGTAACAAACGTTATGCCAACATCGTTGCCAACGTCATAGAGGCTATAACGAAAGCCCGGCCGGATATCACCGTAAGCGGCAGCCGTGTCTATGAGACAATTTATAACGTACGCAAATGTTATTGGGAGGCCAACCAGTGCCTCACCATAATTCATAAGTACTTCATCCACCGCAAAAGTTTCAACTACCTTGATATGGGCGCGCTGCGTCTGCTGCTCACGCAGAGGAGAGAAGATATTGAGGCATATATGGAAGACATCCTGCGCCCCATCATCGAATATGACAAAAACAAAGGCACCGACTTGATCATGACGCTTTTTTATTACTCAAGGTTTAACAAGTCGGTGAGCTATGTGTCTAAAAAGCTCAATATACACACCAATACGCTTTATCAAAGAGTTAAGAAGATAGAAGAGCTGCTGGGATACAGCCTTGACGATCCTATGGACTGGTTTGACATACAAGCTGCCAGTATTATGTACGGCCTCATATATACGGACCTAATAACAAAGCTATAATTAAAAGCGAGCTTTTAAATTATTCGCGGCACTCCGATCTTGGTCGGAATAATATGGCTGGGGATGTGAGGCAATGAAAAGAAAACTTTTCTTAAATGCAATACTGATCGACGGCAATGGCGGGAAACCTATACACAACAGCGGAATGCTGGTGGAAGGCCATCATATCTTATCAGTCGGGGGCGCTGAAGATTTTTCACGGTGTGATGGCGATATAGAGATTTTCGACTGTTGTGGCAAGACAATCATGCCGGGAATGATAAACGGGCATGTACACATATTCATGGAACCGTACACATGGGACAGAGTAGCCTATCTCCAGAATCCGATCTCCTCCGTCTGTATAGAAATCATAAAAAATCTTGAAAAGACGCTGCACTCAGGAGTTACATATATCCGTGATCTCGGCGGCGTCTTCGATCTTGATATTCAGTTCCGTGAGTATGTCAATGACGGAAAGGTCCAGGGACCAGGAATGATCTGCGCGAGGCATCCTTTGACGATTACTGGAGGCCATGGCGCCGACTTTAGTCTCTGCTGCGACGGGCCACAGGAATTCATAAAAGGAGTCAGGGAACAGATCGCAGGCGGCGCCGATTTGATCAAGATCATGCCCACCGCTGGTTACTCCAGGCCAAAAATGAGAGTCAACCATAACATTATTGAGGATACGGTATATATGTCTTCCTCAGAGATAAAGGCTGCCGCCGATGAGGCACACAAAATGGGCAAGATCATCGCCGCGCACTGCTACGGTTTCGCCGGTATATATAATTCTGTGATGAATGGCGCCGACACTATAGAGCACGGCCAATTCCGCGCCCCATATAAAGACGAGGCGCGGACTCTGGCCGATGAGATGGCATTACGCGGTACATGGCTAGTACCTACGCTTTCTGCCTTTTTTAAAGAATACAACCGTTACGAAGTGGAAGAGAAATACACCTCCGTCATAGAATCTTTCCGCCTTTGCCACAAGGCCGGCGTAAAAATAGCGATGGGAACCGACGCCGGCGTACCATGGGTCGGACATGACAAAGCAGCGCTTGAGTTGGAACATATGACCCTCTACGGCATGAGCAGCATGGAGGCCATCTGTGCCTCGACGAAGAGCGCCGCGGAGATGCTCGGCATCATAAAAGAATACGGAACGCTTGAAAGCGGCAAATTCGCCGACTTTCTTATCCTCGACGGTAATCCTCTGGAAGATATTAAAGTATTGCAGGGGAAATTAAGGGTCTGCAAACACGGAACCCTTATCTGATCACAACCCCGCCTATGAATGTGAAAAATCACTATATGAAGAGGGTTAAAAAGTCCTATCGTACATTTTTTCTTCTGATTCCATGCTATACCACATTTTTTAGTTATGTGTAAACACACACTAAAAGCCTATAAAGGTTGTATTACATCATATATTCAGCAGAACGCCAACGCTGTTATAATTCAAAACATACGATATTTAGTCCACATCTATAGAACTAAAGTTTCTTTGACTATAGACTATTATTTGCTTCTGTAAGGGGTGATGCTATTGAAAACCATCATTATAGGAAATGGCGCGGCAGGTCTTTCGGCCGTCAGGTCTTTCAGAAAATATGATTCTGCGAGTCCAATAACGATCATTTCAAAAGAGGGCGGCGATGCCTATTCAAGAGTGCTTCTGCCCTATATCCTTCGCGGAAAGCTCCCCTACGATAAGCTGTTTCTGCCATACGCGAAAGAACTTAGAAGGTTGGGCGTGGAATATATCGAGGGCGAGGTCTTATCGCTGGATGAGAAGGCTGGAATCATATCTCTTACCGGAGAAGAGACACTGACCTACGACAATCTGCTCATCGCCAGCGGCTCCAGCGCTCTCTGGCCTCCGGTAAAAGGTATCGAACAGCCAGGCATATACCATCTCTGGACGAGACGTGATCTGGATTCGCTCATGGAAGAATTCAGGACAAAAAAAGAGGTCCTGATCATCGGCTCTGGTTTCGTATCTCTGCAGGCTGCATGGTCGGCTCGCTCTATCGGTCTCGGCGTCACGCTTGTGGAAATCGCCGACCGGCTGATGCCTCTCGTCCTTGACACTCGCGCCAGCGCGATAATGGCGGAGCAGATGGAACGGTTTGGCGTAGAAGTCCACACCTCTACAATAACTGAGGAGATCAAGAAAGACGGCGGTCGTTTCTTTATAAAGCTAAAGGATAAAGAGCCGGTAAAAGCCGATTTTATAATCGTGGGAGCTGGCGTGGGAGCTAATATTGGATTTCTCAAAGGCAGCGGCGTTGAGTACGGACGTACAATACCGGTGGACAGCCGCATGCGTACCAACATTTCCAATATATACGCGGCAGGAGATGCCGCCGCCGGCCCCTCAGCCTTCGGAGACGAGCATGTGACACACGCGCTGTGGCCAACCGCGGTGGAGATGGGCGCTGTTGCCGGAGCCAATATGGCCGGAAAAGATATCGCCTACGGCGGAAGCCTGAATATGAACGTCACGCAGATGTTCAATGTGACGGTGGCCTCGATGGGTAAGTTCAACGACGCCGATATCGACGATTCATACACCTACGACGCGGAGGCAGGACACGGTTATTGTAAGCTGTGCTATAAGAACGGCTTTATCGTAGGAATATGCCTTGTCGGGACATCGGAGGCTGTGAGTCTGTTTGGAAAACTGAGGCCTGTCATCCGCAAACATCTTTCAGTAAAGTGCCCTCCGGCAAAGATGGACACTTTCCTCAACGTAAGACTTTTCGAAAAATAAGTGGCTGGAGGTGCCGTTATGAAAGTAATAACAATGGATACATCAAAATGCGTAGGCTGCCGTAACTGCGAACTGGCCTGTGCCTTTGCTAATTCGAAAGAGACCTGTGAGCGCAAAGCCTCCATGATACGAGTAAACCATTATATTGAAGAGCACGCCGTTATCCCCATGACCTGTCTGCACTGCGAAGAGCCATGGTGTATGGCCGTCTGTCCCTCCGGCGCCATCATACGTGATCCGCAGAGCAACGCGGTCATAATTCAAAAAGAAAAATGCGCCGGCTGTAAAATGTGTATCCTTGCCTGCCCTTACGGCAATATACATTTCGACGCGGAACTCCAGGTAAGCCGCAAGTGCGACCTCTGCGGCGGAAAACCGCGCTGCGTCGGCCATTGTATCGCCGGAGCGCTTAACTTTGAGGAGATAGAGGATTATACAGACCGCTCAAGGAGAAGGACCGACCTGCAGCTCGCCAAACAGATGATACGTAAATGCGCCGGCAGGGAGGCGGCAAAGGATGCCAGATAGAAAAAGTGTCAACACTACCTGCCGCATGTGCGGCACCCTATGCGGCATAACCGCCCATATCGAAAACAACAGGGTCGTTGATATCGAAGGCAATCCTGAGCATCTATTCAGTAAAGGACGTACCTGTATAAAGGGAAGCTCCGCCGTCACCTGGCTCAACCGGCCAGACCGCATCTTCAAGCCGCTCAAACGCAATATGGCAGGAGAATTTGAGGAGATAGAGCTGGAGCGGGCGATGGATGAGATCGCCGCCAAACTGATCGAAATACAAAAAAAATATGGCGACAACGCAATCGGAATCTGGAAGGGCGAGGGAATAGATTTCGCGCAGCAGGAGAACCTAGCGCGCCGCTTCGCGCACGCGGTAGGAACACCAAATTATTTTTCCAATGACACACAATGCTACGCTTCGCGCCATATTGCTTTTCATCTCGTATACGGATGCTGGCCGCTGGCGGATTATGCCAACGCGGATCTGATAATCAACTGGGGAACTAACGCGCCGATATCACATTCACACTGGATGCAGGCCATCAACGAAGGACGGGAAAAGGGTGCCAAATTGATGGTCGTGGACACACGCTACACGGAGATAGCACGCCAGGCGGACCTCTACGTACAGATCCGTCCAGGCACCGACGGGGCGCTTGCGTGGGGAATCATCCGCGAAATGATAGAGCACGACGAAATTGACCATGACTTCGTCGATAATTTTACCGTTGGATACGATAAAGTCGTGGAATACGCGCAGGGCTTCTCCCGTGAGCGTGTTTCGCAGATAACCGGCGTATCTGAGTCTCTCATCTCAAGAATCACCGACGAGATCGCGCAGGCACGGCCGCGCCTTGCGAGCTGGGCCGGATGCGGGCTTGAGCATCAGATCAACGGCGTCAACAACATCAGGACGATAACGATGATAGACGCCCTCGCGGGAGCTACCGACCGTAAAGGAGGTATGAGGATCCCAATGGGTTTTGGCCTCCCCGAACTCACACTTTATAAAGAAAAACCGCTTACGGAGCTTGACCCAATCGGTGCCAAGCGTTTCCCCGTCCTATATGAGATGCGGCAGGAATGCCACACAGGCCTGCTGATGGACCAGATAATCAGCGAAAAACCTTATCCCTTCAAAGGACTTGTGATGACCGCTGCCAACCCGGCGCTGACGAACGCAAACTCGGCAAAGGTGCGCAAGGCCCTCTCAAAGCTGGAGCTTCTGGTGGTAAAGGATCTCTTTATAACCGAAACGGCGCTGCTTGCTGATTATGTAATCCCGGCGGCCTCCTATCTTGAGCGCGAGGAGATGTTCTTCAACGGGGCGTTGAGGGCCGCCTTCATTACGGGTAAATATCTTGACTACGGACTGCAGACTGAATATGAATTTGTCAAAGGACTCGCGGAACGGATGGGCGCCGGTGAATATTTCCCCTGGAAAGACGATCATGAGCTTAACGAATGGCTGCTGAAACCAACCGGATACACTACGGCGGATCTGCACACCGCGCCAGGAGGATTTATCTTCGGGGAGAACCCCTGCGAAAAGCATTTAAACAAACTAACAACGGGTGAGAAAAGATTTTTCGACACCCCAACCGGAAAGATAGAATTTTACAGCGCTCATCTGGAGGCAAAAAATATCCCCGGCATTGACGGACTGCCGCAATACCATCCACCGCACTACCTGGCGGAACCGGACCCGGATTATCCGATACTGTTATCCACGGGAGCACGTAAACAGAAATTTTTCCACGGAAGATACCGAAACATTCCCCAGCTCTATAAGGCGGAGCCACATGGACATCTGGAGATGCATCCCGAGGATGCTAAAACACTGGGATTAAAAGATGGAGACAGAGTACGCGTCACCTCCAGAATAGGAAGTTTCGAGACTCTCGCGCAGGTAATGCACGAGAAGGAGATCGTTAGGGGCACAATGCAGCACACACATGGATTTGCCGATGAAAATGTAAATGAAGTAACCTATGACGACGTCTCCGATCCCATCTCCGGCTTTCCGGTACTAAAATCTATCCAGGTGCGCGTAGAAAAACTTTAAGGCTATATCCGATATCAATAGGGTCAAGCAGTCATAAAAGAGCGCCTCTCGGAGAGTATATCAACGAGAGGCGCTTTTTATAAAATCTATGCTGTAAAATCTCCTAAAACGACTATTCACCGGAATACTTTTTGTGTATCATAATTAAAATGGAGATGAAATGCGGATGAGATCAGATACGCCCAACAACCTGGTAAACGACATTTATGTTTCCCTCAAGCAGGACATCCTCTGGCTGCGGCTCAAGCCGAAGACTATGCTGACGGAAACCTATCTGGCCGAGATATACAAGACCAGCAAGACGCCGATACGGGAGGCGCTGTCAATGCTCGTGCGCGACGAACTCGTAAGCGTCTTTCCGCGCAAGGGGTACATGGTCACCGACGTCTCTATGAGCGATATGCGCGACATGCACCAGTACCGCTACATACTGGAAAACGCCAACCTCGTCCACGCCGTGAAGTACGCCACCAAAGAACAGCTCGCCCACCTTGACGAGCTCGCGGAGATGGACCGTTATTATACGGAGGACGATCCGCACTTTTCCAAAGAGGTGGTCTGCAACAACGCCTTTCATTTTTATCTCGCGGAGATGACCGGCAACCGTATCCTTCTCAAACAGCTGACCGACACTCTGGAAAAATTGCAGCGCATAATGTACTTTGTCGCGGAGAAAGATTACATGTTCCGCGGCTGCGAGGAACATCATCAGCTTGTGCGGCACATCGCCGACAAAGAGCTGGAAAAGGCGCAGATCATCCTCCACCACCATATAAGCGAGGTGCTGGAACACATCTCGAAGATGCGCGGCATCTCCAAACTATTCTAACCCACAGACGATTGCCTTTCTGTAGGAGGGACTGACGTGTCCCTCTTTTTTGCCGTTAAAAATTTTACTCCTGCTGATAGATTCTGTTTTTGCCTTTTCTCCTTGTTTTTATTTACTGCCAACTGAATTTTAAAATTAAAAATAAACCAATATCTCCAATAACCCTATTTTTTAACGATAAATCAAAATATGGGTTGATTATTTTTCTATGTTTGCTAGAATATCTGTAATATATTACAGATTTATTACAAAAATATCACAGGCATTTCACCAACGGAGGTGAACTGAGATGGCTCACAGGGAATACGACCCAAGCGAAAAGAACAACCTGTTCAATAATATTTATCTGTCTCTGAAACAGGATATTTTATGGCTTCGTCTAAAACCGGGAACGCTTTTAACCGAGGCCTATCTGGCGGACAAATTCGAGATCAGCAAGACCCCCATCCGCGAGGCGCTCATGCGCCTCTCATACGACGGTCTGGTGACGATCTTTCCGCGCAAGGGATACTGCGTCAGCGAAATATCCTTTTCCGATATTCAGGACATGCACGAGTACCGGTATATTTTGGAAAACACCTGCCTGAGCAAGGTGATAGACAGCGCCACGGAAGAGGAGCTGGAACATCTGGACAGCCTTTCGTACAGCGACCGGGTCGTTTACCGCGACGAGGAGCCGCTTTTTTCCAAAGAACCGTCAAACAAAGAGCGCGACAGCGAATTTCACATATATCTGGCCGAGATGGCGGGAAATCGGATCATTTACAACCAGCTTGTGGATGTTTTGGAAAAATTACAGCGTCCCATGCTCTGCGTCGCCGAAAAGGAATATATGACGCGCGGCTTGGACGAACATCATCAGCTTGTCGAACTCATAAGGGCCAGGGACCTTTCGGCGGCGCAGTCTCTGCTCCGCGGACATATAAACGAAGTCTACGAACACTGCGCAAGGATAAGCACCATCAGCAAGCTTTTTTAACGGCAAAAAACATAATCACCCTAAGGGAGGCTTCACGTATGTATATCGGCAAAAGGTATTACAGTAACGAATCAACCTATCACGTATTCGGCGCTAAGGAGGCGGCGGAGGTCCACGCGGCCAGCTGCCGCGTGCTGCAGGAGCAGGGAATGCTCGTCAAACACGAGGAGGCCCGTGAACTGCTGAAGCAGGCCGGAGCCCTCGTCGAGGACGAGAAGGTCTTTATCGGCGCCTCGCTTGTCGAGCGCTCTCTGAAACAGCTTCCCTCGCGGGTGGCGGTCTTTGACCGCGACGGCGAACCGGCGATGTTCCTCGAGGGACGCAACGTCTACTACGGCAGCGGCTCCGACACCGTCAACCTGCTCGATTACGAAAGCCGCGGCAGAAGAGCCTGGACGAAGGCCGACGTGCAGAATGCCGTGAGAATATGCGACGCGCTGCCCAATATAGACTTTATCATGTCGATGGGGATAATCTCCGACGTGCCCTTCGAGGTTAACACGCGCGAGCAGTACAGCCAGATGATACTCAACTCGACAAAGCCCCACGTCGTCGTTGCCGACAACGCGCGCGACCTTGAAGATATCTTCAAAATGTACATCGCCGTGAGAGGCGGCGCGGAGGCCCTGCGGATGAAGCCCTTCGCCGTCGTCTATAACGAACCGACCTCCCCGCTGCTGCATTCTTTCGAGGCGATCGACAAACTCATGCTCTGCGCGAGATACGGCGTGCCGACGAACTACGCCGCCGGCGGAATGGCGGGCGCCACCACACCAATATCGCCCGCCGGTACCGTGGTACTCAACAACGCAGAATGTCTGATGGGCATCGTCATCCACCAGCTGACAAGTCCGGGCGCGCCGTTCGTTTACGGCTTCGGCAACTCGCCGATGGATATGCGTACGCTCCAGTGCTGCTACGCCCTGCCCGGCGCGATCAGGATACAGAGCGGCATGTGCGAGATGGCCCACTATTACAATCTGCCCTGCTGGGGCGAGGCTGGCAACGGCTGCTCGAAGATCTGCGACGAACAGGCCGTCGAAGAGGCGGCTCAGTTTATCCAGATGGCCGCTTTGCAGGGCTGCAACCTGACACACGATATCGGCTACCTTGATTTTGGCCTCAGCTACTCCCTCGAGCTGCTCGTGATCTCGGACGACATTATCGCCCGCACAAAAGAGGTGATGGCGGGTGTGGAGATAAACGAGGCGGCGTTGTCCGTCGACGAGATCAAGCAGGCCGGATACAACGGCAACTACCTGCGCGCCGCCTCAACGAGAAGGGCCGCCAAGGAGGACTGGCGCAGCGACCTCGGTGACTATATGACATACGACAACTGGTCGGCGGCCGGCTCAAAATCGATGGGCGAACGCGCCCACGCGAAGGTCTTAAAGATCATAGAGGAATACAGACCCAAAGAACTTGACAACACCGTGAAAGAAAAGATAGACGAAATCGTCAGACAGGCATACTGAATAAATCAATATAAGGCATCGAAGGAGGAAAGTTATCAATGAACAAGATCAGGCCATACGCGTTCTTCCCACCGTTTATACTGCTTATCATCGTCGCCGCTTACAGTCTCATCGTAGGAATGCAGGATGAGACACAGACCGTCAAGGTGATGGCGGATTTATTCAACCTTGCACTCGACAAGCTGGGCTGGCTCTATGCCGCCGCCGCGCTTTTCGTCTGTATCCTCAGCTTTTTCTTCACCTTTTCCAAGTATGGGAACATAAAATTCGGCGGCAAGGACGCCGTGCCGGAGTTTTCTTACTGGAACTGGTTCGCCATGACGCTCTGCGCCGGTATCGCGATCGGTATCGTATTCTGGGGCGTCGCCGAACCGATAATGCAGTTTCAGAATCCTCCCGAATCATTCGGCATAGCGCCCTTTTCGGAGGCGGCGGCGCGCTTCTCGCTCGCGCAGATATTCCTCGAATGGACCTTCACTCCCTACGCGATGTACACCGTATGCGGGATATCATGCGCCTACGCCTTTTACAATATGAAGGAGCCGAAGACGATAAGCTCCGCCTTCATCCCCTTCTTCGGCGATAAGATAAAGGGCTTCTGGGGACAGATACTTGACGCTTTCATCATCTTCGCGCTGGTCGGCGGCGTCGTCACCTCCCTCGGCGAGGGCGTCCTTCAGGTCGCCAGCGGCCTGGAATCCCAGTTCGGCCTGCCTTCCTCGAAGATATCGTGGGGCATCATCTCGCTCGTCATGGTGGTCATGTATACGATCTCCAGCTATACCGGCATCAACAAGGGCATCAGGATACTGAGCGATATCAACGGCAAGCTCTTTTTCCTGCTGCTGGCCTTCGTTATCGTCGTCGGCCCGACGATATTCAACATCAACCTCGGCCTTGAGGGTTTTGCCAACTACGTGGAATCATTCTTCAGCCGTCATCTCTTCCTCGCCCCCGTCAGCGGCGACCCCTTCCCGCGCATCTGGACGCTCTTCTTCTTCGCGATCTGGTACGCCTGGGCTCCCGTAACGGGAATGTTCCTCGCGCGCATGGCCTATGGCCGCACGGTGCGCGAATTCACAATGATGAACCTCATACTTCCGTCGGTATTCGGCATCGTCTGGTTCTCCTTCTTCGGCGGCACCGCGATGCACATGGAGATAGTCCAGAAGCTGGGAATCGCCAAGATACTCAACGACAAGGGCGTGGAGGCGGCGATGTTCGCCTTCCTGAACTTCCTGCCGCTGGCGAAGATCACGGTCCCGATTTTCTTTGTGGTCATCGTGCTCTCCTTCTCCACCGCCGCCGACTCCATGACCTCCACCGTCGCCCTGATGTGCACGGCACCAGACGCAGTCCAGGAGGGAGAAGAGGCTCCGGCTGTGATAAAGCTTGCCTGGGGCATCCTTATGGGATTTATCGCCTGGCTGGTGATAACTTTCGCGAAGATCGACGGGCTGCGCACCGTCGTAACGCTGGCCGCCGCCCCCGCGGCCCTGATAGTCATCGCCCAGGCGGTATCCTCATATCTGATGCTGAAGGGAGACGCGGGAAAGTCCGCCGTAAAATAGCAGCAGAGGCAGCAAAAGCAGAGTATGGACCGGCTTCCGCTTCGCCGGTCCATACTCTGCTTTTGTATATTCGTCCTTAATCGTCAATGAATCTTCTGCGAGATGTAGACACCGGCCAGTATCAGCAGTCCTCCCGCGACCGCGAAGAGAGTTATCCGTTCGTCCAGTATCAGCGCCGAAAAGAGCATCGTTATCGGCGGCGTAAGATAGATAAGATTGTTGGCCTTGACCGCGCCGAGGTTCCAGATGACGATGTTCCAGCCCCAGGTGCAGAAGGCAGAGGCGAAGAGGCCGAGGAACAGGATATTTCCAGCTACGGCGGGGCGCATCAGCTGCGACGGATGGAGCCGCACCACCGGCGTGAGCGTCAGCAGCAGCAGGGAGATCAGCGTATAGAAGAGCATCTTGCGCGCTATCTGCGCCGGCGTATAATCACACTTCACGTCGCGGATGACCACGGAATATCCGGCGAAGGTGAGGGCGGCCAAGAGCGCAATCATATCGCCTAGCGGATTGAGCTTCAGGACGAAACGTCCGTTAAAGATGATGAAGAATATCCCAATCAGGCAAAAGACGCTGCCGAGGACAAAACGGCGCGACATTTTCTCGCTGGAGGTGAAGATATGGGATACGACCCCCGTCAACAGGGGAGCGGTGGAACAGAGAAGCGCGACATTGGAGGCGGTGCTGAAGGAGAGCGCCGTATTTTCACAGAGAAAATAGAGCGTTATCCCGAGAAAACCGGCCGCGGCGATCTTTAACTCCGTCATCAGATCCAGCGGCGGAAGACGGTGAGGGTCAGCGGCCACAAAAATAACATAGGCGACGGCGACGCGGTAGAGGAGTATTTCTCCGGGAGAGAGATAGCCAAGCAGATATTTTGTGGCGACGAAGGTGATGCTCCAGATAAACGTCACCGCGGCGGCGAGCATATAGCTGGAAAGCTTTCCACGCCCTTTGAACATTTTCATAAAAATTCTCCTCCGCTGATCAAATCTCGTGCAATTATATACTCTCTCAAACTTATTGTCTTGAAAGATATTTCCTGTTACTATTTACCTGACAGACAGGCTAAGCTCGAATACGGGAATCAAAGATTTCCTTTCTCTCTTAAAAGATTTCCTATCTCACTGATGTCGAACGGGAGCGTTATGATGACTGAGACAAAAAAAACACTTGTGTCAATGCGCGGCATAGATAAGATCTTCTACGGGCGGCACGCCAACAGGGGCGTCGACTTTGACCTGTTTGCCGGCGAGGTGCACAGCATCCTCGGGGAAAACGGCGCGGGTAAGACCACCCTTATGAACTGCCTTGCGGGAATATACCTTCCAGACGCCGGATCAATATACATCGGCGGAGAGCCGGTCTTTCTGCCCAACCCCAAAGCGGCCATCGACAACGGCATCGGCATGGTGCATCAGCACTTTATGCTCGTCCCCGTATTTACCGTCTGGGAAAACATCATCCTCGGACTCAGCGACATCCCCCTCGTCATCAATAAAGAGGAGATCATCGCGCGCATCCGCGAAATATCCGACCGCTACGGCCTCGCCGTCAACCCCGAGGCAAAGGTCTGGCAGCTCTCCATCGGCGAGCAGCAGCGCGTGGAGATACTGAAAATGCTCTACCGCGGTACCAAGGTCCTGATACTCGACGAGCCAACCTCCGTCCTCACGCCGCAGGAGACACGCGAATTCTTCAAGACCCTAAAAAACATGGTGGCGGCGGGACACGGTATCGTCCTGATCTCCCACAAAATAGAGGAGATCATGGAAATCTCCGACCGCCTTACAGTGCTGCGCAGGGGCGAGCGCGTGGCGACCCGCCGGGCCGCCGGCATCTCGAAAGAGGAGATCGCGGAGATGATGGTCGGCCACTGCCTTGAGGGCGCCTCACTTTCGGAGGAGCGCAGGGAACCGGGAGAGGTGGTCTTCGTCTGTTCCCGCATCTCACTGAAAGACGAGCGCGGCGCGGCGGCGCTGAAAGAGGTCTCTCTCTCTGTACGAGGCGGCGAGATACTCGGTATCGCCGGCGTCGACGGAAACGGCCAGGATGAGCTCTGCGAAGTTCTCGCGGGGCTGCGCTCCCCCGATTCCGGTTCGGTATCCATCGAGGGGAACGATATTACGCATCAGAGGGCGCGCGGCTACATTGAGAAAGGCATCAGCTACATCCCCGCCGACCGTAAGGGCGTGGGGCTCGTCGCCAACATGAGCGTCGTTGAAAACATCGCTTTGAAGGGTTACTGCCGCCCGCCGATGGAGAGGGGACGCCTCTTCATGGACTGGGCTTACATCACGGATTTTGCCGCGGAGCGCGTCAAAGATTACGATGTCCAGATACCGGACCTATTTGCGCCTGTGCGCGTGCTTTCGGGCGGAAATCTGCAAAAGCTGATGCTCTCCCGCGAGATAACCGATACGACAAAGGTCATCATCGCGATGCAGCCCACCTGGGGGCTCGACGTCGGCGCGGCGGAGTTCGTCCATAAGAGGCTGCTCGAGGCGCGCGAGGCGGGAGCCGCCGTAATCCTCATCTCAAAGGACCTGCAGGAGCTGACCTCTCTCTCCGACCGCATCGCCGTCATGTACGGCGGCGAGATAAGCGGCGTTGTGGAAGGTCCGCAAAAGACCGACGTAGAAAAGATCGGCCTGCTGATGGCGGGGATCAGGGAGAGGGCTTAGGCGATGAGAGAGGCCTGCTTATACCGTTCGGCGACGCGTTAAGCGCGGCGGGAATTTTTTTGAGACGTTCAATGAGAGGGCAGGGATCCTTACCCGGCCTCTCATCTTTTATATGCGCCATGATCAGCATCTCGCCCTCTTCGGAGGGCACGGGAGAGAAGAGCTGCACAACGACGCCCTCCGCTTCGGCGGCGGTCCTTTCCGCGATCTCCCTCATCGCCGCGCGTGATTTCTCCGGCTCGGCGGCATAATCCGCGGAGGTTATCCCGCTTTTTATCAGCGCTATCGCCTCTCCCGAGACGCGGCGCGCCGAGACACGCACAGGCCGGTAGTCCTTCGCCGCCGGCAGCGGCGCGGGCTCGCCCTCCCTGTAAGGCACGCCGAGCGAAACCAGACGCCCCTCCTTTGAGACGGCGAAATACCACCATTTCGTATTCGCGTCGTAAAGCAGCGCGTAGGCGCCCTTCGCGCTTTCGTACCAGCTTCCGCGCTCGTCGCCGCGCTTGCGTATCTCGATCACCGAGCCGTCCGGCTGCGTCACGCGTATGGGGGCGTCAAACGCGGGCCCGGCGTATGAACGGAGGCCGAAGAGGCAAACCGCCAGAGGCAGCAGCGCGGCAAGAAATATTTTTTTCATCGGGTCGCCCTCCTTTACAAAAGGCGGGGAATGACAGGTTATCCCCCGCCGCCGATATCTTATCTTCTCTTCCTAAATACCAGCGGAAGCGCGCCAAACAGCAGAAGCAGTGGAAATGCCGCCGCCGAGCAGCCGCTGCCGCCGGTTTCCGCCCGCGTTACGCTGGAAGAGACGACCTCTCCCGACGGTGAAAAGCCAGAAAAAACGATGCCCGAGAACCGCTTGGCTATATTGGTATCGCGCGTTCCGTAGAAGTATGTATCCGGCTCCGTGCCGTTGCCGGCGTACCAGAGCGAGAGATAGCTGCCCTGTCCCGCGCCTTTTTCGCGGGAATCGCCGTCGGCCCAAATAGCCATGTTGCCCTGGTGGCCCTCCTCCGTATAGACGTTGAAGTCATTTCCGGCGCTCAGCGAGCCGGAACCGGATCTTTCGTCGATATGCTGCAGCAGGACGCCGCCTTTGAACGACTCCGGCATGTCTTTTATACTGCCGCCGATACCTCCGTCCCAGTCGTCCGCGTTGGGGTTTCTGACCTCGGCAAGTATATATTCATAGGTGGAATCGACATAGGGCGAATTTATCCGCGCGACCGGATAATTACCGTTTCTAGGTGTGCCGCAGGTAAGTACGACCGACGCGGCGCTAGAAGTCAGCGTTTGGGGGACGTCCCAGCCAAGATATTTTCTGCTCCAGGCGTCAAGGTTGGGCGGCGTCTTTCCGTGGATTTCACCTGTTTTATGGCCCCACGAGCCGCCCGCCATCACGGAAAACAGGCCGAGGCCATTATTGGTGTAGCTGGTGTCATAGAGGTCGGGCAATTTGCATATCTGGTGACCCAGTTCATGTACTATGCCGCCGACGAGCGGCAGGGGAACATCCCCAGATTTTACAAGAATGTCGGAAAGCTCTCCCCCGCAGGACCAATGCCCCAGGATTATGTCGTCCGAGACATAGACGATGTGCTCGTTGCCTTCGTCTTCCCACGAACTCCAGGCGTGCATCCAGACAGCGGGACGACCTTCCTTCGAAGAACACGATTCCTCGTAGCCCGCGAAGAGCAGATAGACAACCAGCTCGTCCGCCTCGATAATACCGTCGCCGTTTTTGTCAAAACCGCTGAAGTCAAGGCCGGTACGATTCAGGACGCCCGTTACGAAATCGACCTCGTTTTTATGCGATATGCGATAATCGCCGGTCGCGTCGTTGTTCAGCAGCCGGTCGGGATGTTTCCCCCCATTATAATCGGCGGAGGTCATGGTGATTTCGATGATGTCTCTTTTGCCCTGACCGCCGAAATCCGCGGAGACGATATTCAGCTTTCCGTGCGACTGGTCAAGGTAATAGCTGCGGACGGAATGCTCCGCGCCCCATATCTCGTCTTTGGTATGCTCCAACTCTGATTTAAGTTCAACGTCCTGAAAGTTGATGCGGATAAACACCGCCTCGCGCTCGCCGGAGATAGGATTCGAGGTCCATGTCTTCGCGGCGGCGGATCTGGCGGAGCTTGCCTTTGCGGCGGCGGAGCCGTCGTATCTTTCCCGCAGACGCTCAACCGTATCTTTGGCGGGGATAAAGTTCTTTACCGCGCCCTCGGGAACCGCGGCCCCTGCCGAATAGTGAACACCGGAGGGCGCAAGGAGACCTGCAGCCGTACGCAGGGCAAACACCCAGTACCCGCTCTCGCCGTCTTTCAGCACGGCATACCCCTCCGCCGTCTCATACCAGTTCATAAACTCATCGCCGCGCTTCATCGCGGAAAAACTCTCTCCGTCTGGCTGTGTCAGAGTAAAATCCCTCTGCAGCGCCGGACCGGCAAAGGCCGCGGCGGCAGTGATAGAAATTATAAAGAATATGATCAGGACTCTGCGCAAATTTTTCATCGTAACGCTCCTCATAAACAAAAAGTGTTTATGATATTCTATCATTTTTGGACTAATTTCAATGCAAAAAATAAATTTAAGAGGTCAGACTACACCTGACCTCTTCGGAGAAGAACAAAAACGGCGGGAGGCTCAAAAGCCCCCCGCCGATCCGTATCAGCGATATATTACCTCTTTTTCCTGAACAGCGGCATCGCTGCCAGCAGTACCAGCGCTCCCCAGCCCGCGGCGCTGCATCCGCTCGACGACGAGCCATGCGGCTGTGGTTTGGGCGTTGGCGCGGTCGTAGAGACGATTGCCACCGGGTCGACTACCCTGCCGGCTTCATCCTTGCAGAGGTCAAAATCGCCGTTGTCTTCTATGAAGAGCACCAGCTTATAGGTCCCCTCCGGCACGATCGGCGATTCCGCAGAGAGGACTTTATTCTCGTCTGCAGCCTGTATCGCAAAGTGTTTATCAGTGAAATCCTCCGGGACCGCCGCAAGCGTGAAGAACTCGCCCATTTCCGCGGACATGACCTTCATCACCTTAACATCTTTGACAAGCGCCGCCTTCAACACCTCGCCCTTTAGTTCGAAAGCTATGGCGGCAACATTGCCCGCGCTCACAGTGGCATCGGTAATCGGCAGGGGGGCGATATCTTCCGGTTCGACAGTCGTACCATCCGGCAGTTCCGCCAGCTTAACCGCGCTCACAGCCGCAGAGGCGATGATCTTTTCCGAGAGCGCCGCCTGTCCGTTCTGGTCAAATTCGATATCCGAAGGGGTTACGCCCTCGGCATTGATCATATCAGCAGTCTTTTCCCTGGCCGCCGCTTTGTCGTCCTCCGTAGCCGTAGTAATATCCACCGATATCACTTTGGGGGCAATCGTTTCGACATTCGCCGGTATTTCGTCAAGCTTGGGGGCAACGGGCTTTGCGTTTGGATCGTTCTCCTTGATTAATGTCTCAACGTTAACATACTCTTCGTTGTCAAGCTTAGCCGTTATTTTATATTTCGCGCCGCCCTCTTCAAGCATGATAATACCCCTGCCGCCGGAGGCACAGTCTTTGCCGCCTTCTGGCTGATATGCGCCGTAAAGCCTGCCGAACGAGACCCTGTCCAGTAATTTATCGGAACCCTGCGAACTCTCTATTTTATTTCCTTTCAGATAGAAAGTTCCCTCCATGCGGTGATAGACGACCTTTTTATAATCTGCGGGCAGGTTTTTGAATATATTGTTCTCAACATAGACCGGCCCCATCTTGTCACTTGGAGGATTGGCCCAGGTATTATTACCGATAAAGTAAGTATCTCCCTGCGGAGAGTCAAAGGTATTGCCGCTGATGGTTATGACGCCGGCAGGGTCGGCATCGCAGAATACCACGTAACAGTCTTTAAACGTTGAGTCAGTGACTGTGATGTTCTCTTTTGCCCCGTTAAAGAAGAGAGCCCCGCCATTTTCCGTCTTCCTTCCGTCGCCAAGGTCATTCACCTCTATCGTACAACCCTCCATCGTAAATGAAGCGCCCCACACCTCAACGGTTTTATTCGCATAACCATCGGAATAATATGAATTATAGTTGGGAAGTATCGCTACATTTTTGAAGGTGACGCCGTCGCCCTCGACGTGTACAGTGCTCTGAAGCCCGCCCATACCGCCAAGGTCCTGAGAATTCACATCCACGGGACAATAGACTGCAGCATCCGCCGTCTTCCCCTCCACCACCACGTTATCATGGCTCAGCACCCAGGTAAAATCAGGATATTTGGGGTCCGTACCCTCTCTTATAATGAGAGGCAGCTTTACCTTGCCGTATACCTCTATAGTTGCGCCGTCCTTAACTACAGAGGAATCCGGCTTCGTTATCTCTTTTATATCTTCCTCCGTAGCGTACTTTTCACCATTGACCATAAAGTACCCGTCATCCGCAATCGCCGCGCAGGACTGCACCAGCAGAACGGCGACCACGGCCATGCAGGCAAATAACGCCGCCAGCAACTTTCCATAACTCTTCATCTTCATTGATGCTCAGCTCCCTTCAATTTTGTAAAAACGGATAAAATCAGCGCCGCTAATGTAAAAAAACTGCGATCACCCCTCTGATTTACGTGATTTATTTGCCGATCATCAAAAAACGTGCCTCACCGCAGTCACAAGGCAATAATCCATCAGTATGCGGATATACAATAAAAGGCTTCTCATTGTATGATCTGCATTTACAGCCGACTGACACCTACAGTCACGGCACGCTCTTTGAATTTATCGTTGTGACTTATTTTATCGATTTTAATTATAAGTCTCAAAATATTATTGTCAAGTATACATGTCATTATGACTTTTTTACTTGCTTTTATCTTTTCCCATTGACTGTATGTTTTTAGCGTGAGGTGATGGAATAATGTCTGTAGGAAAACGGATTCGCGCGCTGCGTGCAAAAAGCGGCATTTCCAATCAAGAGGAGCTGGCCTATCTTGTAGGGACGGCAAGGCAGACTGTTTCGTCATGGGAACGCGACATATTTTTACCGGACGGCGCCAATCTGATAAAGCTCTCGAAGGTATTGAATACCTCCATCGCATATATCATGGGCGAGACGCTGGACCCCGGCACAGCTGAAAGAAATGGGGAAAAATCACTTGAAGGAGAGCGGATGACGGCGGCCTCTCCCGTATATACGCTGAAGGCGGGGGGCCCGTCGGCGCTTTTCCTATCGGTCGAAAGGAGCGAAGGCGGCAAGACGGTGCGTTACGATCTGCCTCCCGAACTCTCGGCAAGAATGCTGCCATTTATAGAAGAGTTGTGGGAACGGATAGAGAGGGAAATGGAGAGTAAATAAAAAATCCTCCGCTGGGTGCCGGGAGGATTTTTCTCTTGTTTCAGTCGGTTATTATTTCGCGGAATCTTCTGTGCTGCCAGAGCCACTGGCCGGGATTTTCGCGGATCATCCGTTCGTATTCCTCGTTCATGCGTATCGTGAGGCAGCGCACGGCTTCGTCGCGTTTCATCTCTTTGGGATGTTCAAGCGGCTTACCCACGATAAGGCGGAATTTAAACGGCTCAAGGCGCGTGAATGAGACGGGGATCATCGGCGCCCCCGTGAGCATGGAAAAGGCCGCCGGCCCTGGAGCCGTCGAGGTCTCCTGTCCGAAAAAGGGCACCATCATGCCGCCGTCGCCCCAATGCTGGTCCGCAAGAGCTCCTATCATTTCATTGTTTTTGAGCAGCGTCACCACATGTTTCATCGATGAATCTTTCGATATTGTACGAAGTCCGGAACGTTCGCGCAGCGTTTCTATAAGTTCGCGCTGGAAGGGGCTGTCCGAATGACGTACGAGCCCGTAGAACGGAAAGTGGCGCGAGCACCAGGCGGCTCCAAGCTCCCAGCTGCCGAGGTGTGCGGAGAACAGCACCGCGCCCCGACCGTCCCGCAGAGCCTTTTCCACATGTTCCCTGCCGCTTATCTCCACGACCATACGGTCGATCAGCGACGGGTCGTGCTGCCAGGCAAGCATCTCCACACCGGTCCAGATCATGCTTTCGTATGACTCGGCGAGGATTTTTTCCCGCTCTTTTTTGCCTTTCTCCGGCAGGCAGAGCATGATATTGCGGCGCGCCACGTCCTTGCGCACGCCTGCCAGCTTCAGCAACGGTATTATCGCGCCGGCAAGCAGGTTCGCGCGCCAGCCGGGACGGATGCTCTCGGCAAAGGCCATAAAGGCGCGTACCTGACAGTTTGTGATTTTTTTTCTTGTCTCTTCTTTCAAATGTTTCAGCCTTCCGTAATGCGGCGGTCCGTAACGGCCGGACCGACCGGATGTATTATGAACATTCTAATGCAAGGGGGCCGGATGTGAAAGCGCCGCGGTCAAAATTCAAATGTTTCCATCTCAAATAAAGGCGGAGGGGGGCACACATTATCGCCTCCCTCCGCCATTCTGTCTCTGCTTTACTCTTTTCCCGCCTATTTGAACTTGAGCAGGCGGAAGTCTTTCTTTCCAACGTTGAGCTGGATATAGCGGCCCGCAAGCAGGTCCTCTTCGGCAACCAGGCGCCCCGCGTCGGCGATCTTTTCACCGTTGAGGTATGCCCCGCCCTCTTTGATCTTCTTCTTCGCGTTGCCCTTTGAATCACAGGCTCCGCTGAGGACGAGCAGGTCGGTGACGCCGTTCGTCTCCGCGAGGTCGGCCTCGGCGCAGGGTATCTCCGCCGCGAGCGTCTCAAGGACGTCGGCGGGGGCATCTTTGATGTTCGTCTCTCCAAAGAGGACGGCGCTGGCATCCAGCACCCTTTTAGCGGCCTCTTCTCCGTGAACGCGGCAGGTCATCTCCCAGGCAAGCTCCTTCTGAGCCTTGCGAAGGTGAGGAGCCTTGGCGTGCTCTTCAAGCAGTGCCTTGATCTCGTCGAGCTCACGGAAGGTAAAGAGCTTATAGAGCTTCTCAAGATCTTTATCATCGACGTTTATCCAGAACTGGTAAAATTTGTAGACGCTTGTGCGCTTCGGCGAGAGGTAGACCGCGCCGCTCTCCGATTTACCGAATTTCTGCCCCTGCGCGTTGAGCAGCAGAGGGAAGGTGATGCCGTAGCACTGCCCGCCGGACTTTTTGCGCGCGAGGTCCATACCGGCGATGATGTTCACCTGCTGGTCGTTGCCGCCCATCTGAAGGGTGCAGCCGTATTCGTTGTAGAGGTGGTTGTAGTCAAAGGCCTGCAGCAGTATATATGAAAGCTCGGTATAGGTGATCGACTTGTCGGGGTCCAGCACGCGGCTGCGCACGTATTCACGGTTGACGAGGAAGCTGACCGAGAAATACTTGCCCGTATCGCGCAGGAATTCGATGTAGTTTTCCTTCTTGAGCCAGTCGTTGTTGTTGACGAGCAGGGCGCTGTTTTCACCGCTTTCAAAGTTGAGGAAGTGTTTGAGCTGCTCCGCAATGCAGGAGACGTTGTGAAGTATCTGTTCCTCGGAGAGCAGGTTGCGCTCCGCGCTCTTTCCCGAGGGATCGCCGATGCGTCCCGTGCCGCCGCCGGCGATGGCGATCGGCCGGTGGCCAAGACGCTGGAGCCACGCAAGCCCCATGATGGCGACGAGGTTCCCGACGTGGAGGCTGTCGGCGCTCGGGTCGAAGCCGATATAACCAGTTACCATATCTTTCATGAAGTGCTCTTCGAGCTCTTCGTTATGGCTGCTCCACTCGACAAAACCGCGTTCCCTCAAAATTTTAAGTGCGTTCGTATGCATAAAAAAACCTCCAGAGTTTTTTAGAAAGTTCTTATTTTACGTCAGTGCAGCGGCGGTTCTATTTAGCCGCCGTTTTATACCAGTTGATGCGGCCGGAGAGCGGCTTTTCCCATACAATGAGCACGCGTCCGAGCCGTTTCAGGACATTGCCGAAGGAGTCGGTGATCCCCTGGTCGAAGGGCGACAGCGAAAGCTCAGGCTGTAAAGGTTCCGCGAGCGGTTCTTCTTCGCCGTATCCGGAATCGCCGTCATCGTAGGGCTCCGCGTCCTCAGCGCTCTCTTCCCCTAGGAAGCTGCTCATCTTCGTCATTTCTGAAAGAGCGCCCCCTATGCGCGGCAGATCCGCGAGCATCCAGCCGACGACCGATTCGTCATCTTTGAGGAATTTACCCAGCCGGTTCTTCGCGTTTATGGACTGCGGCGTGGTCAGACCCAGCACCGCGATGCCGTCGCGCCCCGCGCCGATCACGGAAAAGGGCACGTTGGTCGTGCCGCCGAAGGTGAAACCGGGGATAGGCTTCGGCTCGGCGCCGAAGAAGAGATTTTTCCAGAAGGAATCCACAAGTTCGTTCATCAGCGCGGAACGGCCGGAGAACTCGACGAGGAATCCCGGCAGTGAGAACCAAAGTATGCGGTTCTGTCCGCCGAGGGAGAATACCGTCTGCCCAGAGAGTATCTCACGTATCTGATCGTCCTTCATGTCGAGATTCTCCGCTATCTCTCCCAGAGACGACAGCGGGAAGGGCCAGTCTTTCGGGTCTCCGCCGAGCGGCGGCAGGTCGATCCCCATCGAAAGCAGGAGCGGTTCGGGGATGATGCAGTCCGCCGTATCCCATTTCCTTGCCTTCAGTGTCGAGGAGAGATAGGCCTCCACAGGTTTTCCGAGGTTCACGAGCGCCCAGCGTATTTCACCGGCCGGGTCGGATGGACTCTTAGGGTCAAGGCTGCGCCAGGCGGCCTCCACCGTTATCGGGAATTTATGCTCCGCGTTGGCGGTGATCGCGCCGCCGTCCGATATCTCAATATGCGCGGGCCAGCTCTTTTCCTGGTTCCATTTCTTGCCGCCAAGGTTTGCTGATGATTTTTTCGAAGCCTCTTCCATGCGCCGCAGCACCGAAAGCTCCGCAGCCATCACGACGTTCTTGCCCTTCACGGTGTAGTAGACGGGAGAGGAGAGTCCGCCCGACTCTATAACGAAGACGCCCTTTTCGCCGCCGGCACGCACGGAAGCCTCTTTGAAGGCCCCTTTCAGGATATCAGGCAGAAGCCCCTTTTTCAGCGCCGCGGTATCGGAGGGCGTGAAGCGGAATGAGGCGTAGACCTCAGTCATGCCAGCGCCGCCGTCCACCACGAGCAGCGCCGCCTCTTTTGCCGCGGAGGCCGCTGTAAGAAGCGCGTTGCGCGGCGTGCCGTCCTTAAGCAGCGCGTAGACGCCGTCGGTGAGCAGCGCGGAAAGGGCTTTGGGATAGCTGCCCTCTTTCGTCTCCGTCAGCACATAGGGCTGCGACTCTTCTGGCCTGGGGATCATCGTCAGGATGCCGGAAGAATTCCACAGCGTGTATGTGAAAAACAGCGCCGCCACTATCACCGCCGCCACAGCGGTGACTACGGCGTATTTGGCCTTTCCCGTCATAGAGTATCCCATCCTTTTTGTGTCACTACGATTATCTCTTTTCTTCTTTTTCTTTATACTCTATCCTGTTGCCGCTCAGGGCCGCCGCCGTTTCAAGCAGCGTTCTCGCCGAAATAAGCAGCGGCATTATATTCTTATACTGTTCTTCGTTCTGGATGATCGTCTGCTGCATCTGTTCAGTACGCGCCGAGATGAGGTTCAGCGCATTCTCCACATCCTTGGAATTGATCTGGATACGGTCGAGTATGCGCGGCGAAATCACAGGCATCGCTATCTTATCGGGGGCCGGAGCGAGAAGGTCTATCTCGTCGCCGATCGCCGGGATGCGTGTCGCATAGCCGTTGTCTTTGAGGCCGAGGGCCAGAGACTCGGCGGATTTCGGTTCGCCGTGAACGATGATGAAGCGCGCCTTCTTTGGGAAATGGCCGGCCCACTTGAGCAGGTCGTCCCGGTCCGCGTGGGCGGAGAAGCCGTTCAGCGTGTGGAATTGGGCTTTAACGGATATCTCCTCTCCCGCGATTCGCACGGTCTTCGCACCGTCGACGAGGCGGCGCCCAAGGGTGCCGTAGGCCTGGTAGCCGACGAAAAATACATGCGTGTCTTTCTTGAAGAGGTTATGTTTCAGATGGTGCATGATACGCCCGCCGGAACACATGCCGCTGCCCGCGAGTACGATGCCGCTGGACATGTCGTTGATGGCGCGTGATTCGTCGGCGCTGCGGACGAAGCTGAAACCCTTCGGCTCGAAGGGGTCCTCCCCTTTGAGGAGCATCTCTTTGAGTTCGCGTGAGAGCAGCGTCGTGTGCGCCGAATATATTTCCGTCGTCTTGACGCCCATCGGCGAATCAAGATAGATATTGGGCATGTTAAGGTCGGGCAGCTTCTTCTGCAGCAGCTTGAACTCGTAGAGCATACGCTGTGCGCGGTCCACTACGAAGGTCGGGACAAGCACCTTGCCGCCGGAGCGGATGGCCTCCTCCATCGCCCCCTGGAACTCGGAGCGCGTATCCTCAAGCGACTTGTGGAGCCTGTCGCCGTAGGTCGATTCGATAAGAACGAAGTCAGCCTCTTCGACGATTGCCGGCGGCTTTTCAATGACGCCGTCGAACTGGCCGAGGTCTCCGGAAAAGACCACCTTCACCGTCTTCTGGTCGTCTTTATCCGAGATCCAGGTCTCGATTATGGAGCTTCCGAGGATATGCCCCGCCTCACGGTAGCGCACCTTGAGCCCGGGAAATATCTCCACCATTTCGTCGTAGGGGATCGGATAGCGGAAGGCGAGCGCGTCTTCGACGTCATTCTCGTTATAGAGAGGCTCCACCTTCGGCAGCCCTTTGCGGGAGTTCTTGCGCGAGCGCCATTCGGCGTCTTCCTGCATGATATGCGCGGAGTCGCGCAGCAGTATCTCTATCAGCTGCGAGGTGGCGTGAGTACAATAGATCTTTCCTTTGAATCCCTGCTTTACGAGGAGGGGAATCCTGCCGCTGTGGTCGATATGCGCGTGGGTCAGGAGGACGGCGTCTATATCCGCAGGACTGAAGGGAAACTTCTCTCCCTCGTGCCGTTCCTCGTCCGTGCCCTGGTGCGTGCCGCAATCGACTAAAACTTTATAACCATCCGTCTCTATCATATAGTTGGAACCGGTAACTTCACCGGCGGCACCTAATATCCGCAGTTTCACTGTCAATCGCCCGGAGGCTCCCACCTTTCAAAAATAAGAATAGATAAGAACACTTGCCAATAAAACAACAGCACAGAAAAACTGTCGGCAGACATTCCGCTCCTGTTACTATTCTACAGTCTGAAGCGGTACTTCACAACTTATAATTGTGCCGATTCCCAATGTGGATGTTATTTCCAGGGAACCTCCGGCGAGGCGCATACGCTCCTTCATATTTGAAAGGCCGCGGTGTCCCTGTACACGAAGTTCCTGAACGTCGTTTGGCATGTCGAAACCCTTGCCGTTATCCTCGATGCGCATGGTTATCCGGTCGCCCCTCTTTTCAAGCTGTACTGAGATGAGGGTGGCTCCGCCGTGGTGGACGGAGTTGTTTATCGACTCCTGCACCACACGGTAGAAGGCAAGGCAGAGAGAGGCCGGTAAGGATTCGTCGTCGTAGTCACAGTCGTCGCCGTCTTCGACATCAAGATCAATCTGCACACCCAGCTGCGATGACATGCGGTTGCAGAGCTCCGCCAGCGAGTGGCGCAGACCGAGGTCGAGCCAGGGCGGGGTGAGGTTGTTGCAGAATTCGCGCATCTCCTTGACGCCGATCATCGCGACCTTTTCGGCGTTCTCCAGACTGCTGATGGTCTGCTCGTCACTGACGTCGAGCGCCAGCAGGCGAAGCCTCTGAACCAGCGCGGTAACGTCCTGCAGAGGCCCGTCGTGTATCTCGCGGGAGATGCGCTCGCGCTCCTCCTCCTGCACCTTGACGATGTCGGTGATGTAGTCGCGCGAGAGCTGTTCCTTATCTATTGCCGACTGCGCGAGCACGACGAAGGTGGAACGCAGCTGCTGCAGCTCGGGAACAGCCTCTGGCGCCGAGACGTCGGGCAGGTCGTAGCCAAGACGCAGCGAAGAAACCTCTTCGTCAAGTTCGCGCAGCGGCAGGATGACCTTTTCATATAAGAGATATATCGCAAGAATGGTAATAATGGCGAGTGTGCCCATGATGAAGGGCCATACGGTGACAAGAAGCACCATGGAGCCGAAGAGCATCTTCCAGGAGACGGCTCCGATTATATATATGTTTTCGTCGGGAATGGAGTAAAACATTCCCGTAAAATAATCCCCTCCCTTGCTGCGCACCTTTACCGGCGTTGGGGAGTCAAAGGAGTTCACCCAGTCGATGAGAAAATTTACCTTCCCGGGAGAGCCGTAGATCAGCGTCCCGTCTTTCCGGAAGACGGCGAACAACCCGGGAAGGTTCATCTCTTTAAGTACCGCTGCAATGGAGTTCACATCCTCGTCAAGCGGCTTTTTCATATAGGTGCCGTCAGGCTGGACATGCCATTTCTTTGAATCGAGCCTCGCGGCTACGCTGTCCACCAGATTTTCAACGTAATTATTCGCGTTGGACTCCATACTCTTCTCAAACTGGTCGTATACAACCCATGCAAGAACCAGCGCTAAAAGCGCTGGCACTAGAAGGGCGGTTATAAGCTGATAGAGGAGTCCTTCTTTCCTCATTTAGTCAAGAAGTTCCTCCATGGTGACGATGCCGTATTTGAGAGAGAGCAGCATCGCCTCCGTTTTGTTTTTAGCTCCGAGCTTGTCATATATCGAGGCAAGGTGCGTCTGTACGGTGCGTTCGCTGATGAAAAGCTGAGAGGCGATCTCCTTCCCCGAGAGTCCGCGCGCCGCGAGCAGCAGCACTTCACGCTCACGGACCGACACTGGCTCCGGAACGAAGTCCTCGCCCTCCTCGACCGCGCTTGCCACGTCGCTGTCAAGATAGAAACCGCCGCGCGCCGCGATCCTGATGGCGCGTGAAAGGGTGTCCATAGTGGCCGTCTTTAGGACGTAGCCGCGCGCTCCCGCGCGGAGCGCCGCCATAACATACTGGTTCGCGTCGTACGAGGTTAGCATCAGCGAGGCCGTGGGAATGCCCGCCTCCTTGACCTTGCGCGCGATCGCGATGCCGTCAAGCCCGGGCATGCGGATATCGAGCAGGGCCACCTGCGGCCTGTGCGTCTGGATGCCGGCCCATGTGGCATTGCCGTCCGCGTACTCTCCTACAATATTGAAGTCCGGTTCCTTTGAAAGGTATCCCTTGATACCCTCTCGTGTAAGGGGATGGTCATCTGCAAGAACGATGGAAATAGACATTTGTATTGCTCCCTTCTCTGTTTTACTGTTATAACTTCGTTTTTCTTTTTCAGATTGAAAGAATATCCCTGGGCAGCTCCTGTGGGTCGACCCAGATACTCTCCACTCCCGACTCCGCCATTACGGCACGGGCAAGCTCGTCGGGGTATGGGTGAAGGAAAAAGACCTTTTCGCAGCCGGCGTTTATCAGTGCCTTCGTGCAGTAGATACATGGCTCGTGCGTACAGTATAGCCAGGAACCCGCCGTCGCCGTTCCGGCCGCCGCCGCCTGGGCGATCGCGTTGATCTCCGCGTGAGAGCCGCGGCAAATCTCATGTCTCTCACCGGAGGCGATGCCGAGCCGCTCACGGAGGCATCCTGTCTTTTCGCAGTGGCTGACCCCGCGCGGAGCCCCATTGTAGCCGGTGCTCAGTATCTGCCGGTCGCGGACCAGCACCGCTCCCACTTTGCGGCGCAGACAGGTGCTCCTGCTCGCCGCCACCTGCGCCATGAGAAGAAAATATATATCCCATTCCGGCCGGTTCGTCATTTCCAGTGCCTCCCAAACGTTGATAATAAGAAAAATTACCTATCTGATATATCAACCGCCGTAAAAGCGGCCGAATGCGCGCTTCGTAAAATTCCCTCTACCAACAATTATATAATCTATATCCATGCGATAATTTTTTGCACGGAAAATTACTGATTAATCTCAGCTTCATTATCTATACATTCCATAAATAAGGGGGAACGGTATCCACCGCCGCGCCATAATATGAAAACTATTACGCTTGGAGGGCGTGATTTCAATAACCCTCTTCCCTATGAGCGCCCAATAAAACGCATAGCGGCAATAACAGGGCGGCTCTTTTTAAAATACAGGCGATTAGATTAATATACACATAAAACAGAAGCTTCCGCGTGGAATCATCTAGGCCATATACGCGGGGCGCTACATCTCCAACGCGGCGGCGTTTATTATCCTGACGACCCTTTCCCTCAGCTCCGACTGCGGATGGCCTCCGAGCCTCGCACAGACCTTCGCCCTCTCGCCGCAGAGCAGACAGCGGCGTTCGGGCAGCCCCATTTGGGTACGGGAGAGGGCCCCCGCCGCGGTGAGGACGTCAATATCAAGCACGCGGCCCGCGGTCATCGAATTCTCCGCCTCCACCGCACACCTCTTCAGCGACGCCGCGTCATACTTTGAGGCGTCAAACACACCCTGCCAGCAGACTCCGGCTCCGTTCTCAAGGTACTGCTCCTCCACCGGCGCCGCATGCGCATGCTCCAGCAGATATTTACGGCATTTCCTGACAACCGCGAGATCGCGCGGGATGCGCTTGGGATATCCGGGGACATTGAGCCCGATCTGACAGACGAAAAAATTACCCTCCGGCGACCGCAGCCAGCGCCGCTGCCAGGCGGCGCGCTCGTCACGGCCGGAGAGCACCTCCTCAAGCGGCGTCATCTCTCGGCCCTCAGCTTCGCGGCCACGGCGGCGCCGCGCGGCGTATTCAGATAATCCAGCGTTGCCGGAGGCAGCAGCTCCGCAAGGCCGGACTCTTCGCCGTCGGCGATCATCGCGCGCACGCGCGAAGCGGAAATTACCTCGTCCCCAGCCCGGCGGCGGCTGATCTCCGTCACCTCACAGCCCAGCGGCGGCAGAGTCTCCTTCAGCACGGAATTATAAAGCCCGGTGATCGGTGAGAGCGGCTCAGTTCCCACAAAGCGGCGTTCGACACCCAGCGCGGGCACGAATAGGGCGCCGAAGAGCCGCGCGTCAAGCTCAGCCTGCGCGCGCGCCACGGAGCTCTCGCCCCTGTCCTTGAGAAAATAGGTGGGAAATGTCGCCGCGGAGACGGCGTAATGCGAGCTGGAGACCACGCGCACATTGGCGATGTCGGCGGTTCCGGCGTGGACAAGCTCCAAGCGGTCGGCGAAGGGAAAGACGGAGGCATCCTCTTCAACGACGATCACGTAAAATAGCGGCGAGCTTTTCGCCGCCTCTTCGATCAGATAGCGGTGCCCAAGTGTGAAAGGATTGCAGTTCATCACCGCCGCGGCGGCCGGCGCGCCGTTTTCCGCACGCAGCCCCTCAAGAAAGCGGCGGTAATCCTCCGCCCCGGGCGTGCCGCACTCCATCAGCACGGAGCGGCTGGAGGCCGCAAGCTCGCGGAAGCCAAGCCCGGCGAAACGCGGCGCCATCTCCGGCTTTGTATAGACAAAAAGATGATGGATGCCATCTTCATGCGCGGCGCGCATCAGTGCCGAAATGACGGTGCCGGAGAGCCCCGCCTCCTGCCACTGAGGGTCGGCGGCCACCATTTTAATCACGGAGCCGGAGAGGCTTGCCGTGGCGACGATATTCTCCTCGCTGTCCTCGGCGACCGCGGTATAATCCGGCGCGCCTTCGAAAATCAGCCCGCTGCGTTCAAGCAGCCCTTCGACGGCCCGCCGTTCATAGCCGCCGAGTTTGCGCGTTACGCGGCAGTTGAGTCCAAACATATCTATTAGTCCTTTGAAAGTTTCCTTTTTACAATCTCTCCGATAGCCGAACGCGGCATCTCGGTGACAAATTCGATGATCCTCGGGACCTTGTAATAGGAGAGCTTCTTCTTGCAGTACTCGATGAGCTCCTTCGCGGAGGCCCGCTCTCCCTTCTTAAGCACGACAAAGGCCTTGACGATTTCGCCGCTTATCGAGCGGGGTACGCCAATGACGGCGGCCTCATGCACCAACGGATGTTCGTTGAGCGTCTTCTCCACCTCGCGGGCGTAGACCTTGAAGCCTCCGACAAAAATGACGTCGCAGGCGCGTCCGACGAGATAGAGATAGCCCTCCTCGTCAAACCTCGCGATATCGCAGGTATCGAACCAGCCATCCGCAAAGCGCTCCGCCGTCAGTTCCGGGTTGCGGAAATAGCACTTAGCGACCGAGCTGCCCCTTATCCACAGGCGGCCCTCGCGTCCCTGCGGCAGAACCTCGCCCTCGTCGCTGCGGATCTCCGCCTCGACGCAGGAGAGCAGCGTACCGACACTGCCGGGTTTCACCGCGTTGATCGACGGCGGCAGCGCCACCACCGAAGAGGCCTCCGTCAGTCCATAGCCCTGCAGCACCGGAACGCCGAGCAGCCCCGCGGCACGCTTGGAGATATCGGCAGGCAGCCGGTCGCCGCCGGAGAGGATACAGCGCATCGAAGAGGAGACCGCCGCGCCGCGCGAGACGGCGCCGACCATCAGCGCGATCATCGTCGGCACCGCCGTAACGATCGTCACCTCGGCGTTTTTGATGGCGTCCATCGAGGACTCTACGGGCATGAAGGAGGTCAATATCGCCTGGCGCGTCGCCTTCACAAGCGGAAGCAGCGCGCCGCATAAAAATCCGAATACATTTGAGTTGGGCAGGGCGTTCAGGAAAACGTCGTCCTCGTTGAGCATATCGATATGCTCAACGCAGCCCTCTATGCAGTCCAGCAGATTGTCGTGCGTCAGCGGCACGGCCTTCGGTTCGCCCGTAGTGCCGGAGGTATAGAAGATGACCGCCGTCTCCTCGCCCTCCTCCGCGCAGGGGCGTCCGGGGATATTTTCATCGAGAGTGTCCAGACTGATCACTGAGCAGGGGATGCCTTCCTCGGAGATCAGCGGAACGAGATCCTCACAGCCGCGGTAAGTCAGCGCCGCGAAGACGTCCGCGTGACACAGCTGCCTGATGAGCGGCACATAGCCGGAACGGAAATCGATCAGCACCACCGCACCGCCAAGACGCCATACCGCAACCGCCGTCGCAAGCAGCACGGGGCTGTTCGGCATCAGCAGCGCCAGACGCTGTCCCTTTTTAAAATTACTGGCGCGCAGCCGCTCCTCACACTCCTCAATCAGTTCGAGAAAAGCACCGCGCGACCACCAGGTCTTCTGCCACCAGATAAAAGGCTCCGCGGGGAGCCTGTTCAGATTATCTCTGATAATGATATCCAGTCTGGAACTCAACCGCATCACATCCATTGTTTATTTCTGTGGATCATTATAATTTAGATTGTTTTAACCAAATTGATCTGCCGCTGCCATACCTTCCGCCGGATAGACGTGGTGGGAGCCAAGTTCCGGCGCATATCCCCGGCCGCCCCCTTAATGGCCGAAGGTGAGAGCCAGATACGCCTCCCACGCCGCCGAAAACGGCAGCATGCTCTCGGGCACGTCATAGCGCGGATGATGCAGCGGGTACTCAAGCCCCGTGCCCATCAGCATAAACAAAGACGGCACCCTGTGGCTGAAAAATGCGAAATCATCGCCGGAGAGCAGCGGACGCTCAAGCATATTAAGCCCGTCCTCACCGAAAAAAGGAACCCCGACACGCAGGAGTTCGTCCACCATGTCGAGGTTGTTGTCCACTTGCGCGTAATTACGGGTATACTCCACCGACGCCAGCCCGCGGAGCGCCTTCGCAAGGGCCGGGGCCACAGTCTCAATACGGCTTTGTACAAAATCGCGCACCTTCGGGTCAAAGGCGCGCAGCGTGCCCCAGAGGTTAGCCTGCTCGGGGATTATATTATAGGCTTCGCCGGATTCTACCTGTCCAAAAGATACCACGACCGGTTCGCGCGGGTCCACCTCACGCGAGAGCATCGTCTGTATCATGATTATCAGATTGGCGGCAATCGTCACGGGGTCCACCGTCATATGCGGCTCCGCGGCGTGCCCCGCCGTTCCCCTGATATCTATGTGAATACGGTCCGACAGGGCCGTCATGACGCCGCGCCGTGTGAAAAGCTCTCCGTAGGGAAGCTCCGAGGACCAGTTTACGGCGACGCTGCGCCCGATATTAAACTTATCGATGATATTGTTTTCCGTGAGGGTCTTTGCGCCGCTTCGCCCCTCGCCAGCAGGCTGAAAGAGAAAGACGACCCGCTGCTTCAGCTCGTCGCTGTATTTTGAGAGAACGGCAGCAGCGCCGAGAAGCGAAGCCATCTCCGCGTCGTGACCGCAGCCGTGCATCGCGCCGGGCATACATGAAGAAAACGGCAGCCCCGTCTGCTCCTCCGCCGCCGTCGCGTCCATCGTCGCGCGCAGCATAAGGGCGGGTCCGGGGATATCGGAGCCCAGCACGCCGATCACCGATGTCTGAATGGCAAAACCGGAGGTTACCGCCATTCCGGGAATGGAACGCAGCACATGCGTGATCTTTGACGCCGTTATATTCTCCTCAAAGGCAAGCTCGGGAAACTGATGAAAATCGCGTCTCCAGTCCTGCATATCGCCGGAGATCCGTTCAGCCTCCGCCAACAGCGAAGCGCCTAAAGATGAAAGCTCCAGATGTTCCTTCATGCCCGTTCTTCCTTCCATCGCAGAAAAACATGCGAACTATACATTCGAATAGTTTATCACAAAACCGGGAGAACGTGTAAAATAAAGCGTGTGACGGAGGGTTTTCCAAAGCCGCGACACGGTTTCGGCGCTCTCCGAACCGGCGATATTACTGTAAGGGGGATACCAATGACGATTCCGCAGAAAGGGGCCGCGGCGGCCCTTCTCTCATACCTCTGGTGGGGCTCGATGCCCCTCTACTGGAAAACCCTGTTGTCGGTCTCCTCTTTCGAGATACTCGGACACCGCGTGGTATGGTCCGCCGTATTTACCCTCGCTCTGATAATCCTGACTGGGCAGGGCGGGAAAGCCGTTGCCTTCGCCGCGAAAAACAGACAAAAGACCCTCTGGCTCTTTCTCGGCGGCTACCTCATCACCTTAAACTGGGGGCTATACATCTGGGCGGTGAACGCCGGACGCATCCTGGAAACCAGCCTCGGCTACTACATAAACCCCCTCGTCTCAATGCTCTTCGGAATGCTCTTCTTCGGCGAACGGCTGCGCCGCGCGCAGAAGCTCGCGATTGCCGTCGCCGCGGCGGGAGTCTGCATACAGATAATCACCATCCGCGAAATACCTCTCGTCTCGCTGGGGCTCGCCCTCTCCTTCGGCCTCTACGGGGCGATGAAAAAGGCCATCTCTATCGAACCGGCCGTCGCTCTGGTTATAGAGACCCTATCCGTCGCCCCCGCGGCGCTGGCCTATCTCTGCTGGCTGCAGCACACAGGCGCGGCACACTTCCCCTACGCCCTGACGACCGACCTGCTGCTTGCGGGAACGGGCGTCATGACCTCCGTCCCCCTCCTGCTCTTCGCCTATGCCGCACAGCGAATAAAACTGACGACCATCGGTTTCATTCAATACGTATCCCCGACGATGACCTTCCTCATCGGCACCTTCATCTATCACGAACCGCTCTCAATCTACCGGATCATTACCTTCGCCTGTATCTGGAGCGCGCTCGCAGTCTACTCGGCTGACACCCTCATCGAAGCGGGGAGAGAGCGAAGGACGCAGGAATACATCTAGGGAAAGCGTTTGGGCTTTATCAATTTTTTTAAATCAGATCACTATTTTGTATAAAATACAAATCCACGTTATCAGCCTGTTGACATTTTTACTATCTGCGGGTAGTATGTCGGGAAATTATTCTTGACACGAGAGAAGGGTGACCGCATGTTACAACAACACAGAAGCTCCGCATCCGCCTGCGCAGGATACACCCGACCTCGACCGTAACCCTCTGACAAGATCCCCGCGGGCCGTCACGGCCCCAGCATCCCTCACTATATCTTAAAAGAAAAACACTTGGCGGCGCCATCCATCTCCTTCGAGGCGCGGCGGCGTGGCTTCTGTGGCTTTATGGCTGACAGAGCGCGGTAAATATATTCGTATCTCTGAAAGGAAGAAATAAAATTGAAAAATACAGACGGTAATGACAAATCAAAGATAAACGGCTTTGCGGCAGAGACACTTAAAGGAAAAACCATTGGCATCGCGGGCTTCGGGCACCTCGGAAGCTCCATCGTCTCGGCGCTGCTCGCGCATGGATTCCCTAAAGAACGGCTGCTGATCTCCTGCGGCGGACGCGGCGAGACGCTTGAACGCCTCCGCGCGGCGGGGCTTGGCCGCTGCCTTACGGACAACGCGGCGCTCATGAGCCGCGCCGACATCATCCTCCTCGCGGCGCGGCCGCAGAACCTCCTGGACTTCCGCGGTCTGGCGGTCAAAAAGGGAGCCTTCATCATCTCCTTTATGGCCGGTATATCGCTGGAGACGCTGCAGGAAATCTTCTCCGCGGAGCTCTGCCGCGTCATGTGCAGCGGGCCGGAGACTATCGCCGACGGCCTGGGAGTCGGCGTCTCATTTCCCGCCGAGAGCCGATCCTGCGCGGTGCTTGAGGCCGCCGGCCTCAAAGTCCTCAATATCTCCTGCGAGAGCGAACTCAACTCCTTCACCGTGGGCATCTGCCTGCCGCCGATCCTGCTCAACATCGAGATAGACGAAGAAGAGAAAAAGAGCGCGCTGTTTGAAATGTCAAAACGCTACCCAGTATACCGAGAACTGACGCCCTGGATAGAGCGCGTGGCCGCCGCGCACGCCGGAGACAAAAGCGGCGCGTCGCTCGCCAACGTCTCGACAAAGGGCGGCGTAACCGAAGCGATGACGACGGCCTTAAAAAACGGCGCCGCCTTTTCCGAGGCGCTCGTCGCAGGGCTCACGCGAAACGACGAACTCTGCGCCGGACTGCGCCGGAAATTCGCCGCCTCCGCGGCATAACGGACGGCCCGCCATCAAAAAACACAGACGGCCTCCGTGCCAAACGCCGGAGGCCGTCCTAACCTTCTCGCTCCTATCCCCTCAGGTCAATCCCTGAATATGCCGCACGCCCGAAGACGGCCGGCGATGACCGCCGCAAGGGCCGCCTTGACCACATCCCCGACAATCGTGCTGAGGAAACCGATCGAGAGCACCTTAAAAAAGGTCGCGCCGCCCGATTGAACCCAAAAATTCAATGCGACATAAAGGTAAGAGACGCCGATGACATAAACGACGGCGACGCCGGCCATCGCCGCGGCAAAATACTGCAGCCGCGTCACCGAACCATACCTTCTCATAAAAAAATCACGGAGACAGCCGCTTAGCCAGGCACAGCCAATAAAGCCGGGGATATAACCAAAAGAGGGCATCAGAACCGCAGCCGGTCCCGCGGCGGAGGTGAATACAGGGATACCGATCAGCCCCATCACCATATAAAGGGCCTGCGAGGCGGCCCCCCTCTTAGGCCCAAGCAAAAGCCCGGCAAGCATACAGATAAGGGTCTGCAGCGTAAACGGCACAAAGGGAACCGGCACCATCATCCGCGCTCCAATGGCGGTCAGCACCGCAAATACAGATATCTCGATCATCGTCTTTATCTTCATGCCGGAAATAATAGCGCGGCGGCAAACTTATGTCAAATAAAAACCATTTATTGGTTGACATCTTCCCAAAAATAAGAGCGGCGCATAACGATTGGCACAAACACCGAGTTGCATTCGTTGTAGAAGAAAGATGACTTACGGTTTAACTTCTGCCCTTGTAGCCTCCCACTCTGATGCGGCCAGAGAACCAAATCAGAGCTCTTCTGATTTGTGCGATTCGGCTGGTAGTTACATCAGAGGTGGCGGCCGCCTGTTTTTGGCGGCTGACGGAAGGAGTGTTGCTCTGTTTGGCGCGGAAACCGCGCCAAACAGAGCCCGCGGCAAAAGCCGCGGAAGAACCGAAGATCAACTCTCCCTCAGTCCCTACGGGACAGCTCCCTCAGGGATGGAGCCAAAATCTTTGATAAACCGCTATTTATCTCTTTTACCACCCGAAGGAAATCGGCGTTTAGACGTGTCGATGACGACGCGAAATAAGGCCGGAAAACCGCAGGCGCACTTCGGTGCGTCGAGGATTTTCCGGCCTTGTTGAGCTAAGTCAGCGGCGCGTATAAACGCCGATTTAATGGAAGTCTCTGCGCTCCTTGATGCGCGCGGCCTTACCGCTGAGCTTACGGATAAGCAGAGAACCAAAACGCGGGGTCTCCCCCCGCGTTTTGTGTGAATCGCTTAGTCTTAGCGTATCGGTAAAACTAATTAAAATCTCTGCGCTCCTTGATACGCGCGGCCTTACCGCTGAGCTTACGGAGATAGTAGAGCTTCGCGCGGCGCACGCGGCCTTTGCGCGTCACTTCGATCTTGTCGATCGAGGGGCAGTGGACGGGGAAGATTCTTTCCACGCCTACGCCGTTCGACATCTTGCGGACGATGAAGTTTTCGCGGAGTCCGCCGTGCTGGCGGCCGATCACTACGCCTTCAAATACCTGGATACGTTCGCGGTTTCCCTCTTTTACTTTAACGTGAACCTTGACCGTATCCCCTGAACGAAATTCAGGGATCGAATCTGCGTCTTTATGGAATTTCTTCTCAACCAGAGCTATTCTGGGATCCTGCATGAGGTTTTCCCTCCTTCTTTATATTATCTTTTGTTTATTGATTTTTATCTTTCGAAAGGCTCCGCGGTCTCCCGCGCGCCAATCCTTTTACCTCTTTGAGCCCTCGGCTCTTACCGCCAGCCGAAGAACCTGTCGAGCGTTATGCTGACGGCGCTTCTCACGGAAAGGTGGTTCCAGCCGTCGCTGCCGCCGGTTATCGGCGTCATCACCGCGTCGGCCATCTCCATGACCTCGTCGTGAAGCCCCCAGCCGGTCCCGAACAAAAAGACCGGGCTGTGGTCCCTTCTGAGGATCTCCCTCTTGAGGGTAAGCCAATGCTGGGCTCCTGCGTGACGCTTCGCCGTGGTGGCTATCTTAAAGGGCTCTTTCTTTTCCCTCTCCGAGAGCCAGCCCAGCGCCTTCTGGACGGAGGCGAAAATCTTCAGCGTCGAGAAGGCCTCTTTGCGGTCGGGGTTATATTCCGCCCCCCAGCCGGAGGTCCAGTGTCCGGCGATCCGCTTCGCCATCTCGCGCTGCTGGGCGAGCGGCGTCACCAGCAGGTATTTCTTTATTCCGTAGGTACGGCAGGCACGCGCGATATCGTGCAGATCCATCCCCGTTATCGCGGTGGAGGACTTCTCCCCGTGCTTGTCGAGCACCGGATAATGCACCTCCATGACGTAGGCGCCGCCTGACAGCCAGGGCATTATGCCCGCCCTTGCCGCGACGTCCGGCCGCCGGTCAAGCGTCCGCTCAACGGAACGGCGTCTGCGCCACCGGTCGATGGCCTTCGCGTCGCCGTTCGTCAGCACCTCGGGAACACGCTCTCCCCGCCATTCGGCCGGGCGCGTGTAATGCGGCGTGTCCAGCATTCCGCTGTAGAAGGAATCCTCCGTGACCGAAGAATTCTTGCCGACCACCCCGGGAATGAGGCGCGAGACCGCGTCCACTATCGCCATCGCCGGCATTTCGCCGCCGGTGAGCACAAAGTCGCCGAGCGATATCTCCGCGTCCACATACTTTTGAGTGAAACGTTCGTCCACCCCTTCGTAATGGCCGCAAATTATCACCAGATTTTCCTTGCGCGAGAGGTCTTCCACAAGCTCCTGATAGAGATGCGTCCCCTGCGGGCTCGGGTAGACGACATAGGGCTTTGTCTCCGCCGAAACGGAGGCCAGCGCCTTTGCCAGCGGCTCCGCCATCAGCATCATGCCGCCGCTGCCGTAGCAGTAATCGTCTATCTGCCGGTAATCACCCTCCGCAAAGTCTCTGATGTCGATGACTTCGACATCCAGCTTCCCCGCCGCGATCCCGCGTCCGAGGACGCTGGCGGCAAGGTAGCTGCGCATGAGCTCTGGGAAAGCGGTGATGATTGATATTTTCATATCAGTCCCACAGACCCTCCGGAATATTTACTGTCATGGTGCCGTTTGCCACATCAACCTTTTCTATCACATCGGCGATTGCCGGTATCGCCTTCGAGGCGCCCTCCGGGGTCTTTACGACGTAGACGTCGTTGCTGCCCGTACAGATAACTTCCGTTATCTCTCCGAGCCGCCCGCCCGTGGCCTTATCGAATACGGCAAGGCCGATGATATCGTCCAGCCAGTATTCGTCCTCCTCAAGCTCCACCCGCTCGTCCTCCGCGACCGTGATGAGGGCGCCCTTCAGGGTCTCGGCCGCGTCGCGGTCCTCCACTCCCTGAAGGCGAAGAAAGAAGGTGTTCTTTCCCTCGTATGGCTCGATCCTGCGCACCTTGAAGGTACGCATGGGCTTTCCCGCGACGGTGACGTCGAGTTCTTTCATGCCCAGAAACCGCTCGGGGAAGTCCGTCTGCGGCAGCAGCAGCATATCGCCGCGCACGCCGTGGACCCCCACGATCTTACCGATCTCGTATCTTCCCGCCGAGGCTCCCTCAGTCTTCTTTGACATCAACATCCACCTTTTCGCCGGACTTTATCGAAGCGGCTTTCGCTACGTGGCGGATGGCGTTGATCGTGGAACCTTTCTTGCCGATTACGCGGCCGATGTCATCCGCGGCCACCCTTATCGTGATAAGGATGGCGCCCGCCTCGGAGCGTTCCTCCGCGACGGAGACCTCTTCAGGCTTGGTGACGAGCCGGCGTACTATCAGGTCAACGAGGTCGACATAATTTGCCATATCCTGCGTCCACCTATTCCGCTGCGGGAGCGTCGATGATTCCCGCTTTTTTAAGCAGCACCTTCGCCGTGTCCGACGGAGAAGCTCCGTTGGCCAGCCAATGCGCCGCGCGTTCCGCGTCTATTTTGATCTCTGCGGGCTCCATGAGCGGGTTGTATGTGCCCAGTATCTCGATGAAGCGTCCGTCTCTCGGTGAATGAGAATCGGCCACTACCAGACGATAAAAGGGAGCCTTCTTTTTCCCGTGACGGGAAAGACGAATACGAACTGACATTTGCGCTAACACCTCCTGTGTTTTTTCTTTGTAAACAGCCGTTAATCAGATGTGCCATGCGGCTTGATCAGGGCCATTTCTATTGAAAACGGGGATTCTATCTCCGAGTCAATCTTTTTATTTAGCGGAAGAAACCTCTCTTGCCCTTCATCATGCCGCCCATGCCAGGCGGCATCTTGAATCCGCCCTTGCCGCCGGACATCTTGCCGAAGGTCTTCATCATGCCCTTCATCTGCTCATACTGCGCAAGCACCTGATTCACCATCTGCACCGAAGTGCCGGAGCCCTGCGCAATCCGCTTGCGGCGGCTTCCCTTGATTATCTCGGGATTACGGCGCTCCTTCAGCGTCATCGAAAGGATGATAGCCTCCGTCTGCTTCATCCGCTTCGGGTCTATATCGGCGTTCTTCAGCGCCTTGCTCGCGCCCGGTATCGGGAGCATCTCCAGAACCTTTTCCAAAGGCCCCAGCTTCTTTATCTGCTGGAGCTGCATCAGCATATCCTCAAGTGTGAAGCGGTTCTTCTTGAGGCTCTCCGTCATCCGCTCTATATCGGCGTCGGAGGTGGCGGACTGCACCTTTTCCAGCAGCCCCTCCATATCGCCCATGCCGATGATACGCTGCGCCATACGGCGCGCGTCGAAGACCTCAAGGTCCTCCGTCTTTTCACCGCATCCGGCAAGCTTTATCGGCACGCCGGTGCTCGCGCGCACCGCGAGCGAGGGGCCGCCGCGCGCGTCGCCGTCGAGCTTCGTCAGCACCACGCCGGTGAGGCCGAGGCGTTCGTGGAAAGTACCCGCGACGTTTACCGCCTCCTGTCCCGTCATCGAGTCGACGACAAGCAGTATCTCCGTCGGCGCGGTCGCCTCCTTCATGGACTCCAGCTCGCGCATGAGCTCGTCGTCCATCTGCAGCCGTCCCGCGGTATCGAGCAGTATCATGTCGCAGAGGTGCGACTCCGCGTAGGCGCGCGACCTGCGCGCCACCGCCACGGGGTCCGTCTCGCCGGCCTCGGGGCCGAAGAAGGGGATATTCGCCTTCTCCGCGAGCACGCGGAGCTGGTCGACGGCCGCCGGTCTGCGAAGGTCGCAGGCGACGACAAGAGGCTTGTGCCCCTTCGACATCCGCCGCGCGATCTTTACCGTGGTGGTAGTCTTACCGGAGCCCTGGAGGCCGACCATCATATAGACCGTCGGCGGCTTCGGCGAGATGACGAGAGGCGCGGGGGCCTCTCCCATTATCTTTATCAATTCTTCGTAGACTATCGTGAAGATGAGCTGCGAAGGGGTTATCGACTCAAGGACCTGCTGACCCGTGGCGCGCGCGCGGATCGCCTCTACGACGTCCTTTACGACCTTGTAATTGACGTCGGCCTCAAGCAGCGCGCGGCGCACCTCGCGCAGAGCGAGATTTATGTCCTCTTCCGAGAGCTTGCCCTTACCGCGCAGCCCCGCGAATATATTTTCAAAGCGTTCTTTTAATGAGTCAAACATGCCGTCTCCCTATGCTCCTAGGATTTTTTTGAATGTCGCGTAAAAATCTTCCGGCAGACGCTCCCTGTTTTCCTCAAGCACCTGCTCCATCTGCTGACGGCGGGCGATAAGGCCGAAGGATTTCTCATACTCCTCCATATGCTCGCGCGCGCGTGTGATGAGGTCGTGGACGCCCTGCCGCGAGACGCCGAGCGCCTCCGCCGCCTCCGAGAGCGACAGATCCTGCATGAGGATCATCTCGCAGGCCATCCGCTGCTTTTCCGTGAGCTGCGCTCCGTAATTGTCGAGCAGAAGCCCGTCTCTGACACGCTGGTTCAAAGAATCTTTTTCCGCCACAACAACCGCTCCCCTCAGTCAACCAGAGGATTATACAGGCTGAAAGAATGCCTGTCAAGGGATTTTGCTTTACAGGCAAAAGCCGCGTCAATTACAAAAACAAACGCCGCCCGGAGCGTTCAGACCAGCGGTTTCCGCTCTGTTTTTTCGCGCCTCGTGTGACGACAAAAACCCAACACCGCCAAGCCCGGACAAGCCCTGCATGACGAAAAGAAGGCAGACCATGACAGAGTACACAGCAGGCTTTTAATAATTTTCACCTTGAAAAGACACGGCTATCATGTCAGCAGCAGGACGAAGAGACATAACATAGCAGCTAAAGAGCGCTTAGGCGCTCACCACAGAAAAACCGGCCGGAGGCGATGCCCCCTGCCGGTTTTTATCTCTGATTTTTATGGAATTACGGAAACTATTTACCGAGGTTCTCTCTGAGGCCCTTCATAAGCTCCGGTGTGAGTCCTCTCTTGCCGAGCTCGTCCCAGATACCTACGCAGGCGTCTTTGATGGGCTTAAGCTCCTGAGCGGTGTACTTGTGGACCTTGATACCCTTCTTTTCCATCAGCTTCATGTATTTCATGTCTTCTGATTCCGCGGTGCTGATCGATTTGAGCGTGAAGTTCTTCGCTGCTTCACGGAATATCTTCTGGTCGGCTGGTGACAGTTTCTTCCAAGCCTTTTCGCTGACCATCAGCGGGAGGTATTCGAATGAATAGTTCGTCGCGTACCAGTACTTCATAACATCGCCCAGGGTGGTGTAAGCGGCGGCTGTCGACATGCCGTCGACCGCGTCGCAGACGCCTGTCTGGAGTGACTGGTAGATGTCGGCCCAGGGAATGGTGATCGTACGGAAGCCCATGGCCTTCGCGCCGAGGTTGTAAACATCCATGTTGGCAACGCGGACGAGAACGCCCTTGTCAACCTTCGGGTTAAGGGGTTCTCTGAGGGGCTTCGTCGAGGCGATACCGATCATGCCTTCGACATAGGAACCGAGGACGTTGACGCCGAGAGGCTTGCCAAGTTCAACGAGCTTGTTGGGGAGCCATGCGCCGGGGGTAAAGACCTTCTTCGCCTCTGCGTAGCTGCTTACGATACCATTCGTGTAGATAACGTCGAAACGGGGGTCAAAGCCGCTGGCGAACGACGTTACGGACATATCGACCGTTCCGCGGATGAGCTCTTCCATGACGAGCTCGTAGCTACCCAGCTGATTGGCGGGGAATACGTTGATCTTAACGCGTCCATTTGTCTTCTGCTCGATCTCCTTCGCGAAATCGTGCATCATCTTCGTGCAAAGATGTTCCGTGGGCTGCTGTCCCGCGAAACGGAGAACGATCTGCTCCGCCGCCATAGCCGATGTCGCCATTATGGCTGATACGAGGAGTGCTGTCATGAGTACTGCAAATTTCTTCATTACTGGTACCTCTCCCTTCAAATTCTGCTTTTATCAGATACGGCCCAATCGGGCCGAAAAAGCCGAGACGGTGCTTACACCTATATATAAATATGTAAAATTGCGTAACTATTTTGTTGAATACAAGATATATCAGAAGAGCGATTGTGTCAACGTTAGAATATTTTTTAAAAAAATTTAACGTCTTTACACTCATCAGATATTTTTAGGTTTTTATTAAATTTAAAATTATTATATTTAACACAATGTCCATCAGTACAATATCACCTGGAGATTTCTCTTTAAAAAGCCTTATTTATGAGAAAATCTCTGCTTTTGCAGAGGATTATTACTTGCAAAAAATAGTTTCGCAATAAAAAGGCCCTTTTGGGATCAAAAGGGGAATTTTACTCTCTTGTTAAAGCATTTTCACGTGAATAGGGATTAAATTATCTATCAGAAATATCACCACATTAGAATACAATCATTTATTTTGATATATCAGTATGTTTATCAACATTTTCAGACCGGCGGCGGTTATTTATGCGCCACCTCTATCTCCAGCTCGCCCGATACAGCCGGAGTCCCTTCGATCTCGTCACCGCGGCATTGTTTGAATTCGCGCTGCAGGTAGTAGAGCTCCTCCTCAAGACGGATGATGCGCGCCAGCAGCTCCTCCGGCGACAGTGCCACAGAGGCGCTGCTCACCGGCTTGCCGTTAACCTTGACAATACGCGCCCGCATACCGGTAACGGTGGCGTTTTCGGGGACGTTTTTAAGGACGGCGCTGTTGGCGCCGATGCGCGAGTTGGAGCCGACCGTAATAGGGCCGAGTATCTTCGCGCCGCTGCCGACAAAGACGTTGTCGCCCAGGGTGGGGTGACGCTTATGGCTTTTTTCGTTGCCCGTGCCGCCGAGGGTGACGCCCTGATAGAGGGTGACGTTTTTGCCGACGACCGCCGTCTCGCCGATGACGACGCCCGCGCCGTGGTCTATGAAGAACCCCTCCCCTATCTGCGCCGCGGGGTGAATCTCTATCCCCGTCCACCAGCGCACGATCAGCGAGATGAAGCGCGGCAGCACCGGAATGTGCCAGCGCGTGTGAAGGCAGTGGATGCCGCGGTGCGCGGTGATCGCGAGAAAGCCCGGCGTACAGAAGACGATTTCCAGAAATCCGCGCAGTCCGTCTGGTATCGCCGGATCGTTCCGTTTAGCCGCCATGTAATCGCTGCTGATGTTTTTCCATATTCCCATTGTTATTCCCCTCCATAATAAAAAAGAGAGTCTGCCGTAGGCAGGCTCTCTTTGGATATAAAATTTCTCTGTAGACTTGTTCTATGCCTGCTCCCCTATGGGCACGGCACCTCTGGCCGTACGTTTTTACCGCCAAACGTACAGCAACAACAGTCCTTTTTAACATAATTTTCCGTCCGTATATTTCTCATATTGACATTCTATAACCTATTTCGTTAATTGGCAACCAGTTTTGCCTATATCTTTAATTTAAAATATTTCGTAGAATAGTAGATAAAGAGGGAATGATACTTTATGGATAAATCTGACAAAAACAAGATCTCCTTAATAAAGCTCGGCGGCAGGCTGAAAGAGGCAGCCTCACTCGCCGCGCTCTGTATGGCCGACAACGAATATTACCTGAAGCTGTACGGCGGCCTCTCGCGCGAACGGCGGATGGCGCTGATGGAGGAAAGGATCGCGAAAACGGTGGGCTACTGCGCGGAGAATGACGGCGCTTTCGGCGTATGCGCCGCGGACGGCCGCCTCGCCGCATATGAATATATGGTCGATTACCGGAGGCTCGCAGAGGGCAGTCCGGAGTTTTATAATTTTATTTTCAGCAGTGACGGCGACGGCACAACGCCACTGCCGCACTTTGAAGAGATGAAAAAGGTTCTTTCCTCCCTTTTAAACGAGGGAAGGTCCGTTACCTACGTGCTCGGTTGCGGCGTTGCCCCCGCCGCGAGGAGGGATTTCCGCGTGCTGGCGGCAATGGCCCATTTCAACCGCAGGCTGCTGAGGGAGAAGGACGTGATCGCGGCCGATTTTTCAAACGGCGAACTGCTCTCGCTCTGCGCCGGACAGGGCAATTTTGAAATCAGGAAGCTCGACGAGGATTATTGGTTTTTCCTCAGACGCTGAGGCGGGGCGGACAACCCGCGTAAGCTGATGATAAACCATAAGAACAGCCGGACACGGCGGCAGCGGCATGGTACGCCTAAAAACATAAATCATCGGGAATTTTCCTAATTTCGCCGCTATAATAAATTCGTAGAGAGACGGTGGGTGAAGATACCTACTGCGAAATCTGGGTTCCGATCGAAAAACTGTAACAACAGCCGGCAAAAAGCGGCCTCCCCCTCATAAACAGGCGGCAGTGAAACCGGTTAGTTTAATAACGTAATATTTAGAAACACCCCAGCGATGAAGATTCTGTCGCCGGGGTGTTTGTTTTCTTGTTTTCCTATGTTATGTTTACGGCGCTTTGCCTTACACCGCGGCGGCGGTGGGAGTCTTTTTCTTGCCTACCTTGGCAAATATTATCCAGGCGACGATGACGCCTACCGCGCCGGCGGTGGTGACGAACTCGTTCGGCGACAGCCCCATGACCGCGAAGATCACAAAGACGACGCGTTCCCACACTTTGAGGTCACGGTTCAGATATCCCATTATCGCGAAGCCGAAGCCAAAACAGGCCGCCACACAGGCCAAGATGCCATAGACGTTCTGTACCAACGTCCCCTGCAGAAGAATGCCTGGATCATAGCAGAAGGCGAAGGGCGTCACAAAGGCAAGGAAGCCCAGCTTACAGGCGGTGAAGCCCGTCTTGTTCGGCTCGGAGCCCGCGATCGAGGCCGCCGCGTAGGCCGCGAGGGCGACAGGCGGCGTGATATTGGAGATTATCGCGTAGTAGAAGACAAACATATGGGCCGAGATCGCTGGAAAACCGAGCGTAGTGAGGATGGGAACGCCAAGGGCCGCGGCGAGGATATAGGCGCCCGTCGTCGGCAGTCCCATACCGAGAACAAGGGAGACGATCATGACAAGGAAGAGCGCAAGAAGCGGAATGCCGCTCGTAAAGGCCAGGACGAGGCCGACGAGCTTGACGCCGACGCCGGTCAGCGAAACGGAGGCGAGAACGATGCCTGCTGTCGCGCAGGCGACACAGACAAGCGTAATGTTCCTCACGCCGCCATAGATGGCGTCAACGATCGCTTTCGGTCCCATACGTTTGTCCGGCTGCGGCAGGGAGACGAGCCAGGAGAGCGCGACCCCGATCGCCGCCGCGCGCATCGGCGTCATTCCAATAAACAGGAAGTAGACGAGTCCAATGATCGGCAGGAAGAGATAGGCCTTTTTCAGCACCTGCCTCTTATCGGGGAGGTCTTCGGGCGAGAGTCCCTTGAGTCCGCGCTTCATCGCCTCGAGGCGTATCATGAGGAAGACCGCCGCGTAGTAGATGATCGCCGGCGTGACCGCCGCGATGATGATGTCGACAAAGGGAAGGCCGAGGAAGGAGGCCATCAGGAAGGCGCCCGCGCCCATAACAGGCGGCATTATCTGCCCGCCGGAGCTCGCTACCGCCTCGACCGCGCCCGCGAAGTGCGCCGGGTAGCCGATCTTTTTCATAAGGGGTATCGTAAAGGTGCCGGTCCCGTAGACGTTGGCGACCGCCGAGCCCGAGATGGAGCCGAAGAGGCATGAGCTCATGACGGCGATATTCGCCGGGCCGCCCGGGGCCGTTCCCGTGAAGGCCTGAGCCACCTCCATGAAGTAGGGGCCGGTTCCGCACTTTTCAAGAAAACCTCCGAAGATGAGGAAGGCGGCGACCAGCGTCGCGGAGACGCCGAGCGGCATGGAGAAGATTCCTTCGTCTGTGAGGTATATCTGCTCAATGACCTCGGACATCGAGAAGGAGAGCCCCTTCATGATGCCGGGCAGCGACTGTCCGAAATACATATATGCCCCAAAGAGGAAGGCGATGATCGTCAGAGGGAGGCCGACGACGCGGCGCGTGCCTTCGAGAAGCAGCACAAAGAGAAGTATGCCGCACCAGAACTGGGCCGCCGTCAGCGGGTCAACCTGCTGGATACGCATAACGATGTCATCATAGTTAAGGATGACGTAGATCGAGGGGATCGCAGAGAGGGCCCCCAGCACCCAGTCATAGACCGGCACCCTGTCCATAGGGGCCTTCTTGAACATCGGGAAAAGGAAAAACGCCGTCGGAAGAACGAGTCCGAGGTGGATATTCTTCTGAAGATATGATTCGTAGGCTCCAAATACAGAGGTATAGAGGTGGAAGAGCCCGATGATTACAAAGTATACGTACATAAATTTATGACTTAATCCGCTTAATTTTCGCATTCACACACACTCCTGCCTAAACGGGATGGACTGTCCGGCATCAGATCAAATAACAACAAAAAGCCGTTGTGCTTTGTCCGTCAATGAAGGGAACAGAAGCAGAGGGGTATCCCTCTGCTTCTAAAAATATCAGGGTAAAAACTTACTTCTTCGTTTTGGCCTGCATCTCTTTCCAGTACTTCAGCGCGCCGGCCTGTGTCGGTACGCCCTGCGGCACCGCGATCTGCGGCGTCAGCTCGTCGATGTCCTTGACGGCCTTCGCGAGGCTGGCCTTGTTCTCCCAGAGAGCCTTGCAGAGGTCATAGGCGAGCGAATCGGGGATGTCGTTGCGGACGACGATGCAGGTGTAGTCGCCGACGGTCTTGACGGGCTTCTTCACGCTCTTGTAGATGCCGGGCTCAATCGTGAAGGTGACCGTTCCGTAGGCGTCGGAAAGCGCCTTGAGCGCGCTGTCGTCAACGGGGAGGCAAACAATGTCGGCCTTGCTCTCGATATTCATCACGATCGAGGCGATCTTACCGACCGAGAAGATGAAGAGGTCAATGTGTCCGTCGGCGATAAGGTCCGCGCCGCCCTCATAGGAGGCGAATTCCATAGAGCCGCCCATCTTCTTAATATCTTTATAGGTCACGCCATAGCCCTTCATGAAGAGCGATTTGACGACGAATTCCGAGGAGGTGCCGGGCTTCAGCGTCGCCATCTTGACGGGGATCTTCCTTTCGAAGATGTCGCCGAGCTTCGTTATCTTATTCTTCTCGGCAAAGTCCTTGCGCATGATGAAGTAGGTGTACTGGGTATAAAGGTTCGCGAGAATCGCGGCGTTCTTCGCGGGGCGGCCCATGAAGTCCTGCTCGCCCTTGATGGCCGCACCGAGAAGAGCGGTGACGGAGAAGCCAAAGTCGCCCTTGTGACCGTTGGCGTTGATTATGTTCGAGACGCCGCCGCCGGTGCTGCTCGTTACCGAGATCGTATTCTTCGACCACATATCGGCGAGGGAGCTGCCGAGCGCAAACCAGTTGCCGCCGGGAGGTCCGGCCATAAACTTAAGCTGCGCGGGCCAGCCTTCCTTCGGTGCGGGGGCCGCCATCGCGGGAGCCGCGGCAACTGCCAACAGAGAGACAAAAAGTAAAAATACCGCCAATTTCTTCATGTAGATCACCGTGCTTTCTTATTATTTTGACCAAAAGGTCAATTAATACATGACACCTTACTCCAAAAGGATTATATCATAATATTCTAAAAACCTAAATAATACTCGTAATATATTCTATAAAACATGGAAAAGCATCCAACCTTCTTTAGTTTGCCTAATATTTTAAGGCAATCACAATATGAGCTTACAAATATACGTCTTTTTATCTAATTAATAGCTATTTCGATAAAATTACAATCTGTTTTTTCAAATGTATGCAATAAGCGAACCCTTAATATCTGCTTAATTTTATTCAAAACACACCTAAATACTCGAAAAATCTTTTTATGCAGGATATTTTTTGTTTGTAACGCTTAAACTTCCTTACAATGGCCTATAATAAATAAAGAACCTCCTCGTTTTTTAAGGAAACGAAGAGGCTTAACTTTAAATTATTATAAATTTACTTTAAATTTTTATTTAATTTCGGTTATCACTTTTACGAAGTTCTTACCCTCCGTAAAGGCCCGATCAAGGATCGTGGTATCATCCAAAACGGTACCCTCCACCGCGGAGCGCAGATGTCCGAGGAACTCCATTCCGGTGAAGTCCGAGACCGACTGAATCACATAACCGACAATATCGGCCCCCGGAAGAGGCTGTATGTGCGCGTGGTTGTCAAAGTATGTCGTAATGAGAAATATCCACTTGCCCTCAAAGTATTCGCGCGTCTTGTAACCGTAAAGGCGGTCGAGAAATATCTTCGTGAGGGTAGATGCTCCCGTCCACCATACCGGCGTCGCGAGCACCAGCGCGTCGGCCGACTTGACCTTTTTCATCACCTCACGCATCGAATCGTTATAGACGCAAAATTCACGCTCGCCGCATTCGCACATGTCACAGGCGTCGCAGGGATGGATGTTCTGCTCCTGCAGATTTACCACCTCGACGTCGCCGCCGGCGGCGCGCGCGCCGTTCACAAACTGGGAGAGCAGGATCGCCGTGTTGCCGCGCAGACGGGGACTGCCCTGTAACGCTAATATTTTCATATTGTCATTTTCCCCCTTAGGAGTTATGTTATTTATCTGATATATAAACTAGGCGTTTTCGTGCTTCGCCTATGTTATCCTATTTAAGGCGGCAGTGTCTGCCTTAGTGAATATTGGAACATTTAACACAGACTATGTCAAGAGTTCGCCGCCCAAGATTGGGCAGATGCCGCAAAGTGCGGCGTTGCAGATAACGGCAGCCCTGCTGGCAGCAAATGGAGTGAAGAAATAGAATGGCACATGAATTTATCGAAATAACAAACGCCTTTGAAAACAACCTCAAAAACGTCTCCGTCAAGATCCCCAAAAAGGTCGTCACCGTATTCACCGGCGTCTCCGGCTCCGGCAAATCGTCGCTCTGTCTCGATACGATCGCCGCGGAATCTCGGCGCGAGCTCAACGAGACCTTCCCGAGCTTCGTACAGCAATATCTGCCCAAATACGGCCGTCCGGAGGTGGAGCGCATCTCCAACTTGCCGGTGACGATCGTCATCGATCAAAAGAAGCCCGCGGCGAACACGCGTTCAACGGTCGGCACCTATACGGATATCTATTCTATCCTGCGCCTGCTCTTTTCGCGCGTCGGGCGGCCCTTCATCGGTTACTCGGACGTCTTTTCCTTCAATCATCCGGCGGGGAAATGTCCGCGCTGCGACGGCCTCGGCATCGTCAACGACCTGGACATCCATAAGCTAGTCGACTTCAATAAGAGCCTCAACGACGAGGACACCATCCACTTCCCCACCTTCGGCAGGGGGCTCTGGCGCTGGAAACGCTACGCCTACAGCGGCCTCTTCGACCTCGACAAGAAGATAAAAGACTACAGCCCGGAGGAGCTTGAGCTCTTCCTCCACTCGCCGCAGATACGGCTCAAGAACCCGCCCTCAAACTGGCCGAAGTCGGCGAAGTTCGAGGGAATATACCCGCGCATGTACCGCAGCATCATCACCACAAAGGAGGGCAAACGTTTCCACCACATCCTCGACAAGATGGTCAGCTCCTATGAATGCCCCGAATGCCACGGCTCGCGCGTCAACGAAAAGGTGCGCAGCTGCCTTATAAACGGCAAAAATATTGCCGACGTCACCGCGATGTCCATTCCCGAGGCGATAGACTTCGTCGCCTCGATTACCGACCCGATGGCGGCGGATATCAAGCGCGAGCTCGGACGCCGCCTTGGGGCGCTCGTGCAGATCGGCCTCGGCTACCTTTCGCTCTCCCGCGGCACCGGCACCCTCTCAGGCGGCGAGGCGCAGCGCATCAAGATCGCCAAATACATCAACTCGGCGCTCACCGACATGGCCTACGTTCTCGACGAACCAAGCGTCGGCCTCCATCCGAAGGATATCAGCCTGCTCAAAGAATCGCTGTGCGCCCTGCGCGACCACGGGAACACCGTGCTCATCGTCGAACATCACCGCGAGGTGATCAAACTCGCCGACCATATAATCGACATGGGTCCAGGCGCGGGAAGCGCTGGCGGCCATATCATCTTTGAGGGCAGCTACGAGAGACTCCTCGCCTCCGACAACCTCACTGGGCGCATGCTCAAAAGGAAAAGTCCCTTTAAAGAAAATCTGCGCCGTCCTACGGGCTGGTTCGAGCTCGGGCCGACCTCGCTGCACAATCTGAAGAACGTCACCGCCAAACTGCCGCTCGGCGTGCTGACGGTAATCGCGGGCGTCGCGGGATCGGGCAAAAGCTCGCTGATGGAGTCCTTCCAGAGGGACTGTCCCGAAGAGACGATCTTCATCGGGCAGAAAAACATCGGCATCAACCTCCGCTCGACCCCCGCGACCTACCTCGATATCTCCGACGAGATACGCGCGCTCTTTGCGGCGGCTAACAAAGTTGCCGCCGCCTGGTTCAGCTTCAACTCCAAGGGCGCCTGTCCCGCCTGCGGCGGCTCCGGCATGATCGTCTCAGGCATGGCGTTCATGGACTCCATCGAGACGGTCTGCGACCTCTGCCGCGGCAAACGCTACTCGAAAGAGGCGCTCGCCTACACATATAATGGAAAGAACATCGCCGAAGTGATGGACATGACCGTCGACGAAGCGGCGGAATTTTTCGCCGGCAAGCCGCTCTGCGAAAAGCTCCTCTCGCTCCAGCGCGTCGGCCTCGGCTACCTGCACCTCAACCAGTCGATGACGACCCTTTCCGGCGGCGAGCTCCAGCGCGTCAAACTCGCCTCGCACCTCGCGCGGCGCGGCTCCATCTTCATACTCGACGAACCCACCGACGGTCTGCACCTCGACGACATCAGAACGCTGATGAAACTCTTCAACGAAATGACCGACGCCGGCAACACCCTCTTTCTCGTCGAACACAGCGTCGACGTCATGAAAGAGGCCGACTATATAATAGAGATGGGACCGGGCGGCGGGCAGTCCGGCGGCGAGGTGATCTTCCACGGAGTTCCGCGGGAGATGCTCGGCTGCGAAAGCTCCGTGACCAGGCCGTATTTAAAAGACAGCCTGCCGGAATAACACGCGCCAAAGACCGCGGGCCTTTTCGCGTAAAATTTATGATATTAATAAAGGAAGCTGCCAATGATAATTAACGTCCAGAAGAACCTGCCGCAGAGCGACGAATTCACATTCACGGCGATCGACTTCGAGAGAGCCAACAACAGCCAGAATTCCGTCTGCCAGGTGGGGATATGCGCCGTCGAGCGGGGGCGGATCATAAGATCCTGCGAATACCTCGTCAGGCCGCCGCAGCGCGTCTTTTACTTTCAGAAAAAGGCGATGGAGATACACGGGATCACCTACCTCGACGTGGAAGACGCGCTGACCTTCGACAAAGTCTGGAAAAAGATCCTCCCCTACATAGAGGGACGCCCCCTCGTCGCCCACAGCTTCCGCGACGACGCTATGACCATGGACGCGATACTCAGCAGCTACCGGATAAAATACCACTACCAGAGGTACGGGCACCTCTGCACCTTAGAGCTGGCACAGCGGGCGGATATTCACGGAGAAAACAACAAATACAACCTGGAGGCTCTCTGCGGACGTTACGGCATCTCCCTCGAGCCGCACCACGCCGGCTCCGACGCCGAGGGCTGCGCGAAGCTGGCGCTCGCGCTGGCGGAAGAGCTCTCGATTGACTCCTTCCGCTCGCTCGCGGACTTTTCCCAGACGCCGGATTTCCACGAGCCGGAACTGCCTGAGCTGCTCACCCATTCCGACCTGGACGTGCTGGAAAACTATCTGCACAGGCTCAAAAATAAAAAAACAGTACAGCTCGCCGACTGCCCCCGACTGAAAGACCTCGGCAGGGCCAAAAAACTAATAAAAAAATATCCCTCCGTCACCATCGCAAAAGACTCCGCGATGAGCGCCCGTGGGCTGGCACAGTGGTTTGCCGAACTCCCGTCTCTTCCCGCCCCCGAAAAGAGCGGCAGGACAAGACGCCGGAGGAGACACCGGCCCGTCAAACAGGAGCCGCTGACCGCAAACTTTACAAAGTAAATATTTGAACGTTATGACCGCCGGGCGCGGTCCGTTACGAAGTATATAAGGAGAAAATTCCCTGTAAGTGAATTATAATCTCGCGCCGCGGGACCGGCGCAGACTTACCGTCAAATGATGATCCCCAGCCGTTCTATACCTTCAGGCGACGCGTAGTGTCAATTTGGCCGGAACCCTTTGCATTTTGCAGACGAAAAAGCTTGTACTGGATAAAATCTATGACCTCCGCCTTGCCGGCCCGGTCGAGATGGTTAAACAAATTAAGAAGCATATCCTCTTCAATACCATATCTATGCGCCGCCGTGGCCGGCTGCTCTTCCTCTGAGAGGGCGGGGCTGGCACGGTCATTGTCACCCGAACGAAGAGACAGCGCGGGGTCATCCGTTTCTCCCAGCAGAAAGCCGACGCTTGTTCCCAAAACCGCCGCCGTCTTTATCAGGCTGTCGGCATCCGGCGTAACTCTGTTATTTTCCCACTGAGAAACGCTCACCCTGTTCGTTCCCAACCTAAAGGCCAGCTCTTCCTGGCTCAGGCGCAGCATCTTCCGCATCTCCCGCATTCTCTCACCCAAGGACATCCGCATACACCACCTTTGCGGAACCTACATTATAAGTTGTCCCACAATCGGTCCATATTGTTAAAACTACACATTTTGTAAATTAGAATTGACACATAAGCGTTGTGGCGATAAGATTAGCTTGATAATGTCTTGGGAATAACAGGCCATTAGTATTACTGTAAAAAATCGTGAATTGAAGTTCTAAAGACGACCATAGCCAGACAGGGATCAGGCTGTCTGTACTGATGTTTTGTTGTCTTCGTGCCGGGAAAGGAGTGGGTTAAATGCTGGAGCTGTTTGAACATAACCGCATAGCCTATGAATCCGCCCTTTCCATGCTGAAGGAAAACGGCAGGGCCGCCATCGTGCACCCCACCGGCACGGGAAAATCTTTTATCGGCTTCAAACTGGCTGAGGATAACCCGCAGGCTGCCGTCTGCTGGCTCTCGCCCAGTGAGTACATCTTTAAGACGCAGATAGAAAACATCAGGGCCGCGGGCGCCGCCCAGCCGCAAAACATACGTTTCTTCACCTACGCCAAGCTCATGATGATGGACGCCGCCGCAATCGAAGATATCCGCCCTGACTATATCGTGCTCGACGAATTTCACCGCTGCGGCGCGCAGATGTGGGGCGACGGAGTCCAGCGGCTGCTTGCGGCGTATCCGCAGGCGCCGGTGCTCGGCCTGTCGGCTACAAACATCCGCTACCTAGACAATCAGCGCGATATGGCCGACGAACTCTTCGACGGCAACATCGCCTCGGAGATGACGCTCGGTGAGGCGATAGTGCGCGGTATTCTCGCCCCGCCGACCTATGTCGTCTCGATCTATTCCTGCCAGAAAGATATAGAGAGATATCAGGCCCGTATAAGCAGCGCCAAAAACAGGGCCGTGCGCGACGCGGCGCAGAAACGCCTCGACGCCCTCAGACGCGCGCTGGAAAAGTCCGAGGGGCTGGACATCGTCTTTCAAAAACACATGACCAACGCCAACGGCAAATACATCATCTTCTGCTCCGGCGTCGAACATCTGAAAGAGATCGCCTGCCATATACCGGAGTGGTTCGGCAAGGTCTGCGGCGGAGCGGATATACATCTATACCAGGCCTACGCCGACGACCCCGGAACGTCACAAGCCTTTGCCGCCTTCAAAACAGACGACCGCCAGGGGCTAAAGCTCCTGCTCTGCATCGACATGCTCAACGAGGGCGTCCATATCGACGACATCGCGGGTGTGATCCTTTTCCGCCCCACCGTCTCCCCCATCATCTACAAGCAGCAGATCGGGCGCGCCCTGTCGGCGGGCAGCAGGGAAAAAACCGTCATTATAGACGTCGTCAACAACATCGAAAATCTCTACAGCGTCTCCGCCGTTCAGGAGGAGATGCGCTCGGTAATAGACCGTTACCAAATCATGGGAGACGAAAACAGGATCGTCAACGACTCCTTTACCATCATCGACGAGGTGTGCGACAGCAGACGCCTCTTCAACGAACTTGAAGAGAGCCTATCAGCCTCATGGGAGACCATGTTCGGCCATGCGCGGGCATATTACAGGGAACATGGAAATCTTGAAGTCTCGAAACGCTACCAGACCCCCGACGGCTATTCCCTCGGTTCGTGGCTCAACACACAGCGGCTCGTCTACGCCGGTAAAATTCCGGGGATACTCGGCAAAGAGAGAATAGAAAAACTTGAAAGCATCGGCATGCGCTGGAAGAACCGCTACGACTATTCATGGGAGAGGTTCTATCAGGCGCTGTGCCGATACAAATTCAGCAGCGGCAATATCGACATCCATGCCACCTATGTCACCCCCGAAGGGCTTGAACTCGGCAAATGGATCTGCAACCTCCGTCAGTCAAAAAACAGCGGCAGATGCGGCTACTACCTCACGGACGAGCGTATCGCGGCCCTCAACAAACTCGGCATGATCTGGGACAAAGTGGACTATCAGTGGGAGCGGAACTACCTCGCCTGCACGGAATATTACCGCAAACACCACAACCTTGACATTCCGGCAAACTACATCTCCGAAGAGGGCCTGCGCATCGGCGCCTGGCTGCGGAGGATGCGCAAAATAAGAAGCGGCAGGCTGAACGGAGCTGCACCGCTGACCGAGACCCAGATAGAACGGCTCGACGCCATTCACATGGACTGGCTCGACACCTACACACGGCAATGGGAATACGGCTACAAACAGGCGCTGGCCTACCATCGGGAATTCGGTACGCTTGAGGTGCCCGCCGGATATGTGAACGCAAACGGCTTTCCGCTCGGCAGATGGCTGAAAAACCATGTCGAGGTCAACTCCCAGACAGGACGGACCGCAATCAAAGTCACGCCGGAGCGCCGCGCGAAACTGGACGCGCTGGGCTTCAAGTGGACTGCGGAAGATCCCTGGCAAAAACGCATATCCGCCTGCGAAGAATACCTCCGCGAACACGGAGACCTGGACATCCCGCCAAACTATGTAATAGACAACGTCTGGCTCGGCAAATGGCTCTACAAATGCAGAAAGACCTACCGCGGCGGGCTGGAGGGCAAAAGGCTGACCGAAGAACAGATCTCCCAGCTGGAAAGGCTGGGGATAGACTGGCGCACGCCCGCCGAACGCGCCTGGTCCGAAAAATACGAGGCCGCCGCCTCTCTGCTCAGGGCTGCGGGAGACATAAAGACCGCCGCTGAAAGCGGTGAGGCGGAAGAAATCGCCAGCATCGCCCGCTGGGTCGCCCGGCAAAGGACGCTGCACAAACAGGGCAAACTCTCGCCGGAACAGGCCGTGAAACTGAACGCGCTGAATACGAGACAGGACGGCGGCAGAGTTCCGGCACAGAGACGGGAATGACAAAGATCAGCTGAATAGGCCATGCCGAACCTGATCCGAAATCCGGCGACCGAGTTTCTATTCTCCGCGCCGCGCAGAGACAGAAGCAAAAACAGTTTATGAAAAACAGGAGACAAAGATGTACAAAAGCTGCCTTAAAAGAACGATAGATATCGCCCTCTCAGCCATCGGCCTGGTGCTGCTCGCACTGCCGATGCTGGCTGTCGCCGCTGTCGTAAAGCTCGATTCCAAAGGCCCGGTCTTCTTCTGGCAGAAGCGTGTCGGACTGCATAAAAATACCTTTATGATGCCTAAATTCAGAACCATGTATATCGATACGCCGGCAAATATGCCGACGCATATGCTAAATGACCCGCAAAAATGGATCACCCGCAGCGGTACGTGGCTGCGCAAATTTTCTTTAGATGAACTCCCGCAAATATTGAATATTCTTGCCGGGCAAATGTCCATCATCGGCCCGCGCCCTGCGCTGTGGAATCAGTACGACCTCATCGCCGAGCGCGACAAATACGGCGCGAACGACATACTGCCAGGACTGACCGGTTGGGCGCAGATAAACGGCCGCGACGAACTGCCTATAGAGGTAAAAGCCGCCTATGACGGCGAATACGTAAAGAGAATGAGCTTCCTCTTCGACTGCAAATGCTTCTTCGGCACCATCGCCTGCGTGCTGAAAAAAGAGGGCGTCGTCGAGGGCGGCACGGGAACACTGCAGAAATTATCCGGCGGAGAACATAGACAATGAAAAAGATCCTCATCACCGGCCTCAACAGCTACGTCGGCACCTCGTTCGAAAAATGGCTCTCCCAATGGCCAGACGAATATTATGTCGATACCATCGACATGATAGACGGCACATGGCGCGAAAAATCCTTCGCCGGATACGACGTTGTCTTTCATGTTGCAGGTATCGCGCATGTCTCCGCCGATCAGTCGAAGAAAGACTTATATTACAGAATAAACAGAGACCTTGCCGTAGATACGGCAAAAAAGGCTAAGATCGAAGGCGTAAAACAGTTTATCTTTATGAGCTCGATGATAATCTACGGCGCAGATGAACCTGTGGGGAAAGAAAAAATCATAACAAGAGACACACCTCCAAACCCCGCTGACTTTTACGGAGACAGCAAACTGCAGGCCGATCTTGCGATACAGAAAATGGCAGACGACAAATTCATCGTATCAATCATGCGCCCGCCAGTCATCTATGGACCTGGGTGCAAAGGCAACTTTCCCAAGCTGCTCAAGCTGGCAAAGTACGCCCTTATATTCCCCAACATAGAAAACCGGCGCAGCATGATCTACATAGACAACTTTACTGAATGCGTAAGGCTGGTAATAAATAATGCATCAGGAGGAATATTCTTCCCGCAAAACGAAGAATACGTTGCGACAAAAGACGTTATTGCTGACTACAGGAAAATAAAGGGCAAAATAATCTTTATGATGCCCGTTCCTGCATTCGTCTGCAAAATACTTTCAAACAGCGGGTTATTCAACAAGGCGTTTGGGTCGAAATTATACGCAAAAGAACTTTCCGATTGTGGAAAATACAACGCAGTGAAATTCTGTGATGGCATAGTCAGGATGGCCGCATATGCCGGATAGAATACATATCCTTGTTATATCACAATACTTTTATCCCGAGCAGTTCAGAGTAAACGACATCTGCACGGAGTGGATAAAACGTGGCTATCAGGTCACTGTAATTACCGGTATCCCCAATTATCCACAGGGCAAATTTTATAACGGATATGGATATTTTCAAAAAAGAACTGAAAGATACAATGGAATTGACATCATTCGTCTGCCCATCATTCCGCGTGGCAACAGTGCCGTAATGATGGCGCTTAACTATATTTCATTTGTAATCTCCGGATTTTTATGGTCAAAATTTACAACGCTGAAAGCTGATAAAGTTTTTGTGTATGAGGTCTCACCAATGACCCAAGCGCTGCCTGGTGTATGGTATGCAAAGAGAGTAAAAATTCCATGCCTTATATATGTCACGGATTTATGGCCTGAAAATGTGGAGATTGTTGGCGGAGTACATAATAGGCTTATCTTAAATATGCTTGGCGCAATGGTAGACTACATCTATAAAAGCTGTAACAGGATATTTACATCATCAAAAAGCTTTTTGCAGGCTATCAACCACAGAGGTGTGCCTCTGGAAAAATTGGAATTCTGGCCACAATATGCAGAAGAGTTCTACCGTCCAGTAGATAAAAAAACGTGTGTTGTCAGCGAAATCCCCGATGATGACTCTTTTAATTTAATATTTGCCGGAAACATAGGCTTTGCGCAAGGGTTGGATTTATTGCCGCAGGTAGCTATAGAACTGCAAAGGCAAAATACAAAGGTGCGCTTTAACATTGTCGGTGATGGTCGCTATCTGCCTGTTTTGAAAGAGGCAGTGCAGGCTAGTGGATGCGAAAATATGTTTAACTTTATACATAAGCAACCCGCACAAAGAATAGCAGCGTTTATGTCGGTCTGCGACGCCGCCTTGATTTCACTTTCTGACAATAGAATATTTGAAATGACACTCCCCTCCAAGCTTCAATCCTTACTAGCATGTGGAATTCCACTCATTGTTTCTGCAAACGGAGAGATCCAGCAGGTTATAGAAGATAGCGGCGCTGGATATTGCTGCAATGCCGGAGATGCCGTCAGTCTAGCGGAAAAGATTGTTGAACTCACTAGGCTGTCCTCTGAAGAGTTAAAAGAGATGCGAAAAAAGGCCCGCGGATATTTCATTCAACATTATGAAAAGAGAATGCTTATGGACAGGATTGATAAATATTTTTCTGAAGCAGAGGTTGTTTGTAATGTTTAATAAGACTTTACTCATCACAGGCGGCACCGGTTCCTTCGGCCACGCGGTACTGGATCGTTTCCTCAACACGGAGATAAAAGAGATCCGCATCTTCTCACGTGACGAAAAGAAGCAGGACGACATGCGCACCGAGTACCGCAACAACGAGAAGATAAAGTTCTACATCGGCGACGTGCGCGACATAAACAGCATCAGAAACGCCATGCACGGCGTGGATTATGTCTTTCACGCGGCGGCCTTAAAACAGGTGCCGTCATGCGAGTTCTTCCCGCTTGAGGCCGCTAAGACGAACATTATCGGTACCGACAACGTTCTCTCCGCCGCCATCGAATATGGTGTTAAAAAGATCATTTGCCTGTCTACAGACAAAGCGGCCTATCCAATCAACGCCATGGGTACCTCAAAGGCAATGATGGAAAAGGTCGTCATCGCCAAGTCCCGCACCGTAGATCCGGTAAAGACAACAATCTGCTGCACACGTTACGGCAACGTCATGGCCTCGCGCGGCTCCGTCATCCCGCGTTTTGTCGAACAGATAAAGTCCGGACTCCCTCTTACAATAACCGAACCGGCGATGACACGCTTCATCATGAACCTTGAAGAGGCTGTTGACCTCGTAGTGTTTGCCTTTGAGCATGCCGCCAACGGCGACATCATGGTACAAAAGGCCCCAGCCTGCACCATCGCTGTTTTGGCTCAGGCTGTAAAAGAACTCTTCAATAAAGAGGCCGAGACAAAAATTATCGGCATCCGTCACGGGGAGAAAATGTACGAGACTCTTCTCACCAAAGAAGAATGCGCCCACGCCGAAGACATGGGCGACTTCTTCCGTGTCCCCTGCGACAAGCGTGACCTCAACTACGAAAAATACTTCGATAAGGGGCAACGAGAAATGAACGACATTCAGGAATTCAATTCAATGAATACCGAAATGCTTGATCTCAACGCAGTTAAACAAAAACTTCTGATGCTGCCATATATACAGACCGAACTTGCCGCAGGGGGAGAAAAATATGAGATATAAACTTCTGGTACTTGGCGCCTCCGGAATGGCGGGACATACGATATCGATGTACATGCACGAACGGGGATATGACGTCACTGGTTTTGACAGCCGTCCCCTGAGCCATTGCCCCTGTAAATCCGTTACGGGGGACGCACAGGATGCCGAAACGCTGAAAGCAATGATAACTGGTGAAAAATTCGATGCTGTCATTAACTGTATCGGCGTATTAAACCAATTCGCGGAAGAAAATAAAAGACTCGCCGTGTATTTGAATTCCTATCTCCCGCATCTGCTGGCAGATATTACATCAGGCTCCAAAACAAAAATCATCCACATGAGCACCGATTGTGTCTTCTCCGGCAAAAAAGGAGAATACACGGAAAGCGATCTGCGTGATGGCGAGACTTTTTACGATAGAACAAAGGCGTTAGGTGAACTTGAAGATGGGAAAAATCTTACTCTTCGTAATTCTATAGTCGGTCCCGACCTCAACCCCAATGGAATCGGCCTCTTAAACTGGTTTATGCAGCAAAATGGAAAGATCTGTGGATACAGCCGTGTTATGTGGACAGGGCTGACAACGCTGCAATTAGCCAAAGCTATGGAAGCCGGACTGAACGAAGGCGTTCATGGCCTCTATAACATGGTCTATAAAAAATCCATCAGCAAACACGATTTACTGTCTTTATTCAACCACTACCTCAAGGGAAACAGTTTGGAAATAGAACCGGTGGATAATATCGTGTCCGACAAATCCCTGAAAAGAACGCGCTTTGATTTCGGCTATGTCATCCCCGACTACGAAAAAATGGTCGCGGAACTTGCGGCATGGATGAGGCAGCACAAAAATTTGTATCCTCACTATGATATCGCGGATTAACATAAGGGGATAAGGATAATGAAACTAAAACTTATGACAATAGTGGGAACTCGCCCAGAGATAATAAAACTCTCGGAAATCATAAAAAAGTGTGAAAAATACTTTGATCATATACTCGTGCATACTGGACAAAATTGGGATTATACACTGAACAATATCTTTTTTAAGGAATTAGAAATAAAGGAACCGGACTTCTACCTTGGGGTTGTAGGGGATAATCTTGGTCAGACGATGGGTAACGTCATCGCTAAATCATATGAGCTTATGGCCGAGCAAAAGCCTGACGCTCTGCTGGTGCTTGGCGATACAAACTCATGCCTTTCAGTTATCTCCGCTAAACGTCTGAAAATACCTATTTTCCATATGGAAGCCGGCAACCGCTGCAAAGACGAAAACCTGCCAGAAGAAGTGATTCGCCGTATAGTCGACGTAACAAGCGACGTAAATATGTGCTATTCGGAACACGCGCGTCGCTATATCTTAAACAGCGGCGTAAAACCTGAATATACATTCGTCACCGGCTCGCCGATGGCAGAAGTGCTCTCAGCAAACAGAGAAAAGATAGAAAAAAGCAAAATCCTTGAGACTCTGGGGCTGGAGAAAAACAGATATATCCTCCTCTCGGCACATAGAGAAGAGAACATCGACATTGAAAAGAACTTCTTTGCCCTTATGAATGCTGTAAACGCGATGGCGGAAAAATACGACATGCCGATTCTCTATTCATGCCACCCGCGCTCCAGGAAATACATAGAGCAACGCGGCTTTGTCTTTGACAAGCGCGTGCTGCAGCATCAGCCGCTTGGCTTCTTCGACTATAACAAACTCCAGCGGAATGCCTTCTGTATGGTATCAGACAGCGGAACTGTTCCTGAAGATGGATCTTACTTTAAATTCCCCGCTGTCTCCATTCGTACATCGACAGAACGTCCGGAGGCGATGGATAAGGGGATATTTACCATTGGCTCTATCACCACGGAACAGGTGCTCCAGGCGGTCGACCTGGCGGTATCCATGCACGCAAACGGTGATGATGGGCTGACAGTCCCAGCTTATGCTGATGAAAATGTGAGCGTTAAGGTCGTCAAAATAATCCAAAGCTACACAGGCATTATTAATAGTATGGTCTGGAGAAAACAATGACGCTATTAGACTGCGTACTTCCAGCAAAAAATATCTTAGTTTATGACGTCGCTGCTTCCGCCAGCGGCGCTTTGTCCGTATTGAATGACTTTTATGAAGTTGTAAAAAAATACGAGGACAAAAGCATACACTGGATATTTGTAATTAGTACGCCGACTCTCGAAGAAACGGACAATATTAAAATCATTCGTCTTCCTTGGGTAAAAAAAAGCTGGGGGCATAGACTGTACTGTGATCATTTCACCGCGCCGGAACTTATAAGAAAAAATAAGATAGACAAAGTATTATCATTACAAAACGTGTTAATTCCACATATTAACGTACCACAAATAATGTATTTGCACCAATCATTACCATTTGCAGAATACAAATTCGCTTTAACAGAAAGTCCTCTGTTCTGGGTATATCAGAATGTGATATCGAAGTTCATCTTCGACGGAATCAAAAAAGCTAAAAGAGTGGTAGTGCAAGCAGAATGGATGAAAAAAGCCTGTGTAGAAAAGACAGGTGCAGACAGTGATAAGATATCTGTAATACCTCCTGTGATAAGCATCACACCCCAAGAAATGTTTGATTATGAAAACATGGATATTCTGTCATTCATATACCCATCCTCACCACTAATGTACAAGAATCACAAGGTGATTATCGAAGCATGCAAACAACTTATTAATGACGGTATTACCAACTTCAGGGTGATATTCACCATGACCGGCACTGAAAATAAACTTGCTCGCCAACTGTATGATGAGGTAGAGAAATATTCTCTGCCAATAGAATTCGTTGGCGTGCTTAGCAGAAACGAACTATTTGATTGGTACCCAAAAGCAGTGTTGATATTTCCATCGTATATAGAAACATTCGGACTGCCGCTCCTAGAAGCAAAAATACATGGAACTCCTGTAATAGCAGCGGACACGTTATTTGCGAAAGAAATATTGAATGACTATCAACATGTATTTTGGGAAAGTAATGTAGACAGTTTATGTAAGGCTATGAAGAAAATTTTATATATAGATTATTGCAGCAAAGAAACAAACGAGGTGACATCATAATGTTTGTGGCCTTAAACTATAGCGTTTTATTCATAGCTTTCTTGTGTATTGATAAAATAACAAAATATAAATATATGTTATCCTACATATTTTTAGCGATATGTTGCATTATATTGATGGCAGCAAATTTTTATAACGCAGATTACGCTGGATATGAAATGTTTTATTACAATAACACTGATTATGGAGAATTCTTCTATCAAGAACTAGCCAGATATTTTAGTAGTCATGGTTTCTCATATCAAAAATTTAAGTTGATAACCTCTATCCTATTTTTATTAAACTTATTTTATATCATTAGCTTACTCGTGCCCAAAACCATACGCACTTATGTGTTAGGATTGTATATGATGTTTCCTTTTTTCTTTGATGTCATAGTTGTAAGAAATTTTATGGGGAATATCTTTTTCATGTATGCTTTTGTCTTTTTTATAAGTGAGAAAAAATATAAATATTACGCTTCGTTTTTCTTTATGGCACTGGCAATAGGTTTTCACAGCCTATATATAATATATTTGCCGTTTTTCTTAATACCTTTTATAAAAAGCTGCCAATTACTGCGAAGGATACTCTATATATTAATTATCATCGCTTTTGTCATTGCTGTCGGCGGGGATATAATAAAAATTTTATCGCCCTTGTTATTATCATATTCAAATAACTTAAAAATTGTCAGAGTTTTATTATATGAAGCTAGGGCAAAAGCTGGCGTTATGATTTTCCTGTTTTTTACCTTTACCCCGTTATTTTTTATATGGAAGTACTGGAAATTTTATACAAGAACACAGCGCAAGCCTAAGTACAGCAAATTTCAATACCTTTCCACTAATTTTTTACCATATGTATATTATGCCAATATAATACTTTTGCTGTATCTTCCTTTAATCGTACTTCAAAGCAACTTTTATAGAATCTATGCAAATATAGCAATCCTTAATTCTATTGCGTTATTAATGGCGGCAACAGATAAACACTACTATTTCAGAAAAGCAACCTGTATTGGAATCGGTTCGATATATATATTGAGGGCTTGTATGTCATTATATGTATACAAAGATGTGTTTAGCCATAATTATATTATCAGTTATTTATTATAAATATCCAAATTAACAAATTTATATATTTTAAAAAAGAGGTTTTCTGTTGAAAAAGAAATTTATGTTTTTGCTCGGCTCATACCTTCCTCATGCATCTGCAAATGGCGTGTGCGCAGAAAAAATCGCCCAAGCGCTAATAACGCGTGGAAATGAAGTATGTTGTCTCGCGATGGCACGTTACGAGGATCCAGGTTATGAGGAAATCGACGGAGTAAAGATTTACAGAGTAAAAAATCTATGGCACGTTCGTGTCCTCGACTGGTGCGACAGACATTCAACACTGCCATGTATAGGTATACTGCGCTCCGCCGCACTCTGGTCGTGGCGTATCCGCAGATTGCTTTTCTTCTTTTCCTGGCCGCTCTCCGCACCGCTCTTTGCATGGAATTTTTACCGGCGCGCCAAACAGATTTGTCTGGACAATCAGATAGACTGTATCATCGGTGTATATCAGCCGTTTGAAAGTCTGTTTGCACTGATGTTACTAAAAAAATATCTGCCTTATGTGAATGCTGTCTCTTATTTTTGCGACTGTTTATCCGGGGGGGTATTTCCTTGCATATTGCCGTCAGTATTTTGCAAGCAAATGCTGCGTAAATGGGAACTACATTTCTTTGACGTCTTTGACGCAATGATTGTGTTAAAATCCCACGAACAATATTATTGTAGGTTATATGCAAACACAGATACCACAAGGAAAATTCATATCTCAGATATACCTTTCATAGAAAATGCTCTGATGGAAAAATTACCCATTTACCAAGAAAAACATTATATGTCTTCGTTGGTGTACGCTGGGAGTATAAATATGCCTTTAACTGACCCCCGTTATATGTTGGAAATATTTACTATGATGGATAAAAGTTGTATAAAACTAGACATTTATGGCAGAAATAATTGTGGATTTTTATTTGAGGATAAATCTGAAGGGGATTTGTCTGGTTCCCTTAATATCCACTCTGCATTGCCGCATAATGAAATTTTGCCATTATTATTGAATGCAGATATATTGCTTAACCTTGGTAGCAATAATCCCAGGCAGATACCAAGTAAGATTTTTGAATATATGGCTCTAGGAAAGCCTATTATTTCCTTTTATAAATATAACGAAGAACCAAGTATTGAGTACCTTAACAAATATCCTCTTGCTTTGTTAATAAAAGAAGATTGGGACAAGATAGGCGATAATGCCGCCATAGTGGAAACTTTTATTCGTGAAAAACGTGGGATGCGCGTGCCCTTTTCCGAAGTTGAGGCACTATTTCCACAGAATACTCCTGAATATACGGCAAAGTTGTTAATCGAAATCTGTGGCGGTGAATAGCAGAATGACTGAATCGCTACTAAAGAACAAGGGGATCCGCGGTTTTATACAGGTGCTTTTCTCCAACTGTATCCTTATATTGATGGGAGTGATATCTTCTTTCATTGTTCCAAGCAGTATTACCCCAGAAGAATTTGGCTACTGGCAAACATACCTTTTGTACGAGGCTTATGTTGGTCTTGTCTTGTTTGGCTATTGTGACGGAATATACCTGCGCTATGGCGGGAAAGAATATAGGCAACTGCCCAAACGTCGTTTTACTGCCTTTTTCTGTATCATGTTACTTTATCTTGTCATTGTCTGTACTGTATTTGTTGCTATCGTATTTTCTTCCGATATGGGTGCTAAGAACAGCTGTATTTTTTACGCCGTTGCCATTTCTATGCTCTTGCGGTGCCTTATCAGCTTTTTCGTCCTTATAAACCAGGCTACGGCAAGGTTTAATATTTATTCCATAGGAAATATTATAGAAAAAATATTTTTTGTATGTCTTGTAATAATTGCGATGTTTTTCTGGGATATATCCATGTACAGCCTGATTATCATAAGTTTAAGCGGACAGTTATTGGCCTTAATTTATAACATCGCCTCCTCACGAGAACTTTTTATTCTGCCGTTACAGTTTAAACGTGGGGTATTCAAAGAGATGAAAGCAAATATTGCCGCTGGATTTCCGCTCACAATGTATGGGATTGCGTCAATGTTGATGACAGGTATAGGTAAGTTCAGTGTTGAACATTATCTTGGTAAAGAACAGTTCGGATATTATTCTTTCGCCTTTCCAATGATGGCCATTATCTCACAGGTTGTAGCCGCAGCGTCGCTTGTCCTTTTCCCGATTTTGAAGCAGTCACACGAAAGAAACATCAAAAGGTTATTGGATTTTTCTGACAAATGGTCGATACCGGTATTTATAGCGGTAATGCTAGTGTATATACCGGCAAGCATCATTGTAAAAACCTTTCTTCCTGCCTATACGCCGACTTTATCTTGTCTGCTGATTTTGTTGCCGATGATATTTTTTCAGGCGAAAATCACGATGGTATATAACACCATTCTCAAAGTGAAACGGCAAGAGCGGACCATGATGACAATAAGTTTTATGGCTGTTATTTGCTGCGCTGTTCTAACTATTGCAACGCTTATTATTCATCCGTCGCTAACTGGAATTGCATCTGCCACAACTGTCTCTTATTTAATTTGGCAGCTTTTGTTGAAACGTTCAATAAGAATACATGTGCCCAGATAGTTAATGTATATAAGAACACTGAATTTATATTCACAAATCAAAATTTTACATTAGGAGAGAAATAGACATCGTGAAAAAAATAAGTCTAAGAGAACTACAACTAATGGAGTTGGAAATTCTAAAAAACTTTGACTCATTTTGTAGACAACACAGCTTACGTTATTGCTTAGCGGAAGGAACCCTTTTAGGCGCTGTGAGGCATAAAGGTTTTATTCCTTGGGATGATGACATCGATGTTTATATGCCACGCCAGGACTATATAAAATTTAACGAGATATATTCTCATACAAAATATATCTTAAAGTCACCCCTTGTAGATAGAAAATGGAACATGCCCATAGCCAAGCTAATGAATATGGATATAAAACTAATTGAGAGTGGAACAACCGCAGTCAAAGGAATATGGATCGATATTTTCCCAATTGATGGCTGGCCTGATTCACTAGAGGCGGCGCTAAAATACAAAAAGAAATTACAGATGTTTAATTATCTCTGCTTTGGGCGTGATGCCGTGCTATCAAGATCAAAACACGGTTTTTGGCGAACATGCGCAAAAACTGCGGTCATAAGTTTTGCTCACCTGATTCCACATGGCGTCATGTCACGTTATATAAACCAAGTCGCTTCCAACACGTATCCATACCAAGATTCTAAATATGTTGGAAATATAAGTTTTCAAGAATCCAATAAGATAGTAAGGATAAAAAAGGCTCACTTTGAGGATCGCATTGAACTCCAATTTGAGGATGCAATGTTTTATGCGCCAAGAAACTATGACGATTACCTAACCCAAACTTATGGCAACTACATGAAGCTGCCGCCTGTTTCGGAAAGACAAACTCATCCAATGGAATTTATTAAAAACGTCGAAGTAAAAAAGAATTTTTAGTTAAGAGAGTGGCTGTTAAAAATATATCCAATCATGCAACGATTTTAAGAATTGCAGACAACTATAATTATTGAAAGGATACCTATAAATGTTAACTCAGAATGAATTTTCTATATTACGATTTGTGTATGAAACCCCGTTATGCTCTCCCAAAGAGATAGCCGAGACAACACATCTGCCGTTTGACAGTATCGAAAAAACGCTTAACCTCATGTGCGAACGGGGTTATATTGCGGATGGGAGGATAACAGATACCGGTATGGCCGCATTGGAGCCGTATCGTGTGAAAAGGGCTATCTTTCTTGCCGCCGGTTTTGGTTCCCGGCTTGTCCCTATTACGTTTAACACACCCAAGCCCCTGGTACGCGTTAATGGTATGCGGATGATCGATACTCTGCTTGATGCGGTTGTTGCCGCGGATATTCCTGAAATTATCGTAGTCCGTGGTTATCTGAGCGAGCAGTTTGACCAGCTCAGGTATAAATATCCGCGCATTCAGTTTATTGAAAATCCGGGATACAATGAAAGCAATAATATTTCATCCGCAATGTGTGTCCGTTACCTCTTTCAAAACGCATATGTACTGGAATCTGATCTGATTCTCAGGAATCCTAAGCTCATTCGGAAATATGAATATTGCTCTAATTTTTTAGGAATTCCGGTAAAGGTCACAGACGACTGGTGCATAAGTACGGACAAAAACGGGGTTATAAAATCTGAGGCCATCGGCGGCAAAGACTGTTATCAAATGGTAGGCATATCGTATTGGGACGCGGACGACGGCAGCAAGCTGGCTAACGACCTGAATGATGTCTTCACATCCCCCGGCGGAAAGGAGCGATATTGGGAACAGACCGCGCTTGTCTATAAAAAAGAGAATTACCAGGTTCGTATCCGTGAGTGTTCATTCGACGATGTCGTCGAGATCGACACATATAACGAACTGAAAAAAATTGACAAATTATATGCGCTGTAACGATACAAAACGCCTTTGAGCCTCAGCATTTAGAAAATATAAAAACAAAATAACAGGAGGATACAAAAGTTATGAATTCTAAGTCTAAAAAAAGTTTTATTATCGTTGTCGTTCTGATAATCGTCGCGCTGGCTGTATTTTTATCCAGCCGCTCCAAAGCTAAAGATAAAGTACTTATTTACACCAGCGCCGAAGATTACAGAGTTGAATACTTAACAAAGAGGCTTCAGGAAGAGTTTCCTGACTATGATATTACAATCGAGTATATGTCGACTGGGAACCATGCCGCTAAACTGTTGGCGGAAGGAACAAAAACTGAATTCGATATCACCCATGACCTGGATTATGGATATATGTCACAGCTTGATGCTCTTGGCGAGTTTGCGGATCTGTCCAATTATGACATGAGTATATACACCGAAGATGTGGCGTTGAGCAAGAACTACATTATTGAGCTGAGAAACGGCGGAGCTATTATCATCAATCCGGATGTATTAAAAGCTAGAGGCCTTGAAGAACCTACAAGTTATAAAGACCTGTTAAAACCGGAATATAAAGGATTAATCTCAATGCCCAGCCCAAAAGCGTCTGGTACCGGCTATATGTTTTTGAAGAGCCTCGTAAACGCATGGGGAGAAGAAAAAGCCTTTGATTATTTCGACCAATTAACACCCAACATCCTGCAATACACATCATCTGGTTCAGGGCCGGTAAATGCGCTTGTTCAAGGGGAAGTCGGAATCGGCTTGGGAATGACTGCACAAGCAGTAACGCAAATCAACGAAGGAAAGAACCTCAAGATTATATTCTTTAAAGAGGGTTCTCCCTATTCCCTCTATGGCCAGGCAATCATCAAGGGTAAGGAAACAAAACCTGCAGTCAAGGCAGTGTTTGATTTCCTTATCAACACTTACAATTATGAAAACAACGAGAAATTTTTCCCTGAAAAGATCTTTAAAGACAAAGATTATGTCGTCAAGAATTACCCACAGAATATTGTCTACAGCGATATGAGCAATAACACAATTGATGAAAAGACGCGCCTCCTGGATAAGTGGAAGTATTAGGATAATATCTCTGCTAATCAGGCAAACTTAACATGCTGCTACTTTGGCGGGAACGATAAATCATTTCCTCCGTTTCCGCCAAAGTGCTTGGCCGTATAAATTATCTGTAAAACAGTACGTGGTATATATGCTGTGAAGGGAATCAATTATGGAAAAGATAAAGCTTAAAGTACGAGACCTCGAGATGGAGTATGATGGAAAACGCGCGCTTGATAAAGTCAGTTTCAATGTCCAGGATGGTGAGTTTCTTTCGATTCTTGGTCCGTCCGGCTGCGGCAAGACAACGATTTTACGTATCCTCATCGGTTTGCTCAAGCCTACAGGAGGAACGGTTACTAAGGACGGAATAGATATCACTGACATATCCCCGGCAGGCCGCGGAATGGGGATCGTGTTTCAGAACTATGCCCTTTTTGAGAATATGACCGTGCTGGAAAATGTGGAATACGCTTTGAAAATACGCAAAGAAAACAAAGCCAACGAAGCCAGGCAAGCTGTGCGTGAAAAAGCCCTTGCTCTGATTCAGCAGATGGATTTAACAGAGCATATAGATAAGAAACCCGCCATGTTATCCGGCGGCCAGCAGCAGCGTGTGGCTATCGCCAGGACGCTTATAATGAATCCGGACATCATTATGTTTGATGAACCAATGTCAGCTCTGGACGTAGCGACGAGGCTTTCACTTAGAAAAGAGATAAAAAGAATCCAGGCGGAGTTCAAAACAACGATGATATATATCACGCATGATCAGGAAGAGGCCTTTGCCATGTCCGACAGGATCATGGTCATGAAAGAGGCCCATCTTGTTCAGATAGACACACCCCAAAACATAATCTCAAATCCAGCCAATGATTATGTGAAAGACTTTGTTCTGAGCAACCTTCAAGCAAAGATAGACTCTCTACTAAAGTACGTGAAGGTATGATGATGAATCAGAAGTTCTCTTTCAGTCAGATACTGGGCAGGAAAGCGGATGTAACACGGATACTGCTCTCTGTTGTATTCATTGCTTTGGTATTTATTCCACTGATCAGGATGTTTATCAATATTGACTCAGACAGTCTGCATAAGGTGATGGCATCTCCAACCTTCAGTACCGTTATCGCCAACTCTTTGACCGCGACTGCGATAGCGACCATATTGACACTTATTATTGCCTATCTCCTGGCCGTTAGTATAGAGAGGACAAATATCAGGTTTAAAAGCGTATTCGGCATCATCTTTGTTTTGCCAATGTTGATACCGTCCATTTCAAATGGCATGGGACTGATCATCCTCTTCGGAAACAATGGGATTATAACGAAACTGTTTGGCTTAAGCGCCAGTATTTATGGCTTACACGGTATCGTTCTCGGATCTATCCTGTACGCGTTTCCGGTCGCATATCTTATGTTTAGCGATATAATGAGGTATGAAGACAGCTCTCCTTACGAAGCGGCGCGTGTCCTCGGAATCCCCAAGTTTCGCCAGTTTACCTCCATTACGTTGCCATACTTAAGAAAACCGTTAATTTCGGCCATTTTTGCAACATTCACACTTATTATCACAGATTACGGTGTTCCTCTTATGGTTGGCGGTAAGTACCTCACGGTTCCCGTTATAATGTATCAGGAAGTCATCGGGCAGCTGAATTTCGGCAAGGGAGCCGTTTATGGCTGTTTGCTGCTGGTTCCGGCGGTAGCGGCGTTTATCATTGACTTGGCTAATAAAGACAAAGGAAACTCTTCGTTTATTTCAAAACAGTTTGAACCAGTTGGAGGTACAGTGAGAAATGTTATTTCGTATACATATTGCAGCGTAGTGTCTATTTTCACCATATTGACGTTGACATCATTCATAATATTAGCGTTCGCATCGGATTATCCAAATAATATTAGTTTTACCTTCAATAATGTCATTAATACGCTGAATCTTAGAGCAAATGAATACCTGATAAATTCTATTATCATAGCCCTTTTAGTATCGGTGATCGGGATTGCGGCCGCCTTTATGACTGCGTATATGTCAGCACGTATGAAGTCAAAAACTTCAAGATTTCTCCACCTTTCAGCTATCACGTCGGCGGCCATTCCCGGCATCGTCCTCGGTCTATCCTATGTTCTAGTTTTTCACGGCAGTGTTGTTTACGGGACAATAGCGATACTGGTAATGGTGAATCTCGTCCACTTCATCGCCTCGCCATACCTCATGATGTACAACTCACTGTCAAAGATCAATGAAAATCTCGAAGGTGTCGGGCATACGCTGGGAATCAGCCGCGGGCGTATGATTATGGATGTATTCATACCTCAGTGTAAAGGGACAATGTTTGAGATGTTTTCATACTTTTTCGTAAATTGCATGATGACCATCTCTGCGGTCTCTTTCCTCGCCAGTACGGCTAATAAACCAGTATCATTGATGATCAATCAATTTGAGGCTCAGATGCAGCTGGAATGCGCGGCTGTTGTGTCTCTGGCAATACTGGCCGTCAATATTATTATCAAAGTTACCGTGGCTGTGATGAAAAAAACCAGGTAAAACGGATATCAGTTAGAAAAACTCCTTGTAGTAGTCGTCACTGAAAACCAATATTTTTGTCACATGTCTTTGCTTATGCTTGATATTACTGACTTCTTTGCGCTTTTCTGTGGCGACTTTGTAGTATATAAAAGTCAGAGTCTAAGATTCCATGCGAAAATCTGATATACGGAGGAAGAATATGACAGTAAATTCCCGAAAATGTGTATCCAGGCGATTAAATAAATCTTGATTATGTGGTATATCCAGGCATAATAAATCTTGATTTATGTTTATCAGAGGGGCGGGCAGATGAAGAGAAAAATTTACGCGGATCTGGTTGATTGGAAAAAAATTGGGCCGGCAGAACGGCTTTACTGATTGACGGGGCCCGCAGGGTTGCAAGAGCTATATCGCCAAACAGTTCGCCAGGGCGGAATACAAGACGTATATTCTCATTGATCTCAACCGTCCGGAGATGATATAAAAGATTTATTCGCCCATTATCTCAACGACCTGAATACGCTCTTCATGTATCTGTCGGGTTATTATAATATCAAGCTATATCAACACCAGTCATTGATTATTTTCGATGAAGTTCAGCTTTGCCCCAAAGCCAGAGCCGCAATAAAGTATCTTGTAGCTGATGGAAGATACAATTATATGGAAACAGATTCCCTGATTTCTGCCGCTATATATGACACCGCTGCTGTGATTTACGATAAATATATCTAGCCCCAGCCTTCAATAAAGGTAACGGAGAATGGTGTTGACATTATATTTTATTATAGTACAATATTTTGTACAATATATAGCACATAAAAGAGAGGTGAACTACATGCTGGCAGTTAACTACTCCACGATTCGTAATAATTTGAAAACATATTGTGATAAGGCGACGGATATGTACGAGACAGTTATTGTTACAAGAAAAGATGAAAAGAATGTCGTGCTGCTCAGTCTCGAAAAGTACAACGCACTTATTAAGGCCGCCAGTAACGCAGAGTACCTTGATATGATAGACAGAAGCATGGAACAGATCGCCCAGGGAAAAATAGTTGTAAAAAGCATGGACGAATTAGAGGCCATGGCGAATGAATAATTTCACATTTTCAGATAAAGGGTGGGATGATTATCTCTATTGGCAAAGGACGGACAAGTCTATCTTACGCAAAATCAACGAACTGCTGAAAGACCTTCAGCGAAACGGCGCCTCCAATGGACTTGGGAAGCCGGAGGCTCTGAAGTACAGACAGGCATGGAGCCGCCGGATAAATCAGGAACACAGACTTGTTTATACGGTTGATGAATCAGGTAATCTATTTATTCTTTCAATAAAAGGGCATTATGAAGATTAAACCCTATTTACATAGCATATCCGCGCAGCTGGTATTCCGTCCCGCGTTACCTAACGGCTTCTCACAAAACAAAACAAGAGAGGGAAGTCTCAATTGACTTCCCTCTCCCTCTTAAATTAATTCCGACAACGACCTACTCTAACAAACAAACTAGCCGACCTCGCACAAATCGGAAAAGCACTGATTTGGCTCCCTGGCCATCCCACGGATACCCTCCGCAGTACCACCCGCGATGGAGTGCTTAACTGCCGGGTTCGGCAAGGGACCGGGTGGACCCACTCCCTTGTTACGCACAGAATAAATAACACAAAAAACGACTCCAAGGATTTCCTCAGGGCCGTTCTTCAAATTAATTCTAGCGGCGACCTACTCTGATACACAAACTAGCCGACTCGCACAAAAGGCAGAACCGGCCTTTTGGCTCCCTGGCCATCCCACGGATACCCTCCGTAGTACCACCCGTGATGGAGTGCTTTACTGCCGGGTTCGGCATGAGACCGGTCAAACATCTCTCATCCCGCGTTACCTAACAGCTTCTCACAAGACAAAACAAGAGAGGGAAGTCTCACTTGACTTCCCTCTCTCTTAAACTAATCCCGGCGCCGATCTACTCTCCCACGGATACCCTCCGTAGTACCATCGACGATGGAGTGCTTAACTGCCGGGTTCGGCATGGGACCGGGTGGATCCACTCCTCTATTAGCACCGGAAACTTTACTATCAGCCCTCTCAGGCGGATAAAGGATTTATGAGGTTAAGGCCTCGGTGTATTAGTATTGGTCAGCTCAAAGGGCGTTACCCTCTTACACCTCCAACCTATCAAACCGGTCGTCTGCCGGACACCTTACTTCTTTGACGAATGAGGTATCTCATCTTGAGGCCGGCTTCCCGCTTAGATGCCTTCAGCGGTTATCCGATCCGTACATGGCTACCCAGCTTCTACTCCTGGCGGAATAACTGGTTCACTAGCGGTACGTCCATCCCGGTCCTCTCGTACTAGGGACAGTTCCTCTCAAATACCTTGCGCCCACAGTGGATAGGGACCGAACTGTCTCACGACGTTCTGAACCCAGCTCACGTACCGCTTTAATGGGCGAACAGACCAACCCTTGGGACCTGCTTCAGCCCCAGGATGCGATGAGCCGACATCGAGGTGCCAAACGCCGCCGTCGATAGGAACTCTCGGGCGGCATCAGCCTGTTATCCCCGGGGTAGCTTTTATCCGATGAGCGATGGCCTTTCCACTCAGGACCACCGGATCACTAGGACCAACTTTCGTTTCTGATCGATCTGTCAATCTCACAGTTAAGCCACCTTATACCCTTACGCTCTGTAGATGTTTTCCATTCATCTTGAGGTGACCTTCGCGCGCCTCCGTTACTCTTTGGGAGGCGACCGCCCCAGTCAAACTGCCCGCCTGACAATGTCCCGCATCACGATTCAGTGCCTGCGGTTAGAATCCCAGCACAATAAGGGTGGTATTCCAACGACGGCTCCATAAAGTCTGGCGACCTTATTTCACTGCCTCCCACCTATCCTATACATACTATACCGAAATCCAATATCAAGTTACAGTAAAGCTCCACGGGGTCTTTCCGTCCTACTGCGGGTAACTGGCGTCTTTACCAGTACCACAATTTCACCGGGCCCACTGTCGAGACAGCGCTCAGATCGTTACACCTTTCGTGCAGGT